>DASSGZ010000410.1:0-15262 GCA_035693165.1 Chloroflexia bacterium | reverse complement strand
ATGGAGCGCTCCGATCTGGACGGCAAGCTCTACAAGGTGCAGTATTTCGAGCGCGCGGTGTTCGAGTACCACCCGGAGAACCAGCCGCCCTACGATGTGCTGCTGAGCCAGTTGGGCAAGTTCCGCTACGAGGCGCGAGGCGAGACGCCGCCCGCCACGGGAGGCATCTCGGCGGCCAGCGCCGCGCGCGTTGCCCTGACCGGCAAGCTGGCAGGCCATGCGTCGACCGTGGCCGGCGTGGCCGTCGCCCCCGATGGGCAAACGATTGCCACGGCCTCGCAAGACGGCACGGTGAAGCTGTGGCGGGCGGCGGACGGCAAGGTACTGCGCACCCTGCAAGGCGCCGACGGCATGACGAGCGTGGCCTTTGCCCCCGACGGGCAAACGCTGGCCGCCGGCAGCAAGGACAAGACGGTGCGGATCTGGCGCGTGAGCGACGGGCAGCCGGTGCGTACCCTGGCCGGCCATAGCTACATGGTGCAGAGCGTGGCCTACAGCCGCGACGGCCAGACGCTGGCCTCCGGGTCGCTCGACGGCACACTGAAGCTGTGGCGGGCGGCGGACGGCGCGCTGCTGCACACGCTTGACGGGGGCGGCTCCTCGATCAATGAGGTCGCTTTTGCCCCCGACGGCGCGACCCTGGCCGCTGCGCTCGGCAACAAAACCGTCCGGCTGTGGCGGGTGGCCGACGGCGCGGCCCTGCGCACGCTGACCGGCCACACCGACATCGTCCATAGCGTGGCCTTCGCCCCCGACGGCCAGACGCTGGCCTCGGCGGCGGAAGACGGCACGATCCGGCTGTGGCGGGTGGCCGACGGCGCGGCCCTGCGCACCCTGACCGGGCATACCGACGGCGTCTATGCCGTGGCCTTCTCCCCCGACGGCAGCCTGCTGGCCTCCGGCAGCTATGACGAGACGGTGCGCCTGTGGCGCGCCGCCGATGGCGCGGCCCTGCGCACCCTGGAAGGGCACAAGGGCAGCATCCAGAGCCTGGCCTTCGCGCCCGGCGGCGCGCTGCTCGCCACCGGCTCGTCGGATGACACCGTGGGGCTGTGGGCGGCGCGCTGACCCGGTTGCGCGCGGCCTGACCGGCGGTATATAGTATAGAGCGTAACTACAGGAGCGAGGTCGCCACGCCTCGCTCCTCTTATTGCCTGGTGCCGTCCACGGCCGGCGGGATCCGGCGGCCTGGGCGCCCGGCCCGCTGCAGGAGGAGGAGACGATGGAGTTTAGTGAGGTGGTGCGCAAGCGGCGCATGGTGCGCAATTTTACCGACGAACCCGTCGCGCCGGAGGTGATCGCGCGGATGCTCGACCTGGCTCGCCACGCGCCGAGCGCCGGGTTTACCCAGGGCCAGTCCTTCGTGGTCGTCACGCGCCCAGACCTGAAGCAGGAGATCGCGCGTATCTGCGGTGAGGAAAGCTACGTCGCGAGCGGGTTCCACAACTGGATTTCGGGCGCTCCGGTGCTGGTGGTCGCCTGCACCAGCGAGGCCGCCTACCACCGGCGCTACCAGGAACCGGATAAGATCCGCGATGACGGCAGCGAGATCGAATGGCCGGTGCCCTATTGGCACATGGACATCGGCTGCGCCGTGATGATCTTGCTGCTGGCCGCCGTGGACGAGGGCCTGGCGGCGGGCTTCACCGGCACGCACGACCTCGACGCCTTGCGGACCGTGCTGGGCATACCGCCCGAAGTCACGCCGGTCGGCGTGATCCCCATCGGGCACCCGGCGCCGGACCGGCGGTCGCCGTCGCTCAAGCGGGGCCGCACGGCGGATGCCGACTACGTCCATCACGAGGGCTGGTAGGACCGGGCGGTGGGGCGCGATTCCATCGCCCGATGGAGCCGTGCCCCGGTCCGCAGTCCCTTGTCGCCCGCGCCGGCATCCCTATAATGAGGAAGAAACTACGCGGGAGGAAAGGGCCCTTGTCGATGATCACCACGTTGCACCCCGGTATCGCCACGGTGCTGGCGGCCGTCCGCGAATATGGCTATGACACCAACGCCTACCACGCGCTGGGCGATATCTATGCCGCGCGGCAGGGCGAGTTGCTGCTGTTTAACTACACCGCCCGCGCGGCCTACGCCCGCCGCTGGAACGACGTGGAGCGCGTCTGCCGCGGTCTGATCGTCCATGTGCCCACGGCCACCGTGCGCGCCTTGCCGTTCGAGAAGTTCTTCAACCTGGGCGAGACGCCGGAGACGACCCTGCAGGCGCTGCCCGCCGGGCCGTGTGAGATCACGGCCAAGATGGACGGCAGCATGGCGATCCTCTACCGCGCGGACGACGGCCCGGCCATCGTCACGCGGGGCAGCTTCACCAGCAGCCAGGCCCAGTGGGCCACGGCCCACCTGCGGGCGCGCTACGACCTGCGCGACCTGCAGGACGATGTGACCTTGCTGTTCGAGATCATCTATCCGGAGAACCGCATCGTGGTCAACTACGGCGCGCTCGAAGCGCTGGTATTGATCGGGGCGCGCCGCCTGGACGGCTACGACTACACCTATCCCGAATTGGCCGGGATCGCCGCGCGCTACGGCTTCCCGCTGGTGGGGCGCGAGCCGGCGCAGCGCATCCACGATGTGGTGCCGCTGATCGAGACGAGCACGGGCGTGGAAGGCTGGGTGGTGCGCTTCCCGAACAACCTGCGCGTCAAGGTGAAGACGGCCGACTACTTCCGGCTGCACCGCGCCCGGTTCATGCTGTCGCCGGAGACGGTGCGCGAAGCCCTGGTGGCCGGTACCTGGGACGCCTTCATGATCGGGCTGCCGGAGGAGTTCCACCGCGAAAGCAGCGCCATCGCCGCGGCCATTCGGGCGCTGGTGGCCGCCGAAGAGGCTCGCTTGCGGGCGCTCTTCGCCGAGGCGCGCGCAGCGGTGCCCGACGACTCGCGCAAGGCCTTCGCGCTCTACGTGCAGGCGCATCACCGCGCCGACGGCGCCTATCTGTTCCCGCTCTGGGAAGGGCGCGACATCGGCCCGCTGCTGCTGCGGAAGATCGACCTGAGCGGGTGCGCGCCGCAAGCACCCGCCGAATAAACACACCGGCGGGGTGGTCACTGGATCACCCCGCCGGCCTCCTGGTGCCGGAGCGCCGCCGCGCCGCCCGGTCTTCGCTAACGCTTGACTTCGACCGCGCTGCGCCCGCGGTAGACGAACCCGGCCTTCGCCGCGCTCGCGTAGTCCACCTCTAAGATCAGGCCGATGCTGCGCTGATAGGCGAGGTGCTTGCGCGCCGAGCAATCGACGATCTGGTAGCGTTTCCACGGCCCCCAGACACCGGTCCGGGGATTGCGAATACGAGCCTCGACCACCCGGCCTAGCTCGGAGCAGCTTGGCCGGCTCGCGTACCCGTCCACGTCCTTGCGCAGCGTCATGCCGCGGTTGCGGGCCACGGTGGCAAACAGGCCCGGATAGTAATGCATGGCGATGCCGCGTTCGACTTTCGCCGCGCTCTTGGCCGGAGCGGGACTCTTCGCCGACGCGGTGTTTTTGGCCTTTGTGCTTGCGCTACTCGACTTGGTCGTGGCGGGTTTCTTGGCCGTGGCGGTTTTGGCCGGGGTGGCCTTTTTCGTGGTCGTGGCCTTTTTGGCCGTAGTGGTTTTGGCCGGGGTGGCCTTTTTGGCGGTGGTGGTTTTCTTCGCCGTGGCCGTGGGCTGGGCCGGGGCAGCGGGAGCGGGGGCCGGGGTCGCGGCCGGGCGCGCATTCCCCCGCGAGGTACCGGTGCGCGCGGTGGCGATGGTTGGTGCGCCGGCTTCTGGGGACGGGGCGTGGGCATGCGCCGCGGGCGCCCCGGCAAATCCCAGGCCGGCACAGATCGCCACCGCCAGGATGGGCGCGCGCCATATTCGTCTGTGACTTAACACGGGAACTCCTTCACGAGAGAGCTCCACGCGTCTGCACCGGGGCGCTGCCCCATCTCCTGGAGTCTGCCGGCATACGACATTCGTCGGTGCAGCCCAGCGTATGGCAAGCGCCCGGATGAATCCTGCCCACCGGTCCCGTTCGCGCCAACTCATTGCGCGAGGACGGGCGTTCCCGGTGGACAGGGCACGTGTGCTCTCGTTCCATCCGCCAGCCGCGCCCATGCACGGCATGGGGCCGCATACCACTCCATGCGCCTATCGGCGGGTAGGGCAGGCGGGCCGGGCATGCGGCGGTGCGGCTGATCTCGACGGTCCCAGCAAAGCGGTTGTGTGGCAGGGATGCCACGGCGTGGGGTGGATCTGCTGCAACGACCTTGCTAATAAGAATATAGCATAGTCTTATCAGGCTTAGGGGTCACATTTTGGTATCAAATGGGGATCGAACCCTTACCGTAAACCTACCATCTTGGGGATCGATTCCGGGTACACACAAACAATCCGCCCTCCCACCGCGGCAAACAAAGCTTCTGCGGGAGGGCGGATGCAGGAGGCTGTAGATCAGGCCGGTATGGGCCGGCTGCCGGGAGGGCTATCGGACGGGAGCGCGGGTGGCTCGGGTGGGATCGGGTGGTGGGCGAGCCAGGCGCGTAGTTCACCGGCCGTCACATGTGCGGCGGGTAAGACCTCTACCACACTACCGGCGGGTAGAATGTCCTGCAACTTCCCCAGCGCCTCCTCGATAGCGGGCGGGTTGCGGCTGTGCACCGCCACGACCACCGCCAGCGCGTCGTCCGGCACCGGGGCCGGCACAGTAGCGGGTTCGCCGTGCGGGGCCACCGGTGCGCCGGTTCCCGCCCGCTGATCGCCCAGCAAGACGCGCAGGTGGTAGGCCAGCAGCACCGCCCCCGTGACGGCCGCACCTAGCGCCCAACTCATGTCGCTGATCAAGCTGCCGCTGAAGCTTTCGCCCAGCGTGCGCAGGATCTGGTAGATGATCCAGCCGGTACTCGCCAGTAGGGTGATCACACTGGCGAACAGGATCAGGAACAGGTAGATCCGCCGGAGGACCGCCTGGCGATCCGCGCTGCCGTCCGCGGCCATGGCCCAGCGTTGTAGCCGGAACCAGTTGGCATACCAGACGGGCGCGCCCACGAGGATCAGCGTGGCAAAGAGACTGATCTGGTCGCCCCAGGTTTGCCGGTTGAGCGCGCTCGTCGCGCTGCCGCCGAGCCACAGGTCGATCAGCAGTCGCAACATGCTGGTGACGCCCGAAGCCAGGACGGCCAGGGCAATCAGCGCGACCAGGTAGTGGTAGAGCCGGCGGATACCGGCCTGGCGCGGCTCTTCCCCCACCAGCCCGGCATCCCAGGCGAGGACCCGCCGGTGATAGGCCCAGAACAGGCCATACACCAGCGCCGTCAGCAACGGTTCTCCGGCCGCCGTGAGCAACGACTTACCGGAATCCGCCAGGGGATTGGTGCCCAGCAGGTAGCGCAGCAGGTTGTAGAGGAAGAGCGCGACGCTGGTGAGCGTGACGGCCACGGTCTCGAAGATGATGCCGTACAGATAGACCTTGCGCAGCACCGCATGTTGCTCGTCGGCCGAGACCGCGGTCAGCCGCTGCACCGGCAGCCAGTGTACCAGCCAGAACCCCAGGCCCGCGATAATCCAGCCTGTGTTGGTGGTGAACTCCCAGGGCAACCCGGTGTTTTCCACGATCCCCATGGCTCCGCCCGTGGTGATCAACTCCCAGACATAGCGGGCGAGACCGGCGATCCCGCTCATAGCGAACGACAGGGCGCCGAAGTTGACCAGGTAGTAGTACCAGCGGCGAACCGTGGCCGCGCCGCCTCGTTCCGGCGTGACGGCGTTATCGCGCCGGCGCACCTGCTGGTAATAGAGCCAACCGATCCCGTACACGAGCAGGGTGGGCACGGTGCGACTCACCACGCCGGATAGGCTCTCGGCGCCGGGGCCGGCGTGCAATGCCAGGACGCCCTGGATCAGCCCGTACAGGGCGAAGAAGACCTGCGCGGCGGTGGTGAAGAGTACACCGTAGATCAAGAGCTTGCGCAAGACGGACAGGCGCTCCTCGGTCGCTTCCGGGCCGCCACCCGCCACGCTGCGCTGCGCCAGCATCCAGTGTATAGCCCAGACCGCGGCGCCGACGAGCAGTATGGCCCCGGCGCGGCTGTACTGCTCGCGCTGGTAGCTCGCGTCGACGATTGGCGCCGGCGTGCCCAGGATGGCGTCGAGGAGCAGACGCAAGAGATCGGATGCGCCCGACAACATCAGCAGGAGGCTGATGTAGCTGATCAGGTAAATATAGACCCGGCGTGCGACTTTCATGGCCGGCCTCCTTTGTTAGCGCCTGGCTGTCTCTCAGGATGGTGCCTGGTACCGGGGCGGAAGGGCGGTGATGCGCCAGGCGCCGGCTTCCTGGGCGAGCGTGAAGGTTTCCGTCGAGGTATATTCGTTGGAGCCCAATAGCGGCGGGCCGCCGCCGTAATAGTAGGTCACGCGCACCGTCACCGTGGCTGTCGCGCCGTCGATCTGCGCGGAGTCGATACTGGCGCGCGCCGCTTGCGTACCGTAGGTGTACTGGTCGGCGACGTAGCGCGTGAAGGAGTCGCGTGTAGGCTTGTGTTCCATCCTGTCGCTCAGGAGGTCGTAGGCCTGGCTGTAGTTCCGCTGTTCCAGGGCGCTGTAAAAGCGCTGGATAGTGCCGCCCGGCGAATCGGCCGGTAACTGGGGCGGCGGCTGGCGCAAGACCAGCAGACTTAGCCCGGCTGCGGCCAGTAACACAACGACTCCGACCAGGATGCCGACCAGGAAGCGGTCGGTTTGCGGCTGCGATGCGGATGGCGTGGACGCTGTATCCATCGGTATCACCTCCCCACACGCTGGTGGCCGGCAGCGGCAACTTGCCGCAGGCTGCCCCCACGGGGCGCCGGTTTGAGTCCTGCTGATGCCACCGGCGCTGCCCGCCGATGGCAGGACGGTTCCCACCACTATGATTGTAGAGCGCGAAGCGGAAAGACCGGGTTAACGGCGGGCGACAACGTGGTACTGGATGGATCGGATCAGGATCGGAGCGGGACGAGTTAACATAACTCCTAACGGCGACGCGATTAGCCTGTTATCGGGCGGCCGGGCAGGCGAGCGGCCTACGCAGCGATGGGCGTGCCCGCGCCCACGGCGTCGAGGACGGCGGCCAGCAGGGCTTCCACGTCGTCCATAGTCTCGACACTGGTGGCGCGGCGGCGGATGTCGGAAGCGCCCACGAAGCCCTTGCAGTACCAGCCCAGGTGCTTGCGTAGTTCGATCAGGCCGTGCGGCCCCTTGAGCGCCAGGCTCAGTTGCGCCTGGTGGCGGACCACGGCCACGAGTTCCTCGATCGACGGGGCCGAGTCGGCGCGGCGGAAGATCCAGGGGTTGCCCATGGAGCCGCGCGCGATGAAGGCACCCTGCACCCCGGTCGTGGCGAACAGCCGCTCCACGTCGGCCCAGCGCATCAGGTCGCCGCTGCCCATCACCGGCACGGGGGACGCCGCCGCGATGGCGCGGGTGATGGCCCAATCGGACTGGCCGCGGTACGCCTGCTCCTTGGTCCGCGGATGGATCGTCAGCGCCCTGGCCCCGGCCTCGATCATGCGCCGGGCAAAGGCGGGCTGCACATTACCGGTCACGCCCGCGCGCATTTTCACCGACACCGGCAGGCGCGTGGCCTTGCTCATGGCATAGACGATCTCCGCCGCCTCGTCGGGATACTCCAGCAGCGAGGAGCCGCAGCGGTTGCCGTAGATCTTCTGCGCCGGGCAGCCCATGTTGAGGTCCACGCCGTCGAACCCATAGTCCTCGATCCGCCGCGCCGCCTCGGCCAGCCGGGCCGGGTCGCTGCCCATCAACTGGCAGATGATCGGGTGCTCGAACGGCTCGTAGTGGAGCATGATCGCCGTGGTCTTGTTGTGGTGGTGCAGGAACGCCTCGGCGCTGACCATCTCGGTGAACAGCACATCGGCCCCCATCCGCTTGCAGATCTGGCGGAAGGGGCTATCGGTGACGCCGGCCATGGGCGAGAGGGCCAGGAACCCGCGCGGCAGGCGGTCCCAGGCGAAGGGTGTATCGGTCATAGCCCAATTGTACCAGAAAACGCGGGCCTATCTCAACCGGGCGAGCGCGCGGCAGATAAAGACGAGATCGTTTACAATAGGATGAGGCTGCGCACGAATGAGCGGCCTCACATGCGATACGATGGGATGTAAGGAGGAACGACGATGGCAGACAAAAGCACGGACCCCGTTCCGCAGTCGCCCGAGGTGCAGCCGGCGGATGTGCGCGAGGAGCTGGACCAGACCCAGGTGAGCCACGAAGGCCGCCAGGAAGCGACCCGCGGCGGTAAGCCATCTACGCACATGGGCGCCACCGAAGACGCCGTCACCCCGGTGGTGCCGCCCATGCGCGGGCCGGGCAACCTGGTCGGGCCGGAGGCCGCCGGCGACAGCCGCGACGAACCCACCGACGAGCAACTGATCGACCCGGTCGACGAGATCACCCCCGGCTGAGTTCGCCGCCCCACCGCTGAGGATGCGCGGAAAGCCCTTTGGGTGTATAATGATGGATGCAAGTAATGTAAGGTGTGCCCAGTGGGCCGCACGACTCCCTGGGTTTTCTACGAGGAGGTAGACTGCATGGTAAGCACGCCAGACGTGCAAACTAGACCCCAACCGGCAACCGCGCCGGAGCGGCCCGAGGTCGTCAACGACTTCTCGATCGTCGCCGCCACGGTGAACGGGTCGGGGAGCCAGACGGCGAACTCGACGTTGATCCGCGCGCTCTTCAAGATGGGCATCCCGGTTAACGGTAAGAATCTGTTCCCGTCGAATATCTCGGGCCTGCCGACCTGGTACACCATCCGGGTCAGCAAGGATGGGTATATTGCACGCCGTGAAGTGACTGAGGTGTTGGTGGCTTTTAACCCGCAGACGGCCGATGCCGACCTGGCGTCTCTGCCGGTGGGTGGCGTCTGCATCTATCCTGAGGATCTGACATTTGCCAACCGGCGCGCGGATGTGACTTATTATCCGCTCCCGGTGAAGGAGATGGTCAAGAATTCGGGCGCAGATGCCAAATTGCGCGACTATGTGGCGAACATGGTCTATGTCGGCGCGCTAGCCGAACTGCTGCAGATCGAGTTTGACGAGATCAAGAACGCCCTGTCGTACCACTTCAAGGGCAAAACCAAGGCAGTGGATCTGAACTACGGGGTGGTTAGCGCGGCGGCCGAATATGTGCGGGCCAACCTGCCCAAGCAAGATCCCTATCGCGTCGAGCGGATGAACGGGACGGCGGGCAAGGTACTGATCGACGGCAACTCGGCGGCGGCGCTGGGCGCGGTGTTCGGCGGCGTCAGCTTCGGCGCCTGGTACCCGATCACCCCGTCGACCAGCGTGTTCGATGCCCTGACCGATTATCTGAACGAGTTCCGCCGCGACCCGGAGACGGGCGAGGCGACGTTCGCCATTGTGCAGGCCGAAGATGAACTGGCCGCCATCGGCATGGTGCTGGGCGCCGGCTGGGCCGGGGCGCGCGCCATGACCGCGACCAGCGGTCCCGGCATCTCGCTGATGACCGAGTTCGCCGGCATGGGCTTCTTCGCCGAGATCCCCGGCGTCATCTGGGACATCATGCGTATGGGACCGAGCACCGGCCTGCCGACCCGCGTCTCGCAGGGCGATGTGCTGCCGGTCTACTACCTGGGCCACGGCGATACGCGCCAGGTGGTCTTGCTGCCCGGCTCGGTGGCCGAGTGCTTCGAGTTCGGCTATGAGGCCTTCGACCTGGCCGAGCGCCTGCAGACGCCGATATTCGTGCTGAGCGACCTCGACATCGGCATGAACCTCTGGATGACCGATCCCTTCGAGTATCCCGAGACGCCGCTGGATCGCGGCAAGGTGCTCACCGCCGAGGATATCAAGGCCGCCGGGGAGTTCGCCCGCTATCGCGACGTGGACGGCGACGGCATTCCCTACCGCACGCTGCCGGGCAACACCCACCCGCTGTCGGCCTACTTCACCCGCGGCACCGGCCACAACGAGCGCGCCATCTATAGCGAGCGCCCGGACGACTGGCTGAACAACCTGACCCGCCTGTTCAAGAAGCACGACACGGCGCGGACCATGGTGCCCAAACCGGTGGTGGACCGCCGCGAGGGCGCGAAAATCGGCATCGTGGCCTATGGCTCCGCCGACTCCGCCGTCTGCGAGGCCCGCGACCGCCTGCGCGCTGCCGGGGTCGAGACCAGCTACCTGCGCCTGCGCGCCCTCCCGCTCGAAGAGACCTTGCGCGAATTCGTCGAACAGCACGAGGTGATCTACGTCGTGGAACTGAACTTCGACGGCCAGATGCGCCAATTGATCCAGCTATATATGCCGGAGCGTGCCACTTCCATCCGCAGCGTCGCCCATTGTGATGGTCTGCCGCTGACGGCCCGCTTCGTGGCGGAAGCCATCATGGGGAAGGAGACCAATACCAATGGTCACAACGGCTAATCGCCCCGCGGGCCAACCGGCCGGCGCGAAGGTCAACCGGATCGGCCTGGAGCGGGCGGACTACAAGGGCAATCCATCTACCCTGTGCCAGGGGTGCGGCCACGACTCCATCTCCAGCCAGATCATGGCGGTTGCCTATGAGTTGTCGCTCCCGCCGCACAAGATCATCAAGATGAGCGGCATCGGCTGCTCCAGCAAGTCGCCCGCCTACTTCCTGAACCGCTCGCACGGCTTCAACGCGCTGCACGGGCGCATGCCGTCGGTGACGACGGGGGCGACGACGGTCAATCGCAACCTGGAAGCCATCGCCGTCAGCGGCGACGGTGACACCGGCAGCATCGGCATGGGCCAGTTCAAGCACCTGCTGCGCCGCAACGTGCGCATGGTCTATATCGTCGAGAACAACGGCGTCTATGGGCTGACCAAGGGCCAGTTCTCGGCCACCGCCGATGTGGGCCAGATCCTCAAGTATGCCGGTAAGAACGAGCTGCCGCCGATTGACCTCTGCCAGGAAGCGATCATCGCCGGGTGCGGCTTCGTCGCGCGCAGCTTCGCCGGCGACGCCAAGCAGGTGCGCGAGTTGCTGAAGGCGGCGTTCAGCTTCAAGGGCACGGCGATGCTCGACATCATCAGCCCGTGTGTCACCTTCAACAACCATGAAGAGTCGACTAAGAGCTACGCCTACGGCAAAGCGAACGAAGAGCGCCTGCACGATATCACCTATGTGCCGCGCTATGAGGAGATCACGGTCGACTACGATCCGGGCACCACAATCGCCGTCGAAATGCACGATGGGTCGGTCATCCAGCTCAAGAAGCTGGACCAGAGCTACGACCCGACCGACCGGGTGCGGGCCTTGAATATGCTACAGGAGGCCCAGGCCGGCCAGGAGTTTATCACCGGCCTGGTCTACATCAACGAGGCGCGCCCCACACTGGTGGAAGTGCAGCAACTGACGGAAACTCCGCTGGTCCAGTTGGACGAGTCGCGCCTGCGCCCCTCGCGCGAGGCGCTTGCCAAGGCGATGGCCGCGCTGGGTTAACCGCCGACGGCGCCGCTCGCCCCGCGAGCGGCGCCGTCCCTCTTTCCTTGCCGGAGCCGGAGATTGCTCCGCATCCCTGGCCCGCCCTGCCCAGGAGATCTACATGAGTCCTGACTCCGCCGGTCGTCCCACCGGCGCGCCCCCGCCTGAGCCGCCGGCTGTGCCGGCACTGCCGGCCGGCGCCGTGGACACGCTGCTGGCTTTCAGCGAGGCGGTGGCGCGCTCGACCCGCCCCGACGCGCTGCTGGCGCGCATCGCCGCCACGGCTGTCGAACTGGCGGGCGTGCCGTGGAGCGGAGTCGTGTTGCGCGATCCCCATACCGGCGACCTGCGCCTTGTGGCGACCGAGGGTGTGCCGCTAGCGGCGTTACCCCCCGTGCTGGAGTTCTCCCTGGAAAGCCGGCTATACCAGACTCTGCGACGGGGCGAGTTGTTCATTGTCGAAGATTACGAGGCGGCCACCCGCCAGACGCTGGTCGGGCGTATTCTGGCCCGCGGGATCGGCGCGAACACGATGCTGGCGGCGCCGCTCCAGAGCGACGGCGACTTCCTGGGCGCAATTTATCTAGCCGGGCCTACCCCCCATTACTACACTCCGCTGGAGCAGGCACTGATCCGGCGCCTGGCGCGGCTGGCCGCGCAGTTGCTGGTGCATACCCGCGCCCTGAGTGCCGCCGAACACCGCGCCGGGGCGCTCGAAACGATGCAGGCTCTGGCGACCTCACTGGAGGCCACGCTCGACCTGGAGACGGTCCTGCGCATGCTGATCGGGCGCTCTGTCGATCTGGTCGGCGCCAGCGGCGGCGCGTTGATCCTCTGGGACGAGGACTCGGGCAAACTGGTGACGCGCATGTCGAGCGGCACGGCCTACGATTATCCGCCCGTGGCGCCCGGCGAGGGCGTCACCGGCACGGCGTTCGCCACGGGCCGGCCCCAGGTGCAGAATAGCTACCAGCACTTCGCCGGCGCGATCCCGCGGGCCAGCGAGCAGCATGTGACCAATGCCCTGGCTGTGCCGTTGCTGCGCGGGGGCCGGCCCTTCGGCACGATTACCGTGTTCAGCATGGTCTTCACGCCCTTCACGCCCGAAGACGTTCGCACCCTGACCCTCTTCGCCAGCCAGGCCGCCGTCGCCATCGACAACCAGATGCTCTACAGCACGGTGCTCAGCCAGCAGCGCCAGCTCGACAGCATCATCCGCGCGATGCACGACGCGCTGATCGTCTACGACCGCGAGGGCACGATCATCCTGATCAATCCAGCGGCGCAAGAACTCATCGGCCTGCACACCGCCGTCGTCGGTGTGTCGCACGATGAGCTCATGCGTAATTATGAGCGCTATGCGCAATACCGCGTGGAGCCCTTGCATGATTGGGATCAGACCTTCGATACGGTACTGACCACGGGGGTGACGCTGGCCGCGATGTCTCACGTGCATAGCGACCGCCTGCGCACTGTGGAAAGCGTCTTTGCCCCGTACCTGGATGCCGCAGGCGCGATCATCGGCGTGATCGCGGTGACGCGCGATGTCAGTGTCTCGCAGGAGTTGGAGCGGGTGCGCGCCGAATTGGAAGTGGCGCGCCGGCAAGAGGATTTTCTCTCGATTGCCGCCCACGAGTTGCGCACGCCGATCACGGCGATCAAGGGCTATGCCGACCTGTTGCACCGGCGCATGGCGCCAGGCTACACCGTCGCCGAGCGCGACACCCGGATGCTGGGGTCCATCGTGGCCCAGGTGAGCCGCCTCACCGAACTGATCGACGATCTGCTCGACATGGGCCGCATCCAGGCCGGCCGGGTGGAGTTTCACTGGCAGCGGTGCTCGATCCATGCGGTGCTGCGCGGGGCGATCGACAGCGTGCGCCCGGTTGCCGGCGCACGCGAGGACGATCTCCAACTGGTGGGCGAGGACGATGGGCTGGTGCGCTGCGATCCGGGGCGCCTGGAGCAGGTTTTCGTCAACTTGCTGACCAACGCGCTCAAGTACTCGACGGCGGGGGCGGTAACATGCACCATTACGCGCCTCGATGACCGGATCCGGGTGGCCGTGCTGGATCGCGGCGCCGGGATCCCCCCGGACGATCTGCCCCGGCTATTCGATCGCTTCTTCCGCTCGCACGATGTCTATGCCCACCAGCGCGGGCTAGGCCTCGGCCTCTACATCAGCCGCCAGATTGTCGAACGCCACGAGGGGCGCATCTGGGCCGAGTCGGAGTTGGACGTGGGCAGCACGTTCTATGTCGAACTGCCCCTGGCCGATGGTGATAGCGCGAGCGACGGCCCCGCCGAGGCGCCTGCGGGTAGCTAAGCCCGGCCCGGTTGTGGTATAGTACACTGCCGCGTTCCGCACACGGCGAGAACGGGTCTGGAGGAGAGAGCCATGTCGGACACTGAAGTGAAGGAACAGGCCGCGCCCGCGGCGGCAGCCCCCGTCGTCTATATCCGCGATCTGCCGGACCATGTGGGGCAGGAAGTCACCGTGCGCGGCTGGGTGCAGCACCACCGGTCGAAGGGCAAGCTGCAATTTATCGTCATGCGCGACGGCACCGGCGTTTGCCAGCTTGTTGCCTTCAAGGGCGACCTGAGCGCCGCGGACTGGGAGGCCGCCGATAAGCTGACGCTGGAGTCGGCCTTCGCCGCCACCGGCACCGTGCGCGCCGACGAGCGTGCGCCGGGCGGCGTGGAGGTCTCGGTGCGGCATGTCGAGGTCTACCAGTATACGCAAGACTACCCCATCGCCGAGAAAGAGCACGGCGTCGCGTTCCTGATGGAGAACCGCCACCTGTGGCTGCGCTCGTCCCGGCAGAACGCCGCGCTGAAGTTGCGCGCCGGAGTGATCAAGGCCGTGCGCGATTATCTCGATAGCCACGCCTTCACGCTGGTCGATGCGCCGATCCTGACGCCGAGCGCCGCCGAGGGAACCTCGACGCTGTTCGAGATCGATTACTTCGGCCAGCCTGCTTTCCTGAGCCAGAGCGGCCAGCTTTACAACGAGGCCGCCATCGGCAGCCTGGGCAAGGTCTATTGCTTCGGCCCCACCTTCCGCGCCGAGAAGTCGAAGACGCGCCGCCATCTGATGGAGTTCTGGATGGTCGAGCCCGAGGTGGCGTTTATGGAACTGCCGGGCCTGCTGGAACTAGAAGAGCAGTTTGTCTCCTATATTGTCCAGACGGTGCTCGACACGCACAAAGAGGAACTGAAGGTGCTGGAGCGTGATACCAGCAAGCTGGAAAAGATCATGCCGCCCTTCCCGCGCATCACCTACGACGAGGCCATCGCCTATTTGCAGCGCACCGTGAACCCCGACGCGAAGTGGGGCGACGACTTCGGCGGCGACGAGGAGACGGCGCTGGGCAGCCAGTACGACAAGCCGCTGTTTATCACCCACTACCCGACGGCGATCAAAGCCTTCTACATGCAGCCCGATCCGCAGCGGCCCGACGTGGTGCTGGCCGCCGACCTGATCGCCCCGGAGGGCTACGGCGAGATCTGCGGCGGCAGCCAGCGCATCCACGACCTGGCGCTGCTGGAAGAGCGCATGCGCGCGCACAACTTGCCGCGCGAGGCGTATGAGTGGTACCTGGATGTGCGCCGCTACGGCAGCGTGCCCCACTCGGGCTTCGGCATGGGCGTCGAGCGGGTCACCGCCTGGATCGGCGGGCTGCCCCATGTCCGCGAAACGATCCCCTTCCCGCGTATGTACGAGTGGTGCCGGCCCTGACCGGACTATAGCTAAATCGAATAATCCTGTGGTGCCAGGGCCGCCCGCGTGGGCGGCCCTGGCACGCTTTCTGCCT
>DASSGZ010000409.1:0-9375 GCA_035693165.1 Chloroflexia bacterium | reverse complement strand
CGATTTATCGCGCCTGCCGCCTCACCCCGATATTGGGGGTACACCGGCCCGGCATTAGCCGGGCCGGTTGCCGCCCCACCGGGATGGGCCGCTTGGGCCAGGTCGGATGGACTAATGCACCAGCACCTGCTGGCCGGCGGTCAGGCTGCCGTCGTCCACGATCTCGGTGCTGTCGGCGTTGGAGAGGCCGATCTCGACCCGCTGCTTGCGTTGCGTGTCGCCTTCCACGATGGTGACGAAGCGGTTGGCGCCGATCTGTTCGAGGGCGCGGTTGGGCACCAGCAGCACGTCGCGCTTGTGCTGGGCGGTGATGAGCAGGCTCGCGGCCATGCCGGGGCGGGGCGTGACTCCGGCGGTGGGGGTGAAGACCACCGTGGCGGCGTAGACGGTGCTGCCCTGCTGCTGGGTGGCGCCGGGGGCCACCGTCTCGATGCTGCCCGGCAGCTTCTCGCCGGGATAGGCGTCGAGCGTAACCGTGACGGGCTGGCCTGGCTGCACGCGGCCCACGTCGAGTTCGTCGATGTCGGCGCGCACGCGCAGAGTCGAGAGGCGCGCCAGTTCCACGACGGGCGCGCCCCCGCTCACCAGTTCGCCCTCCTTGCCGTCGATGGTGAGCACGGTCCCGGCGAACGGCGCGGTGAGGCGGGCATCGGCCAGCGCGGCGGTGGCGTTTTCGACTTCGTACTGTGCCAGTTGCACCTGCTGCTCCAGCAGCGCGATGTCGGTGGCCGTGGGGCCTTGCTTCTTGAGATCGAGCGCGGCCTGGGCGGCGGCCACCTGCGCTTCGGCGGCGGCGCGATCAGCGGATGTGCCCCCTTGCTTCACCTTGTCGAGATTGGCCTGGGCCTGGTCCACGGCGGCCTGGGCCGCGCGCAATGCCTCGGCGGTGGGGCCGGCGCGGAGTTCGTCGAGGGCGGCCTGGGCGCGGTCCACGCTCGCCTGGGCGGCGGCCAGGTCTTCGGCGGTTGATCCTGCCTTCAGCTTGGCGAGATTGGCCTGCGCCTGGTCCACCGCGGCCTGGGCGGCGGCCACATCCTCGGCGCCGGGGCCGGCCTGCAACTTGGCGAGGTTGGCCTGCGCCTGGTCCACGCTCGATTGCGCCGCGGCCAGGTCGGCGGCGGTGGGCCCCGCCTGCAGCTTATCGAGCGCGGCCTGCGACTCCCGGATGGCGGCATCGGCCTGGCCCAGCCCGGCGATCTCGTTCTGCTTGGCCGCTTCGTAGGCCAATTGGGCCTGTTGCAGCCCGCTCTGCGCATCCTCCATCGCGCGCCGGGCGGCGTCTTCGGCCTGCTGGGCGTCGTCGGGCACCTTCTTGCCGCGGTTACGGTAGAACTCGTCGTTGTTGTGGGCGATGGTGCTGTAGTGGTCCTGGGCGTTGCGCACGGCGTTGGCGGCCTGCTCCATTTGCAAGCGCGCTTGCTCCTTGGCGTTGGACATGGTCGCCGAGACCTGGTTGCGGTTGGCTTTGGCCTGATCGACGCGCGCCTGGGCGGCGGCGAGGTCGGCGGCGGTGGGGCCGGCCTTCACCTTGTCCAGCCCGGCCTGGGCCTCGCGCACGGCGGCCTGGGCGGCGGCGATGTCCTCCGGGTGGGCGGGTTGCTTGGCCCGCTCCAGCCCGGCCTGGGCCTGGCGCACGGCGGCTTCGGCAGCGGCGATGTCATTGGGACCGGCGCCCTGGCGCGCCTTGGTCAGTCCGGCCTGGGCCTCGCGCAGGGTGGCTTCCGCGCTGGCGATCTGCGCGACGGTGGCCCCGCGCTTGACCTCGTCGCGCCTGGCGACGGCCTGGGCCAGCGCGGCCTGCGCGGCGCGGATGTCCGCCGCCTGGCCGCCGCTCTTGAGTTGATTGAGCGCGGCCAGGGCGCTACTCAGGTCGGCCTCCGCCGCGGCCAGTTCATCAGGGCGCGGGCCTTCCTTGGCCTGTTGCAGCTTGAGTTGGGCAATGGTCACGTCCGTCTGCGCCTGCCGTAGCTGGCGGTCCAGCGCGGCGGTGTCCTGCTCGGCCAGCACCGCCCCGGCGGCCACCGTGTCGCCCTCGTGGACCCGCACGCGCACCAGGCGCCCGCTGGTTTTGAAAGCCACCTGGACCGAAGTGAGCGCCTCCAGGCGCCCGTTGGTCTCGACCGTGGACCGGATGTCGCCGCGCACCACCGGGACCGTGTTGAGCGCGGGCGGCGCGGCCAGCAGCCGGGCTGCGCCCGCGCCGAGGATGAGCAGCAGCACGACGGCGCCCGCGATCAGCGCGAGGCGGCGCCCGCGGCGGCGCGGCGCTTCCGGCACGAAATCCAGGTCGCCGTCGCCGTCCAGCGCGATGCGGGACTGGATGTCGGGGTCAAGGTCGGTGCTCACCAGGAGATCCTTTCCAGAGGCCGGCGCGGGATAGCGGGCGCCCGGCCCAGGTTGCAACGCAGCTTATTCGTAGCGCAAGGCTTCGCGGATGCGCATCCGCGCAGCGCCCAGCGCGGGGCCGACGCTGGCGACGGCGGTCAGCACCAGGGTGAACAGCCCCGCATCCAGTATACTCTCTGCCGGGAAATGGAACGAGATCTCGAACAGCACGGCGCTGAGGGCGAAGACGAGCAGGCGCGCCAGCGGCACGCCGAGGGCCAGGCCGAGCAGGTAGCCCGCGCCGCCGAGGAACAGGGCCTCGGTCAGGAAGGCTTGCACCAGGTGGCTGTTGCCCGCGCCGATGGCCCGCATCACGCCGATCTCGCGACGACGTTCGAGCACATTCAGCGTTAGCGTGTTGGCGATGCCGATGCCGCCGATGACGGCCACGATGATGACCATGGCATAGAGCAGCAGCGACAGGATGCGCGTCTGGTTCAGCGCATCGGCGCGGTTCTGGTGCCAGGACTGCATGCCCGGCTGCAAGCCGCGGAACTTGCGCTCGATGGCCGCGAGGGCCTTATCGACCCCGGCGGGCGTGCGGTCGGCGAGTTGCACGGCGAAGAAATCGGCGTTGTTCTGCCGGTGCATCAGGCGGGCGGCCACGTCGAGCGGCACAAACACTTTGCCCACCGCCGTCGAACCCAGGCTGTTGATATTGTCGGACACCATGCCGATGACCTGGAGCGTGGCGCTCTCGCTGCCCACGTTGAGCGTGAAGCGGTCGCCCAGGTGGTAGCCGCGCTTCTCGGCCAGCACCGCGCTGATCACGGCGGCATCGGTGTCGTCCGAGCGATACCAGCGCCCGCTGACGAGTTGATAGCGATAGAGCGCCGTGTCCGCCGGGATGCCCCAGAGCGTGGTGCGGGTGTCTTCGATGGTCGCGCCGGTGTTGGCCCAGGCGTCCACGCCGGTGACATCGGGGATGGTTTGCAGCGTCTTGGCGAAGCCCTGGGCCACCGGCTGATCGAACCAGACAAAGGCGTCGATGTCATAGACGTTGAACCAATCGTTGATCGAGCGATCCACCGAGGCGCTGGTGCCCTGGGCGGCCAGGAAAGCGGCGGTGGAAAAGGCGATCACCAGCAGGGTCACGGCGTTGCGGCCTTTGCGGCGGGCCAGGTTGCGCAGGGCCATAGCGGGGACGCGCGGCAGGCCGCTGAACCGCTGCACCAGCCGGTCCACGGCGCCCTGCCCATAGGTGGCGTTGATGCCGTAGGAGCCGAGCGCGGCGCGCACCGGGATGACAGTGCCCCGCCAGGCCGGGATAATCGCCGCGAGGACGGTCACGCCCAGGCCCACGGCCAGCCCGGCCAGCAGGCCCAGGGGGTCGGGCGCGAACCCGCTCAGGTCGAGGTTGAGCAGGGTGCCCAGGTAGCTGATCAGCGCGTAGGCCCCGCCCACGCCGAGGATCAGCCCGATCGCGCTGCCGGTCAGCCCATAGAGCAGCCCCGCGGCCAGGTAGATGCGCAGGATGCGCCCGCTGGTGGCGCCCACGGCTTTCATCGCCCCGATCTCGGCCATCTGCTCGCCGATCACCGCGGCCAGGGTGTTGGCGACCAGGAAGCCGCTGATCAGCAGGCCGACTAAGGAGAAGATGCCCATCAGCAGGATGAGCGCGTCGAGCGCCTGCTTGCCGGGGTAGTTGTCGGGGTTGCGCTGGCGGAAGCCGCCGTAGGGCAGATTATGCCGCGCGTAGAGGCGTTCCAGGTCGGCGCGCGTGGTGTCGCGTAGCGCGAAGTCCTTCAGGCGGATGATGATCTGGCTGTCGTCGGTGCCACCGTACATGCGCCGTACGTCGCCCGCGGGCGCATAGGCCACGGCGGTGCCGATGATGCTGGCGGCGGGATAGGTGGGCGATTTGGCGAACCCGCTGACCACTGCGTGGCGCACCGCGCCGTCCGGTCCCGCGCGGTACTCGATGGTGTCGCCGATCTCTAGCGGCACCACGTCGCGGATCGACCGCTCGAAGACGACCTCGCCACGGCGCGGCCATTGCCCGGCGACCAGGTCGATCTTGTTGACCTGCTGGTTGGTGAAGTCCTCCAGGCCCAGGAAATAGATGTCGCGCCAGGCGTCGCCCGGCGACCACTTGGTGAAGTAGTCGGCGCGGCGCTCGGCGGCGGCCACGTTGGGGTGTTGCAGCACGGCGGCGATCACGGCTGCGGTGACGCCGTTGGCGCCCCAGCTCTGGTCTTGCTGCGAACTGTTGTTGTACGCCTGGCTCTGCGCGGCGGTCAGGTTCTTCGCGGTGGTGATGATCGCGACGATGCCGGCCACGCCGACGATGATGCCGATCACCGTCAGGAGCGAACGCAGGCGCCGTTTGCTGAGGTCGCGGAAGACTTTACGGAACGTAATCGGCATGAGCGACGGCGGGTGCGGGCCGCCGGGCGAAGCGGCTGAGCAGGCGGCGGCGCGCCAGAATCAGCACCCAGCCCAGCCCCAGCACGGCCCACCGCCAGCCGGGCGCGGGATCGAGGAAGTAGGCGCGCTCGATCTCCCAGCTTTGCTGGAGATTCCAGTCGGCGGGCAGATGGAAGCCGTAGGACTCATCGGGCGCCTTTTTGGCGATGCTTACCTGCGGGTTTTCCATGGCGTTGGGGTTCTTACCGGGGTAATCGACCCAGATATGGTCGAACGATGCTTCGAGGCTGAAGGGGATGCCCTTGGCTTTGAGCAGGCTGGCGAAGACGACCGCGCGGCCCTGGCAATCGCCGCGGCCCGTCGCCAGCACTTCCGCCGGGGTGGGGAAGTACCACGGCACGCCATACGTCTCCCAGGGCACGCCGTAGGGCACAATGCTGCCCAGGACCGCGGCTTCGATCTGGTGCGGGTCGTCGGGCAAGGTCGCGGCCACATCGCGCACGGCGTCCGCGTCGATCACCGGCGTCCAGCTTTGCGCGACGGCGCGCCCCAGCATCATCGGATTCGGGTAGAGCGCCAATACCGTCCAGATGAGCAGCAACCCCGTTGTCGTCAGCCCTCGACGCATCGCATCCTCGCAATCACTATTCAGCTTCGTTCGCGCAGCACAGCGGTGCTTTCATTATACCCCGCCCCAGCAGCCGGAGTCAACGGATTCCGCCGGCATCTGTTCATGAGTTCACCGCGAAGGAACGAAGGACGCGAAGGTTATTGATATAAGTCTTGTTCTTCGCGGTGCAAAATACGGCTGAATGACCGGATGTCGCGGTCCATAACCGTGAATCGAGCCGCGGTGAAAGCAAGCGCCCCCATACCGGCGGCGTGTCCGGCATGGGGGCGGGAGAGCAGCGGCGGATCAGGCGGGGCCGGCCGCCTTGAGCCGGGCCGCGCCCACGGGGGCGGCGATGCGCTGCACCACCGGCTGTTTGGTGGCGGCCAGTTGTTCCAGGAGCAGGACCGCTTCGGCGGGCGCATCGTACTGCGCGATGGCGGCTTGCATCTGCTGGGCCTGCTGGCGGAAGCGCGGCTCGGCGAGCACCTGCCGCACGGCTGTCCGCACCTGGTCCGGGGTGGGCGTCTTGGTCTTGAGGTTGAGGCCGGTGCCCGACCAGGCCACCCGGTTGGCGATCTCAGGCTTGTCTTCGGTGCTGCCGGCCACCACCAGCGGCACGCCGTGGGCCAGGGCCGTTTGCACGCCGCCGTAGCCGCCGTTCGTCACCATCGCCATCACGTGGGGCATCAGGTGGTGGTAGGGGATGAAGCGTTCCAGCCGGACGTTGGCCGGGAGCGGGTCGAGTTTCACCGATTCGACGGGCTTGCCGCCGGTGGTCGCCACCACCAGCACATCTTCGCCGGCCAGCGCCTGCAACGCGGGCACGATCAACTGGTCGGAGTCGGTGGCCGACGTGCCCTGCGTGACATGGACGACGGGCCGCTTGCTCGTGAGCACCTCGTCCCACCAGGCGGGCGGGGTGAACGTGGCCGGCGGATCGGGCAGGAACGGGCCGATGAAGGCCACCTGCGGCGGCAGGTCGCTGCGCGGATACTCGAACTCCGGCACCGTCGCTTGTAGATACAGGAAGGGCGAGATGGGCGAGTCGTAGATGCCGCCCTTGCTCCGCGGCAGGCCCATCTCGGCGCGGATGCGCTGGAAATTGGCGTTGACATCGCGGAACAGCACGTTGTCGAGCAGCCAGTTGAGGATGCGATTGCGCAGGTGCCCCGCCGCGCCGGTGCTGGGCAAGATGCCCAGGCCAAACGGCGCGGTATCCCGGCTGCTGATGGTGAGCGCGGTGATGCCGAAGGCCGCCCAGGGCGGGCCGCCCTGCTCATGCAGCAGGCGCGCGCCGGCAAAGCCGGTATCGCACAGGATCACGTCCGCCGGGTACTCCTGCATGATCGCCTTGAGGTCCGTGACCTGACCGATGCCGGCATCGCCGAAGATGCGCTTGAGGTCGAATTTGAGTTGGGCGAAATCCTTGAGCGCGGCGCGCCCAGGAAAGGCGTCGTTGATCGCCAGGTCGTCGAAATCATACGCGGCGTGCATCGGGACGTAGCGGGCGCCGGTGGCTTCGACTTTCGCCTGGAAGCGGCTGCCGGTGTACCAGCGGACCTCGTGCCCGCGCTCGACCAGTTTGCGGGCGATGGGGATGCCCGGCCCGACGTGCCCGGTGATGGGCATGGTGGCAATTAAGAAACGTGCCATTCGTGCGTACCCTCCATCTGGAAACTACAGCAATCTCTGCACCGACTGTCTCTGCGGCGGCACCCCGGCGGCTTTGTGACCGTTGGGCAGAAACGGCGGGGTGGCCGGCCTGCTATGGCATCATTGTAGTGGCGTGCGCTGCTCATTTAACAGTCCACCTACTGCTCATTTGGCGGCCATCCGCCAGGATCAACCGGGCGGCTGCGTAGCCGGTCCCCCGAGACTTGTCATTCTGAGCGCAGCGAAGAATCTCGTCCTGACGCCCCATGCGACGAGACTCTGAGCGCAGCGCAGCGTGACAAGTCCGATATTGTCATTCTGAGTGCAGCGAAGAATCTCGTTCTGGCGCCCCGCGACGAGACTCTTCGCTGCGCTCAGAGTGACAAGCGAGCGAGTAGCAGCCGTCTTCATTGTCATTCTGAGCCGCCTTCATTGCCATTCTAAGCGCAGCGAAGAATCTCCGTCTCGGTCGGGGCCACGACGAGACTCTGAGCGCAGCGAAGAGTGACAGGTACGCCGGCGAGGACCGTTAGGGACATCCCGGTCCCCGAAATAGGACAAATGGGTCTTGCCGTGGCCGCTTTTTCGCGGTATGCTGAAAAGACCGGCGGCCGACACGGATCGCCGACGGCCCGGCGGGGCGTGGTCGCGATCGCTTCTGGTATAATGGGCTGCCGGTAGACCAGTAACGGCTTCCTGTAATCATTCCGGCCTCTTACCTATTCAGTGCAGACCAATCCCGGTCTAGAAAGCTCAGGGTTCATGCTCAAGTTTCCCGCCCGTCTGCTGGGCGCGCTGTTGCTCTGTGCCGTGCTCGTGGCCTGTGATGCACCGGGCCAGGCACCGGCCACCGTGCCCACTCCCATCCCGACCGCGACCCTCGCGCCGCCCACGGAGACGCCCGTGCCGCCCACGGCCACGCCCGCCCCGACGGTGGTATCCATGGATGCGCTGACCGCCGAGCTGCAATCGGTGGTCGACCTGGAGCGGCGCGCGGTCGAATCGGACAGCAAAGACCTGTTCATGGACCAGATCGACCCCGGCGACCGGGACTGGTACCACTATGAGGACGGGCAGTTCAAGGAAAGCTCGTGGATGACGGAGCGCTACGACTGCGTGTCGAATGTGCGCCTGGACCCCAAGGGCAAGACCGCCGTGGCCGACGTGGCGCTGGACGCCTGTCCGGGGCGCTACCACGTGGGCATGTTCTTCCGCCTGGTGGGCACGCGCTGGTTCCACTCGCAGCCCGGCCTCGACGAGCAGGGCCTGCGCAACACGAAGAAGATCGGTCCCTTCCGGGTGACCTATCACGCCATGGACGAGGGCTACCTGTCGCAGTTGGAACGCTTCGCCCCGCAGATCTACAAGCGCGTCAGCACGGTGATGGAGATGGACGACCTGGATGTCGATGTGGACCTGGTCTCGCGGCCCACCGATATGCCGCGGTCGGCGTTCACGACGATTGCCCTCTATAACCCGTTGCAGGCACGCATGTCGGTGCTGTCGCCTTTCTTCTGGCCCAACGGCGACGGCACCGAGCAGGACCTCGACCAGCAGATCCTGGTGACGCTGACGCATGAGTTCACGCACCATGCCGTGCGCACCGCGGCGTTCCTGCAGGTGCCGCACTGGCTCAACGAGGGCATGGCCGTCTATGTCGGGCAGGAGAACCCAACGCCGTATGTCCGGCTCGTCCAGATCGCGGCGAACTCGGACGTCCTGGCCCCGCCCGATGTGCTCGACGAACTGCTGGAGAGCGGCGACACGGCGGACCTGGCCTATGCCGAGGGTTTTTCGTTCGTCCAGTACCTGACGGCGAAGGAGGGCGATGTAGTGCTGCCCGCGTTGTTACATGCACTGCGCCAATCGGGCGATCTGAACCAGGCGCTGCTGGCCGTGACCGGCAAGGGGCTGCCGGCCTGGTGGACCGCCTGGAAGCGCAGCCTGAACTAGCAGGCGAGGCACAGATCTGCCTATGCCGGCCCGCACCGCCCCGGCCCCGCCGCCCGCCGCCCCCCCGGCGGCGCCGGTCCCGCCCGCGCCCACCGAGGCACCGCTGCCGGCCTCGGGTTTCATCGTGGGCGCCGCGCTGGTGCTGACCTGGCGCAACCCCATCTACTGGGCCTTCGCGCCGCACCCCACGGAGACAGTGGTGGCCGTGTTGCTGGCGGGCGTAGTGCTGGCCTGGGGCACGTTTCGCCGCCCGCGCTTCCTGCTGTTTGTGGGCGTGGCGGCGTTGCTGGGCCTCAGCGCCTGGGCGCTGACCAGCCAGCCTGCGCCGCTCGCGACGCCGGACACGGCGGGTTGGCCGTGGCGCGCGGCGGTGCTGGGCGGCATGTTCGGCGTGTGGGCCTTCC
>DASSGZ010000408.1:0-7169 GCA_035693165.1 Chloroflexia bacterium | reverse complement strand
CCCCCATCATGCGCCGCCCGGCGGCGCGCGTCAGATATGCCACGGAGCGCCGCAGCAAGATGTAGACCGCCCCGGCGGTGGCGCCCGGCGGCTTGAGCCGCCGGCTCGCGCTGCGAAAGCCGCCTGCGCGGACTATCCTGGTGCGGGTTCGCGCGATTTATTATGTGTGGCTGCGCGATTTCGCGCGCCGTGGTGCGTAGCACAACGCGCCTGCCGCCGCACCACGATGCCGGGGCCACCGTGCGCGCCCGCCCCCGGCCCACTGGTAAGGCGGCAGGGTGGACACGCCGGTCCGCCCCTACCCCGGCAAGGGCACACCTGCCGGGGCGCATCGGGGTAGGGCGGTGGGCGCGAGGATTCGCGCGGCGGGATGGCGAATCTGGTAGAGTTCCCTGCCAATTGTCGCAAATGAGGGCATGCCCCTTGCTGGCGTGCTATGGCCCCGGTATCACCCGGCCCGGCGGATAGCGTGGGAATCACGGTTTGGCTGACGCCGCCTGGGTCAATCTACTCCCTGGAGCACGAGGCAATCTATGCAGAATCCGGCATGGGCGGGCACGGACCGCCGGCGACGCGAGTGGGTGCGTTACGGCAGCGCGGTGCTGGCGGTGGCCGTGGCCCTGGCCATATCGCTCACCCTGGGCGAACTGAACGTCCAGAGTCCGTTCACGATCTTTCTGACGGCCGTGGCCGTGGCTGCCTGGTTCGGGGGGCCCGGTCCGGGCCTGCTGGCGACCGCCCTGGCCGGCGTGATCCTGTTCGTTGTGTTCGTGCCGCCCGTCTTCACCCTGAGCATTACGAGTCCCATCGTACTCGTGCGCCTGATCGTGTTCGCGATCGGCGCCGGGCTGATCAACCTGCTGGGCGAGGCGCGGGCGCGCTCGGAAACGGCGGCACGCACCCAGGCGGCCCGCTTCGCGGTGACGCTGGGCAGTATCGGCGACGCCGTCATCGCCACCGATCTGCTGGGGCAGGTCACCTTTCTGAACGCTGTCGCCGAAGCGCTGACCGGGTGGCGGCAGGCCGACGCGCTGGGCCGCCCGGCCGGCGAGGTCTTCCGGCTGGTCGATGCTCAGACGCGCGAACCGCTGGACACCCCGATAAGCCAGGTGTTGCGCACCGGCCAGACGCAGCGCCTGGGGGGGATGCCGCTCTGCCTGGCCCGCGACGGCACCACGCATCCGGTGGACGACAGCGCCGCGCCGATCCGCGATGCCGCCGGGCAGGTGCAGGGCGTGGTGCTGGTGTTCCGCGATGTCACCGCGCAGGCGGCGGCGGAGGCCGAGCGCGTTGCGGCGCTGGAGCGCGAGCAGGTGGCCCGCGCCGACGCCGAGGCCGCCCAGGCCCGCTTTGCCTTTCTGGCCGAGGCCAGCGGCGTGCTGGCCTCGTCGCTCGACTATCAGGCGACGCTGGCCGCCGTGGCGGACCTGGCCGTGCCGCGCGTGGCCGACTGGTGCGCCGTCGATCTGCTGGACGAGCAGGGCATCGTGCGGCGGCTGGCCGTGGCCCACGTCGACCCGGCCAAAGTGGCCTGGGCGCACGAACTCCAGGAACGCTACCCACCCGACCCTGACGCAACCAGCGGCGTCTACCAGGTGATCCGCACGGGCACACCGGAGATCCTGCCCGACATTACCCCCGAAATGATCCGGGCGGCTACGTCGGACCCCGACCTCCTGGCGATCATCGACACCATCGGCTTCACCTCGGCCATCACCATGCCGCTGACGGTGCGCGACCGCACCCTGGGCGCGCTGACGCTGGTCTCCGCCGAGTCGGGGCGGCATTATGGCCCGGCGGACGTGGCGCTGGCCGAGGACCTGGCCCGCCGCGCGGCTACGGCCATCGACAACGCCCGGCTCTACCGCGAGGCCGCCGAGCAGCGCGAGCGCTTCGCCGTGACCCTGGCGAGCATCGGCGACGCGGTGATCGCCACCGACGCCCGCGGGCAGGTCACCTTCCTGAATCACGTTGCCGCGGAACTGACCGGCTGGGACCCCGCCGCCGCCGCGGGCCAGGACCTGGCAACGGTCTTCCATATCGTCAACGAGGAGACGCGGGCGATCGTGGAGAACCCCGCCACGCGGGTGATCCGGGAGGGCGTGACGGTGGGCCTGGCGAATCATACCATCCTCCTCGACCGGCAGGGCGGGGAGCATCCCATCGACGACAGCGGTGCGCCCATCCGCGATGCCGGCGGGGCGCTGCTCGGCGTGGTGCTCGTCTTCCGCGACATCAGCGGGCGCAAGGCCGACGAACTGGCGCTGCGCGAGAGCGAAGCGCGCTTCCGCACGCTGGTAGACAGCGCGCCGGTGCTCGTCTGGATGGCCGGGCCGGACGGCGGGCGCACCTTCTTCAACCGGCCCTGGCTCGACTTCACCGGGCGCACCGAGGCGCAGGAGCAGGGCGCGGGCTGGCTGGCTGGCGTGCACCCCGACGATCTGGCCCGCTGCCGCGACACCTACGGCGCCGCCCTGGCCGCCCGCGAACCCTTCCGCCTGGAGTACCGCTTGCGCCGCGCCGGCGGCGTCTACCGCTGGGTGCTCGACACCGGCGTGCCCCGCTGGGCGCCCGGCGGGGCCTTCGCCGGCTTCATCGGGTCCTGTATCGACATCACCGAGCGCCAGGAGAGCGAGGAGCGGCTGCGCTTCCTCACCGAGGCGGGGGCGCTGCTCAGCGCCTCGCTTGACTACGAGGCCACCCTCGCCAGCGTGGCCCATCTGACCGTCCCAGCCATCGCCGACAACTGCGCCATCGACCTGGTCTACGCGGATACCGGGTTGCGCCGGGTGGTCATCGACGCCGCCGATCCGCAGCGGGGCGAGTTGCTGCGCGACCTCTATCGCCGCTACCCGCCCGACCCGCGCGCGCTGGGCATCTTCGAGGTGCTGGAGTCGGGCCGGTCCCGGCTGGTGCCGCATGTGGACGACGCGCAGCGGGTGGCCCCCGCCCGCGACGCCGCGCACGCGGAGCTGCTGCGCGCCGCCGGGACCACGTCCTACATGGTGGTGCCGTTTGTGGCCCGCGGGCGGGTGATCGGCACGCTGGCCCTGAACATGGCCGAATCGAGCCGCCACTATGGCCCGGCGGATCTGGCGCTGGCCGAGGCCCTGGCCGCCCGCGCCGCGCTGGCCGTGGACAATGCGCGCCTGTACCAGGAGGCGCAGGCCGCGATCGGCACGCGCGACCAGTTCCTGTCCATCGCCTCGCATGAACTCAAGACGCCGCTGACCTCGCTGCTGATGGCCGCGCAGTTGATCCAGCGGCGCACCGCCCGCGAGGGCACGCTCAACCCGCGCGACCAGCGCGCGCTCACCGTCGTGGTCCACCAGGCGTCGCGGCTCAACCGCATGGTGCTCTCCCTGCTCGACCTGTCGCGCATCGAAAGCGGGCAACTGAGCATCGAAGAAGGCGAGGTGGATCTGACCGCGCTGGTGCGCAGCCTGCACGAAGAGGTGACGCCGACCCTGGAGCAGCACACGCTGGCAGTGGAGGCACCCGCCGCCCCGGTGCTGGTGCGCGGCGATGCCCTGCGCCTGGAGCAGGTGCTGCAAAACCTGGTGCAGAACGCCGTCCGCTACAGCCCCGAGGGCGGGCCGATCACCGTCCGCCTCAGCACCCAGGACGGCGAGGCCCGCATCGCGGTGACGGATCGCGGCATCGGCATCCCGGCCCACGCGCTGCCTAACCTGGGCGGGCGCTTCTACCGCGCGCCCAATGTCGAGCGGCACCAGATCAGCGGCCTGGGCATCGGCCTCTATGTGGTCAACGAGATCGTCGCGCTGCACGGCGGGCGCGTGGATGTGACGAGCACCGAGGGCGCGGGCAGCACTTTTACGATCCACCTGCCCCTGATCGCCGCGCCGGACGCGCTCCCGGCGGGCGACGCTGCCCCGGATGCCGGCCCCGATCCGGTGTGACGGCGTCCAGGTAAGGGGGAAAGCCCGGCAGGCCCGCGGATCTCCGCGGGCCTGCCATTATATGAGGGAGGTTGGGGGGCCGGGCGTTAGCGCGCGGCCTGGGTGCGGCGCCAGTTGGCGAAGCGGCGGGCGATCTGGCGCTGCCGAGCTTCGCGTGTGCGGGCCTGAGTCGTCTCCCGTGCGAGGTGCTGCAACTGGTAAGCGTTGGTGAACATCGTCGTTTCCTCTCTCCGGGTGGGTCGGCTCCGGCGCCGGGTCATTGTCGGGAATGTTTGCTTGATGGGTCTATCTTACCACCGGCGCGCGCCGGGCACATCGGGAGGGGGCTGTAGCCGCGGCCCATGCTTTGGCCCCGGCCGGCCCCCGGCAGGCGGACAGGCGGCGGCTACATCTGCGGACGGAGATCGATCCATCGAGCGGCCCCAGCAATAATCGCGGCGAGACGCAGGCGCAAACGCGCGAACCCGCGCCCCACCTGGCCGGTGAAGCGCGGGTCCGGGTGCCGGTGCGCCGGGGTGCGGATTACGGCTTCGCGCCCCCTGCCGCGGGGGCAGGGCCGCCCAGCTTGGTCAGCAGCCTGTCCACGAACTCGCCCACGTTGCCCACCTGGGCCTGGGTCCACTGGCCGCTTTGCAGGCCCTGGTTGATCACGGTCTGTGCGGCGTCCACGGCGGCGGCGCGGACCTGGGCGTGATCGACGCCGTGCGCCTGCTCCAGCGCCGCGAGCGTCTGGCCGGATTTGATCGCCGCCACAAAGTCATCGGGACTCATGGCGAAGAGTCTGGCGATCGCCCCGTACACCGCCGGGCCGAAGGGGTCGGCCGGCCCGGTATCGGCGGATTTGCCGACCTCGCCGGTCATCTTGCGCAGCACGTTGTCGATCTCGTCGCTATAACCCTGGTACATTTTGTCGGCTTCGGCCTGGACCCATTTGCCGCTTTGCACGCCCTGGTCAAGCCGGGCGCGGATGGCGTGCAGGGCGGCGTCATGCACCTGCTGAGCGGTTACGTTGTGCGCTTGCTCCAGCGCGTCCAGCGTCTGCCCGGCGTGCACGGCCTCGCGCAGTTGATCGGCGGTCATGCCGAAGAGTTGGGCAACCGCGCCCACGATGGCATCGACATCCGCGCCGTCGAACCCCGGCCCGGCCTGCGCGGCGTTCAAACTGCTGCCGAGCAGGGCGGCCAGCCCCGATCCGCCGATGGCCCGCGCCTTGGCGGCCTGGTCCTGGGTCAGCTTGCCGTCGCGCACGGCCTGGTCGACGGTGTCCTGCACGGCGGCGCTGAAGGCGGCGTCCAGCTTGGCCCGGTCCACGCCGAGCCGGGCGGCGAGGTTCTGGGCCAGGAGATTGCCGTAGTAGTCCGGGTCCTTGCCGGCGGCATTGGCGGGCAGGGGTGTGGCCGTGGCCGGGGCGGCCTGGATTGCCGGAGCGGCGGGGGCCGCAGAGCCGGCAGGCGGAGCCGCCGCCGTCGGGCCTAGCCCCAGGAACACGAAGGCGAACATTCCGGCGAAGGCCAGTACCCCGGCCACGAATCCGCCGATGATCATGCGTGGGTTGCTCATTGAAAGAATCCTTTCTCCTATCGCATGTGCGCTATACGGTTCGAGCGCGTGTCGCAAGGGGCGTGCCCGCCCGGTCCGCGCCGGGGCCGCGCCGCCGGGGCGCTATGGCGCGCTGCTGGGCGTGGCGGGCGCCGGGGTGCCCGATGCCAACCCCAGGGCATCCAACAGTGCGCGCACCCCGTCGGAGCTGAGATCGGAGCCGGATCCGGCGAACCCGTCGCGGAAGAACGCGGCCAGGCCCTGGCTTGCGCGGGCTTTGGCCTGGGCGGCCTGCGCCGGGGTCAGTTGCCCGGCGCGGACCGCCTGATCAATCGTGTCGAGGACGGCGGCGGTGAGCGCCGCGTCGAGTTGGGGCTGGGTGACGCCCAGCCGGGTGCCCAGGTTCTGCGCCAGTAGATCGGCAAAGTAGCCGCTGTCGCTGCCGGGCGGAAGCGGTGGCGCGAGCGCCGTGGGCGCGCCCGGTTGGGCCACCTCCGCGGGCGACGGCGTCGCGGCGGGCACCGGCACGTCGCCCCGGTTGAGCCAGGGCCCCAGGGTGAGCGCCGCAAGCAGCAGCAGGACCCCCAGCGCCGGCAGCCACGCGCCCCGGCGGCGGCCCAGCGGCTCGATGTGGATGCGCCCGGTCGCCGGGTGCCGGCGCAGCACCTCGCGGCGCACCGCGGGCCACAGGTCGGGCGTGTCCGGTCGCTGCCGCGCGGCGTAGTCGTCCAGCGCTTTACGGATCTGTGACGGGCGCATCGGCGTCTCCTTTCGCGGCGGCCAGGTCGAGCCCCGGCGGGCGCAGCCACGCCGGCAACAGGCGGCGCAGGCGCCGGCGGGCATCGTGCAGCCGGCGGCGCACCGTGCCCGGCGGGCAATCGAGCATTTGGGCGATCTCGGGGTCGCTCAGATCGGCATAGTAGCGCAACACAATGGCCGCGCGCTGGGGCGGGGTAAGCTCGTCGAGCACGGCCCAGACGGCTTCGCGGGTTTCCGCCGCGGCCAGCCGGGCCTCCGGGTCGTCCCCCGGCGGCGCGGGCGTCTCCAGCCCGGCGGGGTCGAGCGGCACCTGGCGGCGGCGGGTGACGGCTTTCAGGGCGTCGTTGACCACGCCGCGGATGAACCAGGGGCCAAACGGGCGGCGGGCGTCGAACTGGCCGATGCGCTCGTAGGCGCGCACAAACGCCGCCTGCACCAGGTCCTCGGCCAGCGCGGCATCGCGGCAGACCAGCACCGCGGCCCGCAGCGCCGGCTCCTGGTAGCGCCGCACCAGCAGTTCCAGCCCGCCGATGTCGCCGCGCTGGAGCCGGGCCACGGCTTCCTGTTCGTCTATGTCTGGCGTCATCGTTCCCCCGCCTGCGGCGTGTTGCTTCCAGCGATACTATCCCATACGCCCGCGATTTGTTCGGGCTGGCGGGCCCGGATTCGCGGACCAATATAGCACGGTGCGCGCGGCGGCGGGGGCGGGCGGGTCCCCGCAGTCGGGGCGGCAGGGGCCTGGGGCGGGCTGGGTGCGGGCCGGGCGCGATTTACCACGGCATCCGGGTGCGGAGGCCGGCGCGATTGATCGCGCCGCTCAGGATCATGGAATCCCTGGCATCCGGGCGCGGAGGCAGGCGCGATCAATCGCGCCGCTACGAACCGGGCAGGTACCAATGTTTGCCCCGAACGAATTCACTCGCTCATATTCGTAGCGGCGCGATTGATCGC
>DASSGZ010000407.1:0-3245 GCA_035693165.1 Chloroflexia bacterium | reverse complement strand
GGCGCGGGCGGACTGGCGTTGGCGCGGGCGCCGGGCCGAGCCAGTGCAACGCCGCGGTGGCGGGCGTGAATAGCACCAGGCGGAGTTCGGCCGGTGGGGGTGCGGCCAGCACCTGGCGCCAGAGCGGCACGGCCAGGGGATCCGCCGGGTGGCCGGTGCCGGCGCGCGCCAGCGGGACGGTCGCCAGCCGGGCGGGGTCCGGTGGCGTCGGCGCCGGGCCGGGTTCGAGCCGGATCTCCGGCAGGACCATCTCCAGGACCGGCGCCAGCAGGGCGGCGCGGGAGGCCGGGACTTCCAGCCAGAGGGCCAGCCCCTGCGGTTCATGCACCCAGCGCAGCACCAGCGCCCCCCGGCCCAGCAGCGCCCGCAGGCAGTCGCGCAGCAACGCCGGATCGGGCGGGGCCGTGCTGTGGTAGCGCACGCGATACCAGCGGCGCGCGCCGCCCCAGGGGCGCATGCATTGATAAAGCCCGACGCCCCCGGCCAGCAGCAAGATCCCCAGGCTCCCCAGCGACGGGCTACCACGCAGCAGGCCCTCGACCATCAGCGCGGCCGGCAGCAGTACACTCACGCCCCAGCCCCAGCGCGCGCCGGGACTCATTCCTCGGTCTCCGGTGCGGGTTCGTCGGCGGCCGCCTGTTCCTCCGCCGCCGGTTCGCTGCCGGGGCGCAGGCGGGCCAGTTCGCTATTCAGGGCGGCCACCTGCGCCCGCTCCAGCTCCTGGAGAAACAGACCGAATTTCGCGTGTTCGTTCTGCTCGTACAGATCCACGGCCGCCTGGCCCTCGGTGGCCTGGGCCTCAAGGTCCGTAGCGCGCGCTTCGCGCCAGCGGGTGATCCAGGATTGCATGATCTCCTCCTTGCGCCCCTTAGATGCCCTCAAAGGCGTCTAGCTCGTCCACAGACGGCTCGACGCGCAACTGGTAGTATTCCCGCCCGCATTTGTAAACAAAGCGCCCTGGCGGGGCTAGAACGATGCCCTGGCGATGGCTTTCGTTCAGGTGCGGGAAGAGGGGCAAGACCTTTTCCAGGTCCGTGCCTTCCATCTTGCCGATAAAGGCGTAGGGGGCATTGGACAAAATATCCTGGCCCATCGCGGTGCCCGTGTAGGTGTTCACATTCTGGTCGGCCAGGATCATCGCCACGCCGCGGGTGCGCACTCGCTTGGTCATGTTGTGGATCGCCCGGCGCACCACCTCCTGGTCGAGCAGATGGCGGGCTTCGTCGAGCAGCACCAGTAACTCTTTGGCCTGCGCGATGTCGCGCGTAAAGATGTAGCGTTGCAGGCGCCGGAAGAGGACCGTATAGATCCAGGGCTGATAGACCTCGTCGATTTCCAGGACGTTAAAGCAGATCACGCGATGGCGGAAGTGGAGGTCCACGCTGGTCGGGCGGTTGAAGAGCGGCCCCAGGATGTCGTTGACGAACAGGCCGCCCAACTCCACGGCCAGATCGTGGCCTTCGGGGGTATGCAGGTCGTCCAGCGCCTGGCACAGATCCTCCAGCCGGGGGGTCTGCGCGGCGGGTAGCGGCTGCTCCCAGGGATACCCGGCGTAGACAGCTTCCAGCGCCTGGTAGAGGGTGCGTGTCTCGGCCGTGTTGAACTGGCGGGCCGCGTGGGTGGTCCCACTCTCACTGGGCGCCGCGTTGACCGCGCAGGTGCAGAGCAAGGCCAGCAGGTTGACCACGCCGACGACCTGGGAGGCCGGGCTGGCAAAGATCCGGTCCAGCACATTGATCCGGGTGTCGGCGAAGTTGAGGGCATGGTACGCGCAGGCGACGGAACCCAGCATCTGCGCCAGGCGCGCACTGTGGCCCTGGGGTTCGATAAACACCACCTGGCGGCCGTAGAGCGCGTAGCGGCGGGCCAGGATCAGTTCCAGGGTCGTTTTGCCGGCGCCGGGCTGGCCCAGGATCACGGCGTGGGCGGCGGTGTAGCCGGCGGTGTCGCGGGTGCGGGCGAACATATCCGTGAAGATCAGGTTGCCGCTATAGTCGTCCACCCCATAGAGCGGGCCGCGCGTGTCATGGCGGCTGGGCAGGCCGATCAGGCCGGTCAGGATGCCGACACCCCCGCTCATCCACGGCCAGTCCGGCGCCTGGGCCGGGAGTCGGCCGGATGGCGTCGGCGTGAAGTAGGCGAGCAGGGCCTCCTGCTGCCAGCGGGCGGAAGCAAGCTCGCAGAGTCCGGCCAGCGCCCCGATCAGTTCCTCGGCGTATTCCTTGAGCAGCGCGCGCGTGGGGGCGCGAATCGCCAGCACCAGCCGGATTAGATGCAGCCGGCGGCCCTGGGTGAGCAGGTCGGCGGCGGCCTCCACATCGGGGAAGGCGGCCCTCGCGCCGGGATCGAAGCCGCCAAAGGTGGGCGGCTGGAGCACCTGGGCTTCCAGGCTGTTATGCGCCAAGTGGAGCTTGAAGTTGGCCGTCGCTGCGGGCAAGGTCTCGATGTCCAGCGCCACGGCGACCGGGAACGGCTGCTGAAACAGCGGGTGGAGCGCGTCCAGGGTCCAGTTCCCCTGATAGTTGTAGACATAGTACAGGCCGACATAGGATTGGTCGGGGCTGTCGGGATAGGGGCGCAGGTGATCGGCCTCGGCGTGCCAGTGCCCGGCGAAGATGCGCGGCAGGGCGGGCAGGCGCGCGACCGGGCAGGTCAGCAGGGTGGCGGATGTATTCCAGAAGGCCGTGGGCGGCTGCGGTGCGTTCGTCCAGGTGATCAGGCAGAAATGGTTCTGGCGCAGGTCGTTCTCGCCAGCAAGGGCCTGGAGGAAGCTGTACTGTTCTTCCAACTGCTGCGCCTGCCAGGCGGCGTCCGGAGGGCAGGCTTGCAGCAGGTCGGTGATGGTTTGCAGCGCGGGGGCGATGCTGGCCGGGGTGGACCAGGCCAGCAGGCGGAGCGGCTGGCGCAGGTGGATCGCCCAGCGCTCGGCGCTCCGCGCCAGGGCCTCCTGGCCGGCCGCGTCGGCGTACATGCCCATGTTATAGCCCTGGACCTGCGCGACATGCGCAAACAGCGCGGGACGCACGCTTGGTGCGGACAGGAGTGTGCTCATGCGGCAAATCGCCCCTTTCCGGCAAGGTGATGGGCACGCCCTGGGTCCGCACCGGCGGGTAGGGCCGGGTCGGCCTCTAAGGCGGGCAACAGCAACGGGCCTTCCGCCGGGTCCGCGCGGTAGAAGGTGGTCGTGTCGATGTCGAAGGCGCCGGGCCGCACGGCATGGCGCAGGGTGTAGCGCGCGGCGCGAT
>DASSGZ010000406.1:0-3780 GCA_035693165.1 Chloroflexia bacterium | reverse complement strand
TCTTGTTGTTGTCGTTCTCGTTCTCCTGGCCCACGTTGTAGGGCGGGTTGCCGATGACAACGCGGATGGGCGCTTTCTTTTGCTCCTCAACCCGCAGGCTATTCTCCGGGGCAAAGCCCGGTAGTTGCGGCTGGGGTTCCTGGGTAATGTCCAGCGTGTCGGCGAAGCAGATGCCGGGGAAGGGCGCGTACTGGTTGGTGCGCTCGTAGAAGGCGTGCTCGATGTTCTGCGCGGCGATGTAGTAGGGCAGCAGCAGCACCTCGTTGGCGTGGAGTTCGCGCAGGTACTTGGGTTCCAGCAGGCTGGTGGGGATGCGGCGCAGCAGTTCCATGACGAAGGTGCCGGTGCCCACGCAGGGGTCGATGATATGCACGCCCTCGGCGGCCAGGCCCAGCCCGAACTCGCGCTGTAGCGCCTGCTCGACGCTGGCGACCATCCAGCGCACGATCTCGGGCGGGGTGTAGACGATGCCGTGGGTATCGGCGGCGCGGGTGGAATAGGCCTGGAAGAACTGCTCGTAGAGCGTGCGCAGCAGGTCTTGCTTCTCGGCGTAGTCCTCGATGCCGCGGGCGCGGTCCTCGATGGGCTGGTAGAAATAGTCCAACTGGCGCAGGAAGGACTCGCGGCTGAAGGCGCGGCTGGTGAGAGCGTCGACCATCTGCTCCAGTTCGCCGGCGACGGCGTTGCGGCGCACAAAGGCGGCGTTCTGGAAGATGCTGCGGAAGATGCGCTCGGTGAGGATATGCTGCTTGAGCATGTCCTCGACCTCGGCCTCGGTGGTGGCGGGGTTGAGCGCCTTGCGGCACATGTCCAGGAAGGCGGCCAGGGCGGCGCGGAAGGCGGGGTTATTGCGCCTGGCGTCGTCGATGAGCGTGGTCAGGGTGGCGGCCAGGTGGGGCACATCCTCGCGGAAGCGGGTGACGGCGCGGCGAAAGTCGGCGATGCCGGCGGGCTCATAGCCGACGAACTCGTTCAGGATCATCTGCAACTGGGCGGGGTTACGCAGGTCGGCTTCGACGCGGCGCGCGCCGTCCTGGTAGAGCACACCGCGGCGGGTGTTCTCGAACAGCATATTGCTGAGCGGGTAGCCGGCGGCGATCTTCTTGATCACCTCGGCGTCCAGGTCGTCGCCGGTGTCCTTGGCTTCCCAGAAGCCGCGCCGGTTATGCATCTCGTCCACCAGGATGCCGTCGAGGCGGATGGGGCGCTTGCGGGTGCCGTCGATGGTCTGCTCGGCCAGGACGGTGAGGCGGTGGGGCTGGCCCCAGGCGCTGAGCAGGTTCTGGAAGGCGCTGCGGGTGGCGCCCTCGTTGGCGGCGCCGGCGCCCTCGATGGCGGCCAGGGTGTCGTAGTAGGTCTTGACGGCGGCGGGCAGTTTCGGCGGCATGGGCGGCATCTCCTGATTCGGCGCTATTTTACGGGCAGTATACCATGGGTCGCAGGCGGGCGGCAAGGTTGCACCGCAGAGACGCAGAGGCCGCAGAGGACGACGACGGATTGCACCGCGCAGGAACGAAGGGTTTTTGGGTTTTGGGCCGTGGGGTACCGACCTGGCACGGAACCCGTTGCGGGCGCTGGCACGCAACTTGCAGTAGCGGTTGGCCTACCGGAGTGTTAGCGCGCGACGGTATCTGTCGGGGTTCAGTCATGCCGTACCCCGACCATTTATACCGGCCCCGCGCCCCGCGTGGTCGCGGCCTTGCATGCAACCCCTGAAATCCTTCGTTCTCCTCGTTCCTTCGCGGTGAGATTAATCCTGTAAAGCCTTCGTTGCCTTCGTTCCTGCGCGGTGCAATTCGCGCGGCGCCCGCGCACGATGGCCCGCATTATGCAACATCCCCCGGCAAAGGACGGGGGCGAGGACGCCGCGCGGGACACGCCCCGGTTAGAATGGGACTATGACGCGCCGGGCGCGGCCAGGGGTAGGGCCCCGTGGGGGGCAGACGGACCGGGCCGGGCGCTACGCACACACGCGCCGCGGAGCCCGTCGCGGCCCCCCCGGCCGCCGGGCCGCTGCCGCCCGGCCCCAGTATGAGAAGGAGAGCGAAATGGCCTGGAAAGTTGATAAAGCCCACAGTTCGATCGAGTTTGCCGTGAAGCATATGATGATCTCGACCGTGCGCGGGCGGTTCGAGAACTTCGATATTACCGTGGATATGGACGAGAACCAGCCCGAACTGGCGTCGATTACGGCGATCATCGACACGGCGAGCATCAGCACACGCGAGGAGAAGCGCGACGCCCACCTGCGGTCCGCCGACTTCTTCGACGCCGAGACCCACCCGCAGATGACGTTCCGCAGCACGCGGGTGCAGCAGCAGGGCAATGACGATTTCCTCATCACGGGCGACCTGAAGATCCGCGGCGAGACCCACCCGGTGACGTTCAAGGCGCACAGCGAGGGCCGCAGCAAGTCGCCGTTCGGCTTCACGGCCTGGGGCTTCAGCGCCACCGCGACGATCAACCGCAAGGACTGGGGCCTGAACTGGAACGTGGCCCTGGAGACCGGCGGCTGGCTGGTGGCCGACGAGATCAAGATCAACATGGAAGTGGAACTGATCCAGGAAGCCGCCGTGCCCGCGGCCCAGGCCGAAGCCCAGGCCGAGGCGGTGTCTTAGCCGTCAGTGGTCAGTAGTCAGTGAGTCGTACGAGCGATAACGCGTCGTCTGGCGCCCCCGGTCCGTTGTGGGTCGGGGGCGTCGTCGTGTGGGCGGCAACCTCTCCCCCCGGCTAACCTCTCCCCCCGCCCCTCCCCGCCGCGGGGAGGGGAGAATGCATTTGCGCCGGTCGGCGCCCCGCATCCCTCGTCGTACTGACCACTCGTACTCAGCACGGAGCAGGCGTTTGCCTTGGAGTTGGTCCGATAGTTGCTGTACCGTTGCGGCGGCGGGCGAACCAGCCCGCCGGCTGCGGCGCAGGGGGGTGCGCTGCCGGGCGTGGGATCGACGCCCACGCGACAGGATGGAGAGGAGCGACTTATGCGACGATTTGCTCTGCGGTGGGGCCTGGTGGGCATGGGGGCCCTGCTGCTCGTGGCCCTCGGCTGGACGCTCGGCCCCACGCGCGCCGCGCCGCCCGGCCAGGCCGGCACCGGGCCGGCAGGCGCGCCCGCCGCGCAGACGGGCCGGCTGACTCTAAGCAACCCGCCCGGCGCGCCGGCCTCGCAACCGGGCGGCGGACCCCCGGTGCCCGCGGCCCCCAACGTCGTGCTCTACGACCAGTACGACAACGCCAGCGCCAGCCAGAACACCAGCTCGCAGCAGTTCGAGCCCACGCTCGCCCAGTACAACGACCAGGGCGCCGACGACTTCGTGGTGCCCGGCGGCGTCGCCTGGACCGTCAACGAAGTCGATGTCGTGGGCGACCGTAGCACCACGACCTCGCCCGCGTCGTTCAACGTGTTCTTCTACGCCAACAGCGGCACGTTGCCCGGCACGCCGGTCTACACGGCCACGGCGCAGACCTACACCCGCACGGGGACCGACTACGTCATTTCGCTCGCCACCCCGGCGGTGCTGGCCACCGGCACCTACTGGGTGAGCGTCCAGGCCCGCCTCAATGCCGGCACCGGCGGCACCGCCAACCAGTGGTATTGGCGCAACCGCACGGTGCAGTCGAATAATCCCGCCGCCTGGCGCAATCCCGGCAATGGCTTCGCGACCAACTGCACCAACTGGGGGGTCCGCAGCACCTGCCTGGGCCAATCCACCCCGGACCAGGTGTTCCGCCTGGCCGGCACGGTGGCCGGGGTGACGCCCAGCCCCACGGTCACGCAGACAC
>DASSGZ010000405.1:0-4917 GCA_035693165.1 Chloroflexia bacterium | reverse complement strand
GCATGTAGACGTGTGGCTGATCGTGGTCGAGCCGTATTACCGGGCGCTTGAAGTCGCCGGGCGGGTGGCCGCGCTGGCCCAGGAGCTGGAGGTGCCCCGTATCCTCGTCGTAGGCAATCGGGTGCGGACGACCGGGGATGCCACCGCTGTGGAGGAATATTGCCGCAAGCATGATTTCCCACTGGCCGGCATGATCCCTTATGATGAGACTGTGTTGGAGGCCGAGCGGCAGGGCCTCGCACCCATTGATTACGCGCCGGACGGCCCCGCCGTGAAGGCGGTTCGGGCGCTGGTGGCCACGATAACCGCCGCGCTGGTCTAAAACCACCCGCTGCCTATTTGCTCTTTTTGATTGAATCGAATACCACTCGGGGAGAGAAAGGCGATATAATGCCGGCAACAGTACTTGACGAGGAGCTGCTGACATGCCCGGGCGGAAACTGAACATTCCCTGGCACGAAGATGCGGAGACTCTGCGCCAACTCTATCGCCATGAGCAGGATGCGGAGGTGAAGCCGCGCATCCAGGCCCTGTGGCTGTTGCGCAGCGGTCACTCCGCGCACCAGACCGCGGATCTCGTGGGCGTCCATTATAGTAGCTTGCTCGACTGGGTTGGCTGGTATCGGGCCGGAGGCATCGCCGAAGTGCGCCGCCACAAGCAGGGTGGGCGGCTGGGACGCGTTTGCCGGCTCTCCGCCGCGCAGAGCGCGCAGCTACAGCAACGGGCCGCCAACGGCCAGTTCCGGACGGCGGCCGATGCCGGCCAGTGGCTTGCCGATACGTTCGGCGTGCATTATCAGCCCAGCGGTCTCTACCGTTTGTTGCACCGGCTCGGTTGGCAGTCCAGACGTACCGGCCCTCAAGCAGTCACGCCGGCGGTCTCCGCGCAAGCGGCGCAAAAAAAGGGGCACCGCGCGGCTTGAAGCTATGCGAACGGGTGGTGTGTAGGCGGACCTCGTGCTACCCGGTACTGGCTGAGAACGCACACAAGAGCAACTACAGTGGAGGGTGAATAACGCAGCCCTTCTCTTCTTTGACCAGTTGGTATTAGCCAGCTAATCCGGTAGTATGGCTTCGCAACATTCTTGATCCGGGAACACCGGCAACGGGTTCCTGCTTTTTAGCCCCGCTGTATTAGCTGGCTAATGCAGCCCTACATACTCGATCGATGCCGCACAAAGGAGGTGATAGTTCGCTCGCCCCAATTCCCCGGCGCTAATTATCGGTCGAACTACTGAACGGCACACAGGAGGAGTAGTGATGATCGAACCTTTGGCGCAGCGCGCACCGGCCCGTGTTGCCCGCTGAACATGTGTAACGGAACAACAGTTCCTGGGCCACGTGATGGCCCAAGCCTTAGCTCCCGTGCTCCCACCGGATGATCCGCTGCGGGTGGGCTACCATGGGCATGAAAGCAACCACGAGGCGCTACTCCGTGGCGAGATCGATCTGTATGCCGACTATGCCGGCACGGCCTTACGGCGTTACCTCCACTTAACCCCGCTCCCCCGCGAGGAAGTGTATCCAGCGGTACGAGACGCCGCACTTGCCGCCTGGGACGCGGTGTGGCTGGAACCGTTTGGCTTCGACAATTCATATGGGCTGATCCTACACGCCGCCGACGCGGAAGCGCGCGTCCTGCGGTCGATTTCGGATCTCGCAGCGCACGCCGAGAGCCTGGTTCTTGGCGGCACGGCGCAGTTCCTGGCCGACGACCCGCCCATGACCTTCGCCCCCGGCGGCTATCCGGGGCTACAGACGGCCTACGGCTTCCGCTTCGGACGGACTGTCGCGGTGCCACCGGAGTTTGGTGCGTCGTTTGCCGCGTTCGCCCAGGGCAGTATCGACGTGCTGGCCGATTTCGTCGTCAATCCCCGCATCGCGGCGGACAACCTGGTCATGCTCGACGACGACCGGGCCTTCTTTTCGGCGTACTACGCGGCTCCTGTCGTGCGCGGCGAATTCTTGCGCCGCTATCCCCAGGCGCGCCCGGTGCTGCAACGTCTCGCGGGGACCATCGACAACCGCACCATGGCGCAACTCAACTACGCGATGGAGACGGAAGGCCGCGACCCGGCGGTGCTAGCGAGCGAATTCCTGGCTAATCTAACATGACACCGAAAGGAACTACCATGTCTATCCGGGCTTGCATGCGTTGTTTCCTCCTCCTGGCTCTCGCTTCACTGCTGGCCGCCTGCGGTACCGAAGCGCCCCTCACGCCCACTGCCGTCAGTGGGGTCGCAGGCAATGCGGGCGGCGCGCCCACCGGCCCGCAAGAGCTGGTCGTCGGCGCGCCCACCGATACCTACGTCATCGCACCGCCGGAAAAAGTCACCCTGGGGATGTATCCGACCAACACCGGGATCTACGAGACCCTGGTGCGGCTGGGACCGGATTACCAGGTGGTGCCGGTGCTGGCGACCTCCTGGGACTTCGTGGCGCCCAACACCTGGCGCTTCACGCTCCGCCAGGGAGTCACGTTCCACGACGGCCAGAAATTCACCGCCCAGGCGGTGAAGGCGACCATGGACCGCATCGCTAAGGCGGGCGGCGGCACACCAGGCATCGGCCCCGACTCGGTGAAAATCGTCGATGACTACACCGTCGAGATCACCCCCTCCCGGCCCAATCTGCGGCTGGTCCAACAGATCACGCATCCCAACTACAGCATCATCGCGCCGGGCAGTGACCCGGCGACCAAGCCGGTCGGTACTGGACCGTTCACGTTCGTAGAGTATGCCAAAGGCGATCACATCACGGTGGCCCGCAACCCCAACTATTGGGGCGATAAGGCCAAGCTCGACAAGATTACCTTCCGGTTCATGCCGGACGACAACAGCCGCGTGCTGGCGCTCAAGGCGGGCGACGTGCAAGCGATCTACGACGTGCCGCGCGAAGTGGCCGGCGAGGTGGGCAAGACGGCGGGCTTGAAGGTAGTCACCTCGCCGGTAGGCGCGTACGAGGCGCTGTATGTGTCGGCCCATGGGCAGGCGCCCTATGATCTGGGCAGTGATCCCGCCATCCGGCAAGCGCTGAGCCTGGCGATCAATAAGGCCAGCATCGTGCATGACGTATGGCACGACAACGCCGCGGTCAATTCGACGATGATCCCCGTGCGCATCCTGGGCGCGTCGGCGAATCTGGTGCAAGGCTCGTCCTTCGACCCCGCTCAGGCCAAACAGGTCCTAGACAAGGCCGGCTGGACGGTGGGTAGCGACGGCATCCGCTCGAAGGGCGGGCGCCGGCTGAGCCTGACCATGGTGGTCGGCTTCCCCACGCCGGAGATCCACCGGCCCATGCCGGAGGTGGTGCAGGCGCAGTTGAAGGATGTGGGCATCGAGTTGAAGATCGTGACCACGTCCGATACGGCGACCTACGACGACAAGCTCACCGCTGGGGCCGGCGACCTCTGGGCGGAAGTCGGCAATCAGAACGACGCCAACCCCTGCTTCCTACCGGATCTGCTCTTCTATGGTAAGGTGGCGCCCGGCAAGCAACCAGGGAATTACGCCCGCTTGTTCGCGCCGGGCCCGGCCTTTGACAGCTTCATCGAAGGGTGCCGGGCCGCCGTTACGCAGGAAGATGTCGCCAAGAATGCCGCCGGAGCGATGCACGTGATCATCGACCAGGAGCACATCGTGATCCCTATCGCCGGCATCTTCCGCATCTACGCCATGAAGGACACGGTGCAGGGCTTCACCGCGCACCCGTCGAGCACGAATCAGCGCTGGGACGGCGTGTATCTTGGCAGCCAATAGGGGGATCGGCGGATGAGTCGCTATGTCCTGCAGCGCGTCTTGCTCCTGGTTCCCGTGTGGCTGGGGATCACGCTGCTGGCCTTCGGGCTGGGCCACCTCACGCCGGGCGACCCGGCCCGCCGGATCGCCGAGAAACAACTCGACGGCCCGGCGACCGTGGAGCAAGTCGAGCAGGCGCGGCGGGAGCACGGCCTGGCCGATCCGCTCCCGGTGCAGTACGTTCGGTGGGTGGGCCAGGCCGTGCAGGGGGACCTGGGGCAGTCGTTCAACACAGGAGGGCCGGTGCTGCGGGAGTTGAGTGACCGGTTCCCGGCGACCTTACAACTGGCGATCTGCGCCATGCTGGTGGGCCTGGGCCTGGCGCTGCCCCTGGGCGTGCTGGCCGCCGTCTATCGCGGCTCGGTGCTCGACCAGGTATCGCGGCTGGCAGCGCTGGCCGGGGCCTCGCTGCCCGGCTTCTGGTTGGGCTACCTGCTGATGCTGCTGTTCGCCGTCCACCTCCACCTCCTGCCGGTGGCGGGTCGCGGCGATTGGCGGTATCTGATCCTGCCCGCCGTCACCCTGGGCTTCGGCCTGGCGGCGCCGCTGACGCGGCTTAGCCGTTCGAGTCTGCTGGAGGCGCTAGGCGAAGACTATATACAGACGGCGCGCGCCAAGGGGCTACGGCAGCGCACGGTCGTCCTCCAGCACGCCCTGCGCAACGCGCTGATTCCCGTGGTCACCGTCGCCGGGATGAGTTTCGGCCATCTGCTGGGCGGGGCGGTGATCATCGAAACGGTCTTCGCCTGGCCGGGCGTCGGCAAGCTGCTGGTGGACAGCATCCTCGCGCGGGACTATCCCTTGATTCAGGGCTATGTCCTGTTCATGGGTACCGTGTTCGTGCTGATCAATCTGGGCGTGGATCTGTTGTATGTCTGGATCGATCCCCGCATCCGATTGGTCGCGCCGGTGGAGGGCGCCCATGGCTCAGCCTGAGTATAGTGCGCCGCTGGATACCGCGCGCGTACGCGGAGGAGAGGCCCAGGGCTGGGCCGGGCCCCCACCGCGCGCCTGGCCCTGGCGCGTGATCGCGCGAGCGCATCTGGGCGGGACGGCCTGGCTGGGGTGTGCACTGGTGGTTGGGTTTGCCGTCGTGGCCCTGGGCGCGCCCGTCTTTGCG
>DASSGZ010000404.1:0-29616 GCA_035693165.1 Chloroflexia bacterium | reverse complement strand
GTCGTCATCACGATCAACTGCTCCGGCGTCCCCTGGTTGAAGAACGAGCCTACGGCGTAGGGGTTGTCCTTCGTCGGGAAGTCGGTGAAGCGCGTGGTGTTGTACTCGTACCAGTCCGGACCGGGGAACAGCGGGACCGCGGGCGCCTCGTCGGCGAAGGTTTGCTGGAGCTGTTCCGAGATCGTCTTCTGCTGGGCCAGGTCGGACGTGGCGGCGAGCTGGTTCAACAGATCGTCGGCCTTCTTGCTGACGTAGCGGTGCCAGTTCGCGCCCGAGGCGGTGCCAATGGGGTTGAACGAACGCTGCGACATCTGGTCGCGGTAGTAGTTGTAGGGCGTGGCGCCGCCGGAGCTCCAGCCGATCGACATGGTGAAGTCACCCTTCGACACCCGGTCGTACCAGGTGCTGTAGTCATAGGCCTTCACCGAGGCGTTGATGCCGATGGCCTTGAGGTCCTGGGCGATGATCTGGACCGACGACACCCAGTCGGACCAACCGTCGACCACGTTGATTTCGTAGGTCATCGGTTTGCCGTCGGGGCCGGTGCGGATATCGTTCGAGCCTTTCTTGAGGCCGGCAGCATCCAGCATCTGATTAGCCTTGTCCACGTTGCGCGTGGTCCAGTCGCCCAGCTTGGAGGGGTCAGCCACCTTGAAGTTCGGGTAGGCGTCGCTGAGGCCGGTCACGTCGGCCGGCTTGGTGTAGCCGTACTCGGCGATCGTGGCGATCTTGTCGCGCTCAATCGCCATGCTGATGGCCTTGCGCACGTTGGCGTCGTCAAACGGCTTGACGGTGGTGTTGAGGTACAGCATCACGGTCGCGCCGAACGGCGGGAACCAGTAGCCGTAGTTCTTCGGATCCTTGGACACGTAGACCTTCTCGATGTCCGGGATGAAGTTGGCGGCGTAGTCGTTCTCGCCGTTGACCGTCGCCAGGTTGGCCTGATCGTTGCCCGGATAGGCCGGCTGGCGGAAGCCGTTGATGTAGGGCTTGCCCTGCTGCCAGTAGTTGGGGTTCTTGTCGACCTGGAAGATCTGCGGCTGGAAGACCGTCACCTGGGTGAACGGGCCGGTGCCGACCGGGTTCTCGTTGGTGAACTTGACCGGGTCTTTGACATCCTTCCAGATGTGCTCGGGCACGATGTTCTGGGCGATGATGTCATACAGGCCGGGCGTGAAGACTTGCTTGAAATTGAACTTGACGGTGGTGGGATCGGGCGCCTCGACGGTATCGACATAGGCGGACGTACCATTCATAGCCTGCCCGCCAGGCCCCTGCAGGCCGTTGGTGTTCTTGAACAGGTTGAAAGTGTAGGCGACATCGGAAGCGGTGAAGGGCTGGCCGTCCGACCACTTCACGTCGTTACGCAGCGTGAAGGTCAGGGTCTTGTTGTCGCTGCTCCACTCGTACTTGGTCGCCAGCCAGGGCACGATCTCGCCCTTGACGGTGTTGTAGATCATCATCGGCTCGTAGATGCCGTTGATGGTCGGGAAGCGGAAGTCGCCGGAGAATGGGTTGAAGTTGCGGATCCAGGTGGCCTGCTGCGCCACGGAGATGGTCATGACGCCGCTGGTCGCCGGGGCGCCGGCGGTCTGGCCGCCCTGGCCCGCCGGGGCGGTGGTCGCGGTGGCTTCGGTGCCGCCGCCGGCAGCGGGGGCCGTGGTGGCGGTGGCCGCCTCGGGAGCAGTCGTTGCTGCCGCCGGGGCCGTGGTCGCCGGTGCCTCGCCGCCACACGCGCTCAGAAGCAGCGAGCAGATGGCGAACAGGGGCACAAGCAGTCGTAGCTTGGAACGGAAACTCACGCGGTTCGAGTTCATCTTTAAGCCTCCATACTGTGCGGAAACAAGCTACAGATACCGTCCGGCCATCAGACTAACTCATATTCCTTTCCTCCTTTCCTCCTCTAGACCCCAGTATAGCACACTATTTCCCGCAATGTGGTAGATCGCCGGGGCACCCGCCCCAGGGACCCCTCAGCACCCCGCCCAAGTGGCTGAGGAAAGGATGCGGTGCAAGTGTAAAGATCAGGGGGGGTAGCAAGTTGCGTACCTTGTCGATCTCGCCGCCGGTGGGCGGGCCGGGATCGACGGCGGGGGTACGCAGTTCCCCATGGCCGGTGCCGCTGCCTTGGTGTGTCATGCCATAGCGCCGGCTGTCCGGCCCATTATAGCACAGATTTTGCCGTTGTGGAACCGCTCCCACAGCCAATTCATGCATCAATTTTGTCAGAAACGGCATGACGACTCCTACACAGCCCATATCTGCGTCTGAGCAGCACCGCCGGTCAGGTGCATGGCGCCATTATAGCACGTTTCAGACTTACCGTGCAGTCGATTTATGGAACCGCTCCCACACGCCGGTCCCAAATCCACATGCACGGAGAGTGTTGCGCGGTCGTGCCGGGCGGCTTACCAGGATAACACTATTGATAAGGATGCCGGGGCTGGGGTTCTGCATGTGGGAGCGCTCACTCACCGGGCGCCGCAAAAGGTCCGGCCCATCATGGAACCGCCGGATTCCACCGGAGGACCTGGCGGCTCAAATTCCAGGTACTGCGACATGGTCGCGCGGAGCGCCGGGCCGCGCACCAGAAGCGTGACGGTGCGGGCACAGTGCGCGAAGTGTACGGCGGCCTGGCCCGCAGCGAAGCCGCCAGGTACCCGCGCTTGCGAGCACTGCGGGCTGCTGCTATAATCATGCCACGGCGGCCCGGTCCCGGCGCGCGGCCTCGCCGGGACTCATCCGGCACGAATCGACGCTGCGCCGCGGGCGCGCAATTGCACGGAGTAGCTGCCCGTAACCCGTGTGCTACAGCGCGCAGTATTATCGCAGCAGGGCCCGCCACGACTCCTATGTCGCTCCACACCCCACTCCAGCCGGCGATCAGCGTGTGCATTTGCCCGGATTCAGAACCGTACTTGGCGGCGTTGGTAAACCATTAGCGTGCAGGAGGTTTGACCGTGGACTCCAACAGTTCCTATCAGTCGGCAGCCGAAAGCTACGCGCAGGGGGTGCGCGATCTCTTTGCGGCGGCGCCCGGCGCGCCGGCTACGCGCGGCGAACTGGCTCCCGCCCCGCCCACCGACCTGGCGGACCGCGCCGAAGCGCTGGCCGCGACCTCGCGCGACCTGACGACCGCCGCCGCGGCCAAGCTGGCCCATCCCGACCCCAACGTGCGGATGGAAGGCTCGACCCAGTTGCTGGCGAAGGCCCTGGCCGACCTACAGGTGAGCGCCATGCTGTTTCAGGCGGCCCAGGCCGAGCAGGGCAGCCTCGAAGGCACCCGCGATCTCGCGCCCTCCGTCCCCGTCGAGACGCCGCGCGATCTGGAAGACACGCTGGGCGTGCTGACCGGCGGCACCCCGATGGTCGCGGAGTCGGCCACGCGCGGGCTGGAGGCGGCGCCCGATCCCGCCACGGCGCGCAATGAGCTAACCAATGTGGCCGGCAACGAACTGACCACCGTGCGCACCCGCGCCGCGCAGACCGGGCAGGCGGCGTTGCAGGGGCTGGTGGGCCTCGGCCTGTCGCAGGTGGCGTCGGCGGCCGGCATCGTGGGCGGCGACATCGCCAAGGCGCTCGGCGTGGGCGAGCAGGTGGGCAAGCTGTTCTCGCTCTTCCGCGATTTTGTGGTCAACGGCTACAACGCGCTGCTGGCGCTGCTGGGGCCGACCCTGGGGCAGATGGCGGCCGGGCAGGTGCTGAACTGGGCCAAGGAAGTGGAAAGCGGCGCGAAGTTCGACGAACTGGTCGAGAAGTTGTACGGCACCGAAGCCACGCGCCAGGCGCTGACCACGCTGATCGGCAACAGCACCGCCGATGTCACACGCCTCACCGCCGCGATCACCGGCATCACGACGCTCGACGCCTCCTATAAGAAGCAGATGGAACTGGTCGATAAGGTGCGCAACGGGCTGAAGCTGGTCGGCCTGGCGGCGGGGGTGGCCTTGCCGCAGGGCCGGGTGCTGCTGGCCGCGCTGTACCTGATCGTGGGCGGCTACGTGGTCCTGGCCGGCGCCGATTATGTGGACGCGCAGAACCTGAAGCTGCTCAACCGGGTGCCCGGCGTGCGGCAGATCGTCGAGCAGAACCTGGGGCCTGCGGTCGCCCCGCCTGCCGCGAACCCGGCGGCGGCGACCACGGCCGCCGCCGCCGCGCCGGCGAGTCCGGCCCCGGCGGCGGAAACCGCCGACATGCCCGCGACCGACTCCGTGTCCGCCTCCAGCCCGGCGCCCGCGCCGTTGTCCGGGACGGGCGCGGTGCCCACATCCGCCCCCGCGCCGCAGCAAACCCCGCCTGCCTCTACCGAGGCACCGGCGCCATCGACGGCGGAGGCGGCTGCCGCCGCGCCGGCGCCGGCCGCGTCCAGCCCCGCCCCCGCACCGGCTGCTTCTAACCCGGAGCCGGCAGGCGGCACGCCGCCGGTGGTCAGCGTTGCCCCCGCGCCCGATGAAGGCGCCGTGGCGGGGGCGGTAGCAGGAGGGCTGGCTAGCTCCAACCCGACGCTGGCGGGCAGCGCCTCACCCGGTGGGGAACCCGCAGCGGGCGCCGGTGCCTCGCCAGCGGCCGGAGCCGGCCAGGCACCCGCAGCGGGCACGGGACAGACGCCGGACTCCGGCGCCGGTTCGGGTACGCCATCCTCATAGGGGCAGGCGGCACCTTACGGGTTGCCGGGAAAGAGCGCCTTCCATTCGCTAGCCGGCTTCCAGATCAGGCCGGCGGCACGGAAGCGCGCCAGCAGGGTCCGGGCTTCGGCAAACAGCGGTTGCAGGGCGGGGGCTTTGACGCGATAGGTGCCGGTCAGTTGTTTGACGACCAGCTCCTGCCGGCTGTAGATGGCGAGGGTGTAGGCGGCCGGGTCGCGGCCCGCCGCCGTGATGCGCGCGGTGAGGTCGGCCAGGGCAGCGATCAGGGTGCGGTATTCGGCTTCGTCCACGGTGCCGGCCTGCGGATGCGTCACCTGGCCGGTGCGCGTGCGGCCGTCTTTGGCACGGATCTGATATTCGCCGATGCCGCCGGGCTGTCTTTCACCCGCCGGCCGCGTTTGTAAGATCACCATGTAATCCGGCGCGCCGGGCGCTGCCGATTGCACCGTGCCGGGTGCCGCCAGGCCCGCGAGTGCGGCGGCGCCCGGCATCTCCTGGCCGGTGGCCGCCTGCGCCGCCCGGTAGCGCTGGTACTGGGTGGCGTCGAAGTCGAACGCGGCGCGGGTCGCCAGGTCGTCGGCGGCTTCATTATAGGGGTTGCGGGCGTGGCCTTTGACCCAGGCGAGCGCCCACCGCGGCGCCCAGGCGGCCACCTGGGCGGCTAGTTGGTCGTAGATCGGCCAGAGATCGGTGTTTCTCTTGCGCTGCCAGAGGCCGGTGCCGCAGTTGACGACATAGCTGCTGTCGCTCCAGATGGTGACCTGCGGCGGGGCGGCGCCCAACTGGGCGAGGTGGGTTAGCGCGAGCAAGGCGGCGAGGACGCCCGCGAGCTCCGCGCGGTTGTTGCTGGTGGCCGGTTCCGCCCGCCGCGCCGCGATGTAGCCGCCGAGGTCCAGCCGGGCGACCGGCGCCGGGCGATCAAAAGTGCCCACCGGCACGGGCGCGGCGAACCCGACGAGGATGGCTGCGAAGCCGGCGGGGCCGCCGGGATTACGCAGCGGCGCCGAGCCGTCGGTGTAGGCCTCAACCGCCGGGCAGCGAGCCAGGGCCGCCCAGCCCGTGGGGTCGCCGGCCGGCCCAGCCTCCCAGGCCCGGCGTACCGCCGCCCACTCCGGCACGGCGTCGGGTTCCGAGTCGAACATCTGGGGGCGGGTGAGGTTCGGATTTTTGATAAGACAACTCGCTTTCTGTGACTGTGATCCGGGCCGCCGCATTGTACCAACATCCGGCCGGCCCGGCAAGCGCGGCCCGCGCGTCCGTCGATCCGTTCACGGCAACGGATGCAGCACGCCGGGATGATTGAGATTCGGCTAGATCTTCGCACTTTTCGCGCCTTCGCGGTGTATATAGAAAGGGATGGCACCGGATGGTAGCGCACGCCCCGCGGGTCGCCAAAAGCGGGGGACCTGTGCTATGATGTAGCCAACCTTACTGCGGGCTACCATCTGCTTATTGCCCGGCCGCCGATCCTTGCGGCGGCCGCCCCGCAAGACTCAAGACCGGGAGAGGGACTCATGCCCTGGGGACGGACGGCCCGCCGCCAGTTGTGCCCGCGCTGCGGACACGCGGTTCGCGAAGGGCAGCCCTATTGCTTGTATTGCGAGCTGCCGCTCGGTCCAGCGACGCTCTCCGCGGCTGCGCTGCCGGCGCCCCACCTGCGGAGCCGGCGGGCACGGGCGCGCGCCCGGCGCCGGCGGCAAGAACTGGCGGTCGGGTTGCTGGGCGTTGCAGCCATCATCGTGGCGATCGTGGCCCTTTATAGCATCTGGACTCGTGGGGCACGGCCGTCCGGCAGCCCCGGCGCGCAGACGCCCGGCCCGCTCCTCGTCGCTACACCGGTGCTGCCGCCGGTGGCCCCCGGCGGGGAGACGCCCGGCCCGGCGGCCACGACCCCGACGCCGCAGGCCGGCCTGGGCGACACAGTCACGTTCCACGACTGGGTGCTGTCGCTGGCGCAGGTGGGCCGCGGCCCGGCCATCTTCGACCCGGCCGGACAGGCCCAGCAGGCGCGCGGCCTGTTCTGGGCGTTGTGGGTCGATGCACGCAATGCGGGAACCGGCAGCCGCACCCTGGCCAACACTCTACAGTGGGCGCTACTCGACGACCGCGGCCTGACCTATCCGGAAGCCGGCGCCCGCGTGGGCCAGGACCTCAACCTGCTCAACGCCTACGCGCAGGGCTGGGGACGGACGCCGCTCACCACCACCGTGGCCCCGCAGGGGCTGACCCATCCGCTGCTCGTCTTCGACGTGCTGGGCGGCGCGCAACCGGTGGCGCTGATCATCCGCGAGGCCGGCGTGCCGGCCCCCGACGAGATCCGCTTTGACTTGCGCAACCCGCCGGCTGTCCTCACGCTGCCCAATCCGCCCCAGCCGGCCCCGACCCCCTAGCCGAACCGCGACACTACGGCTGCGGGGTGCCGCGGCCCGTTTCCGTGGGCAGCCCGGCGCGCTCCCATGCGGCCATGCCGCCGAGCAAGTTGCCGACCCGCAACCCCTCGTCGCTCAAGAAATCGGCGGCCATGGCGCTGCGCTGGCCCAGGTGGCAGACGCACACCCACTCTTTGCCGGGGTCGAGTTCACCGAACCGTTCCTCCAGCGATCCCAGCGGAATCCAGTGCGCGCCGGGGATATGGCCCTCATCCCACTCGTCGGGTTCGCGCACGTCGAGCAGGGCGACCTCGCCCGCCGCGAACCGCCGTTGCACGTCGGCGGCCTGGTACTGGGGCGGTGGAGTGTACTGCGGGGGTTGCCACATGCCGAATAGTCTCCTTTACTTGGTTGGCGACCAGACAGGAAAACTGTCGTCGTACTCGCCCTTGCCCTGGGTCAGCGGCGCCGGCCCGGTGCCGTCGCGGCTGATTGTGTAGAGCCGGTACGCCCCGCCGGGCCGGGAGGCAAACACCAGGTGCGTGCTGTCGGGCGCCCAGGCGGGCGAAACATCGCCGCCGGGGCTGTTGGTGATATTCGCAGCGTTGGCGCCCTCTTTGTCCATGACGAAGATGTCGTTGTTGCCGGCGCGGTTGGAGAAGAAGGCGATCCAGTTGCCGTCGGGCGACCAGACCGGGAAGAGATCCTCCGGCGACTGCGGGCGCGGCCCCTCGCTGGTGGGCGCGGCGGGCGGGCTGAGCGAGCGCTGCCCGCTGCCGTCGGGCCGCAACTGCGCGATCTCATGGGTGCCCGCGTCCGTGCGGATCACGCAGAGCAACGCCTGGCCGTTGGGCGACCAGACCGGCGACGCGGCGCCCCGCCCGTTGTTGGTCAATTGCACCGGCGTGCCGCCGGCTGCGGGCACGGTATAGAGCTCGGTGTGGTCCTTGTCCGGCCCCCCGGCAAAGGCGATGGTCTTGCCGTCGGGCGACCAGGCGGGCCAGGCCGCATAGGCCGGCATGCCGGGGAAGGACGCGACCGGGCCGCCCGTCGAGGACATGGTGTAGATCTGGAAGTTGCCGCTGCGGTTGGACTGGAAAGCGATCTGCCGCCCGTCGGGCGACCAGACGGGCACGGTGTTGTCGCTGCCCTGGGCGTCGGCGGTGAGGATGGCCCACTGGCCGGGCGGCTGCCCCGGCGGCACCAGGATCACGCCGATCACCGCCTTGCCGCCCTGGTCGGCCACGAAAGCCAGGCGGGTGCCGCCGGGCGACCAGACCGGCGCCGCGACCATGAGCCGGTCCGGCAGCAGCCGGGTCTCGCCGCTGCCGTCGGAGTTGATCATGTAGAGTTCGCGCTTGCCGTCGTTGCGGTCGGACAGGAAGGCGATACGCCCGCCCACCGGCGGGGGCGGCGGCGCCGTGGGCGTCGCGGTCGGGTTGACGAACTCGGGCGGGGTCTGGACCAGGCAGCCGGTGAGCGCCAGGGGCAGCAACAGGCACACCAGGAGCAGCAAGCCGCGAAGCAGGCGATGGGCTATCGAGCGCGGTAACATGAGCGGAGGCGCGATTCCTTCTACAGAGCGTACCGGCATAGGGCGGTCCCCGCCATTATACGAGGCGACGCGCCGGGGCGTCAACATTTATCCGGATGGCACCGCAGAGGCGCAGAGGACGCAGAGAAATGACTGGATCTACTCCTGATAATCCTCGAACTCCCAGCCGCCATAGCACGCCAACTTCCGGCAACGCTTGCCCAATCGGGACCGGATATGCTCGCACACAGCTTTTCGATGGCCGACCAGATCAGGTGATAGTCGTAGCTTTGGACAAGCAGGTAATGTCGCAGGAACCGGTATTGGCCCGAGGAAACCTGCGCCGCCAACCAACTGGGAGTGCAGACGACGAAGCTAAAGACATCCTCACCATGCGATCCGGATGGTCCGATGGATGCCTCCACCAGGATCCCAAAATGCGCCGGATCTTCCGGCGCTCCACGCTGCAAATCTGGTAAATCCGGGCTATGCAATCCCCGTAATTCTGCACGCAGCATGGTTAGTTCCTCGTTCGCGTACCTCTCACGCGCGCCGCTATGTCCAGCACGCCGAAGGCGCCGATGTCGCGCAGCCAGCGCAGGAGGCCACGCGGGCCGAGCGCGCGCCAGGTGATGGCGAACACCTCCGGGTGGCGGCGGGCCGTGGTCAGCAGGATGCGCAGGTAGTCAGCGAAGCTGTGGCGGTCCTGCAAGAAGCGCACAGTCACGGCGGGGCCGGCGGCCTGCAACCCGGCACAGAAGGCGTTCATCAGCCGGTTGACGGCCGCCGGCCCGGCCCCCGGCCAGGGCTGCATCAGCCGGGCAAAGGCCCAGGTAGGCTTCAGGTTGGGCTGGTGCGGGCCGATGGGCCGCAGGTCACGGGCCTCCAGCCGGTCCCGCCGCAACAGGGCGTCCAGTTCGTGCGAGACATGCGGCAGGTGGCGCGTGTTGGAGCCGAAGCCGCAGAAGGTGAGCGGCGATTGGCCCGCCGCCGCGTCGCCCAGGCAGATCAGCCCGCGCCGCGCCGTCTCGCCCCGCCGCCCGTGGCGCGCCGGGATGTAGCCGTAGACCGGGCGCAGGTGCGCGAAATCGGGCCGCAGGGGCCGGTAGCCGGGCAGCAGGGCGAAATACTGCTCGAAGAGGTCCAGCAAGGATTGCCCCGGCGCGTGGTCCGGCCCGGCCAGGTCGTAATAGAACAGGTAGACGGTGGTCTCCCCGGCGCGACCGGGGAAGCCTTCCCAGATCAACTGCCGGCCCTGCTGTGTGCCGGCCATCGTGACCAGCACATCGCCGGCGCCGGGCGGCACGTCGAGCCCGCGCACCACCGTGCCCACCGTCGGGCAGACGCCGTCGAAGGACCGGCCGCCGTTCAGCGCGAGGGCGATGGGCGAGATCGAGCCCATCATATCGACGACCAGCCGGGCGCGATAGCGTTCGGGCGCGCCGTCGGGGCCGGTCAATTCGACCAGGCTCTCCACCGGGCCGTCGGCGCGGGTATGCAGGCGCACGAAGCGCCGCCCTTCCAGGATGGTGCCCCCTGCGGCCAGGAAGCGAGCGCGGGCCAGGTCAAGCAGGGCCTGGGCGTCGAGCGCCGTGTCGAGCACGCCCTCCAGGCGCAGCGGCGTGGCCGGCAGCCCGGTGCCGGTGGCGTCAAACGACAGCACGCCGTAATCGTAGGTCGTGGCGACGCAGGCGTCCAACTCGTCCCAGGTGAACAGGCCGTCGGCGACCAGCACGCCCAACTCGCGGCGCGAGATATTCCACTCGCGATGGGCGCAGCCTACGGCATCACGGTCGAAGACGAGCACGCGCCAACCGAACCGGGCCAGGGCATAGCCGGTGAGCAGGCCCAGCCCGCCCCCGGCCACGATCACGTCATAAACCTGGGCGGGCGGCACCGGGGGCAACGGCCCCTGCACGGTGCCCAGCAGGCCGAGCGGCACCTGTCCTCCGGCGACCTGCCGCCAGCGCCGCTCCAGGCGCATAACCGCGGTCAACGCCGCTGCGCCGCCCGGCATGGCCGCGAAGGCGGCATGGGTCAGGGGATAGCGATCCGCGAGTCCGCCAGCCGGGTCCGCGGAGGGTTCGGCGATCATCGGTTCTCTCCAGCTAAAAAAGAAAGGCCACGCCGGATAAACGGCGGGCCATTCTCTCCCGGATTGCCGGAACGCCCGGTCAGGCGCTGGCGCGGCGGGGCGGGGGCGGCGGGCGGCGCACGCCGCCGCGCTTGGTGCTGGGCCGCCCTTCGCCGCTGCCGCTCTCCACATGGGTGTAGATCTGCGTGGTCGAGATGCTGGCGTGGCCGAGCAAATGCTGCACCTCGCGCAGCGCCGTACCCTCTTTGAGCTTGTGCGCGGCGAACGAGTGGCGCAGCGTGTGCGGGGTCACATCCTCGATCCCGGCGGAACGGGCGTAGGCTTTCAGGATGAGCCAGAAGCCCTGGCGCGTCAGGCGCTGCCCGCGGTGGTTGAGGAAGAGCGCGTCTTCCTCCTGCTCGCCCACCAGGCGAGGCCGGCCCCGCGCCAGGTAGTCCTCCAGCGCCTGGCGCGCCGCGCTGACATCCAGCGGGATAATGCGCTCTTTGTTGCCCTTGCCCTGGCAGCGCACCGCCATGTGCGGCCCGATCGCCGCGCCGTTTACATGGGGCGGCGGATCGTCGGCATCGATCACGTGGTCCAGGTTTAGCGCCACCAGTTCGCTGACACGCATCCCCGTGGCGTAGAGCACTTCGAGCATGGCGCGGTCGCGCAACGCCTCCGGCGTCTCGACCAGCGTGGGCTGCAGCAACAGTGTCTCGACGTTGTCCACCGAGATGGCCTGCGGCAGATACTTGGAGACCCGCGGCGACTCCAGGTCCTGGGTCGGGTCGGCGGGCACGAGTTTCTCCGCCGCCAACCAGTGGAAGAACGATTTCACCGCCGCAATCTTGCGGGCCACGGTCGATGTCGCGTAGCTGCGTTCCTTCAGGAACAGCAGGAAATCGACGATATCGGCGCGATCCACGCCGGCCCAGGGGTCAGCCCCGCGCTCGACAGCGGCCCGTTCGGGGGATGCACTGTCGCCGCCAAGGTAGGCCAGAAACTGGGTCAGGTCGTTGCGGTACGCGGCGAGGGTATTCCCTGAAAAGCTCTTTTCGACCGCCAGATGAGCCAGGAATTCTTCGATTCGCTGGGTCTCCGGCACTCGCTGAGTCTCCGGCATTGCCGCCTCTCTCTCCCCGCCTGGCGGGGAAAACGGTCAAACCGCAGCTCGAATCGCCGCCTGCCAGGGAGCAGCGCCCAACGCTGGGGCTGTAATGGTTGTCCTCCGGTGCACACGAACCGGGGCGGCATCGCGCCGGGAGCGGCTCGGTCGACGGTTACCGGGCCGGGTCCTGTGGGGCCGATGCCAACCAGATGTTGTAGACTTTACGCCGGTTCAAGCCGAGTTCGCCGGCCACCTGTTGGACGGCGTCGCGGGGTGACAGGCCGTCCGCGACGAGTTCCTGGAGCCGCACTATAGCGCGGGCTTCCAGGCTATCGGCCTCGGCGGCGCGGGTGGCCGCGTCGGGCGGCGGCGCGCCGTCGATCACCACGGTGAACTCCCCGCGGGGCGGCATGGCCTGGAAGTGGGCCAGTGCCTCGCTGAGCGGGGCACGCAGCACCTCTTCATGCACTTTGGTCAACTCGCGGGCCACCGCGCACGGGCGGTTCCCAAGCACCGCCAGTAGATCGGTGAGCAGGTCGACGAGGCGGTGCGGCGCCTCGTAACAGACCAGCGGCCAGGGCTGGGCCGCGACCTGCGCCAGCAGCGCGCGGCGTTCGGTCCCCTGCCGGGGGACGAAGCCCAGGTACGTAAAGCGAGTGGCCGGTAAGCCGCTCAGGATCAGCGCGGTGACGGCTGCGACAGGTCCCGGTGCGGCAGTAACAGTGTGGCCGGCGGCGAGCGCGGCCCGGATCAACTCCAGGCCGGGGTCCGAAAACCCCGGTGTCCCGGCATCGCTCACCAGAGCGACATCGCCTTCGGCCAGCGCGGCCAGGATCGGCTCCAGCCGCGCGCGCTCGTTATGGGCGTGATAGCTGATCGCCGGAGTCGTGATGCCGAAGTGGTTCAGCAACTTCCGGGTGTGGCGGGTATCCTCCGCCGCAATCAGCCGTACTTCGCGCAGCACGCGCAGCGCCCGCATCGAGAGATCTTCTAGATTACCGATCGGTGTGCTGACCACATGCAGCGTGCCCATAGTATGCGCCTTGTTCTGTATTCTAGCAGGATTCCCGCGTTATGTCAATCATTTGGGCGGGGAGTTTGGCCGCTGATTTTATGTCGAGCAGACGAGTGGTCGGGAGTCAGGAGGGAGGCGTACAAGCGGGCACAGCCGTAGCGGGCAAAAAAATGCACCGGGCGGGGGCATTGAAGCCAGCCGCCGGTGCATCGTGATGATTTAGTATAGCACGCCCTGGGTTTGTGTGTACCGTCCAAAGGGCTAATCGCGAGGCGTGACCTTCGGCGGGGGCGGGCCCTCCAACTTAAGTTGGAGACGCGGGCACCGGGCCGGCGGGCGCCCGGCGCAGCAGCACCACCAGCACCAGCCCCGACAGCATGGCCGCCCCGGCCCAGCTTACAGCCGTGGTGAGGAACAGCGGTTCCAGCCGGACATCCGAACTGGCGCCGGGCAGCGCGCCCGGCCAGCCCGCGCTGAGCACCGCCAGCCCGACGACGGCGCCCAGCCCTGGCGCGGGCGCCCACCAGAGGCCGCCGCGCAGGTAACGCCGCAGCACCAGCGCCTGGCCCAACCCCATGACGGTCGCGCCGTAGATGGTCCAGGCGACGAGCAAATCGCCGATCAACTCCGGGTGCTGGAACAGCACGTCGGCCAGGGCCGCCGCGGGGATCCAGCCGAAGGCGATGCTCAGCAGCAAGCCCGCGACGGCAGCCACGAGGCTGGCCGCGGCCCAGATGTCGGCGCGCGCCCCAGGGACGATCCGCGCCAGGGCGATGCCCTGGGCCACCCCGATCCCGCCCCAGTACAGCAGCGCCGCGCCCGCGAGGATGGCCGGCCAGAGCGCGGGCGCGCCGGGCATAAGCAAGCCCACGGCAAACGGCACCACCAGCGCGGCGAGCAGCAGGCCGCCCAGCGCGCCCAGCAGCGTGGCCGCCACCCAGCCCAACCAGAGCCCCCCACCGGGGCGCGGGGCCGGCGCCGGGCGCGGCGCACCCCCGGCGGCGATCAGTAGATCCCCAGGATCAGCGGCGGCACCGGGACCGGATCGGGGCTGATCGTGAAAGCGGCGGCCACGCGCTCGGCGACCTGCGCGGCGGCGGCGGGACTGGAGGCGTGGATGTCGATGAGTGAGTCGCCGGGGCGCACGGCCTCGCCGATTTTGCGGCGCAGCATGAAGCCGACGGCGGGGTCGATCTGGTCGCCCTTCACCTGGCGGCCCGCGCCGAGCGTCACGGCGGCCAGGCCCAGTTCCTCGGCGTCGATAGTGGCGACGTACCCGGCGGCGGGCGCGGGCACCGGCACGACCGCGGGCGCGACCGGCAACTGCTCAGGGTGGTCGATGTAGCCGGGTGCGCCGCCCTGGTAGGCGACGAAGGCGCGCAGTTTGGCGAGGGCCGCGCCGCTCTGCAACCCCTCCAGCAGCACGCGCCGCGCCGCCTCGGCGTCCGCGGCTTTGCCCGCCATGAGCAGCAACTGGCTGCCCAGCGCCAGCGCCAGGTCGAGCAGGTCGGCGGGGCCGGCGCCGCGCAACGTCTCGATAGCCTCGCGCACTTCGAGCGCGTTGCCGATGGCAAGCCCCAGCGGCTGGTCCATGCTCGACAGCACGGCGCGCACCTGCAAGCCCGCGGCCCGCCCGATAGACACCATCGCTTCGGCCAGCGCCCGCGCCGCCGCTTCGGTCTTCATGAAGGCGCCCTTGCCCACCTTCACGTCGAGCACGATGGCGTTCGCCCCGGCGGCCAGCTTCTTCGACATGATGCTGCTGGCGATCAGCGGCAGGCTCTCGACCGTGCCGGTCACGTCGCGCAGGGCGTAGAGCCGCCCGTCGGCGGGGGCCAGGTCGCTCGTCTGCGCGGCGACCACCATGCCGACCCGGCGCACGCCCTCGACAAACTCGGCGTCGCTGAGTTGCACCCGGAAGCCGGGGATCGACTCCAGCTTGTCGATGGTGCCGCCCGAAAAGCCCAGCCCCCGCCCCGACATCTTGCCGATGGGCACGCCCGCGGCGGCCACCAGCGGCGCCACCACCAGCGTCGTCTTATCGCCCACGCCGCCGGTGCTGTGCTTGTCGGCCACGAAGGGCGCGGCGCCGCTGAGGTCCAGCCGCCGCCCGGAGTTGACCATGACGCTGGTGAGGGCGGCGGTTTCCTCCGGCGTCATGCCGCGCCAGCAGACGGCCATCAGCCAGGCGGCCACCTGGTAGTCGGGCACCGAGCCGTCGAGCATCCCGCCGATCAGCCACTCCAGTTGCTCGCGGGTGTGCGCCTCGCCGTTGCGTTTGGCGAGGATCAGGTCTACTGCGCGCATGTGTCCTCCTCCCAGGTGCAGTATCGCCGAACCAGTGGCGACCGGGTCGCCCGCGTTATTCGCTGGGCGTGCGCGGCGGGCGGCGGATCGACGCCACCCGGCCCTTGCGGCGCGCCGGGCGCGGGGCCGGCTCGGGTGTGTCGAGGGCCGGCCCATCCCCGTTCTCCAGCCAGGATTGGGCCAGGTCCACCGGGATCGCGGGCAGGTCGGCGTAGGCCGGACCGCTGGGTTCGGGCAGCCCGGAGAGCGGTTCGGCCAGCGTGAGATCGACCTGGCCGAGCAGCGTCGTCAACTGGACCACCTCGCCACCCTGCAGGTAGACACGCGGCAGGCGTTTGTTGAGATGGGTCAGCAACTCATAGGGGATCGTGTCGATGAGCGCGGCCAGGTCGCTGAAGGAGACCTGCTCTTTGCCCTGGCGGCCCACCACGACGACGGGATCGCCCTCGCGCACGCCGGGGATGCCGGTTACGTCGATGGTCGTCTGGTCCATGCTGACCCGCCCCACGACCGGCGCTCGGCGCCCGCCCACGAGCATATAGCCGCGGTTGGAGAGCGCCCGGTGGTAGCCGTCGGCGTAGCCCATGGGCACCAGCGCCAGCGTGCGCGGGCCCGGCGCCCGGTAGGTGCGCCCATAGCCGACGGTGGCCCCCGCGGGCACGGTGAACAGGCGGGCGATGCGGGCATGGACCATCACCACGGGCGCCAGCCGAACGGTGTGGCTGGAGTCGGGCGCCGGGTAGTGCCCAGTGAGCATGATCCCGGCGCGCACCAGGTCGAGGTGGCTCTCCGGCAGTTCAAGGATGCCCGTGCTGCTCGCGGCATGGACCAGGGCGAAGATGATACGCTGGCGGGCCAGGCGCTGTTGCACGGCCAGCAGCGTGTCGAGTTGCCGGGCGGCGTAGTCGTCGCCGGGTTCGCCGGCGTTGGCGAAGTGGGTGTAGAGGCCTTCCAGGCGCAGCCCCGGCATGGCGGCTAGTGTCTGGGCCAGGGCGACGAGCTCGTCGGGACCGCGCCCGTAGCGATTCAGCCCCGTGTCGAGCTTGAGGTGGACCGGCGCGCGCACCCGCACCTGCCGCGCCGCCGCCGACAGCGCCCGCGCCACCTCCACACTGTTGACCGTGAGCGTGAGCCGGGCGGCCACGGCGCGGCTCGTCTCCCAGGGCGTGGTCGGTCCCAGCACCAGGATGGGCGAATCGATCCCGGCCTCGCGCAACTGCACGCCTTCGTCGACCGAGGCCACGGCCAGCCAGGTGGCGCCGCCGGCCAGCGCCGCCGTCCCGATCTGCGCGGCGCCCAGGCCGTAGCCGTCGGCTTTGACCACGGCCATCACCGCCGTGCCGGGGCCGACCCACGCCGCGATCCGCCGCACGTTCTCGGCGACGGTGTCGAGGTCGATCTCGATCCAGACCGGGCGACCCCGCCAGCGCGGCGCGGCGCGCCCATTCTCCGTCTCAGGCATATCCCTCGTGGCCGGCACGGCCCCGTTCATCATCAGCTCTTGATCTCGCGCAACGCGTGGGGCAGCGCCTCGGCCACGTCGCCCGCCAGGGCGCCCGCATCGCCGAGTTCCTCGGCCACCAGCAGCCCCGCCTGGCCGTGGACAAAGACCCCGGCCACGGCGGCGTCGAACGGCGCCAGGCCCTGGGCCAGCAGGCCCGCGATGCACCCGGCCAGCACATCGCCCGTGCCCGCCGTGGCGAGCGCAGCGGACGCCGCCGGGTTGAGGGCCACCCGGCCATCGGGCGCGGCGATCACCGTGTTGGCGCCCTTGAGCACCACAATCGCCTTCCACTCGGCGGCGGCGCGCTGCGCCGTGCCCACGCGGTCGGCCTGCACCGTCTCCACGTCGCTGTCCAGCAGCCGGGCCATCTCGCCGGGGTGCGGCGTCAGGATGGTATCAGTAGGCAGACGCCCGGACCAGTCCTCGATCTGCACCAGCAAATTCAGCCCGTCGGCGTCCAGCACCAGGGGCGGCAGGCCGGGGATCTTGTCCTCTTCCGGCGTTTCTTGCTTGGGCGGTTCGACATGGCGAGCCAGGCCAAAGCCACCCAAATGCGCCGCCCGTGTCCGGGCGGGAGCAGCGCTTGCTTTATCCTGCAACAGACCGCGCATGAAATTGAGCGTTTCCTTCTCGTGGCCCAGCCCGTTGCCCACCAGCAGCGCCTTATATTGCCGCTCGCTCAGGGCATCGAACAGCGGCTTGACCGAGCGCTCGGTCAGGATGCCCATATCGCCGGGCAGGGGCTGGAAGGTGCATTCCGTCAGCTTGGCGGCCACGATGGGCAGCAACTCAATCGGCGTCGCCAGCGTTGCCAGGCCCACGCCGATGCGCATCGCGCCCAGCGTGGACAGCACCGCCGCGCCGATGTAGTTCAGCGACCCGGCTACGATCAGCACGCTGCCGAAGGTGCCTTTGTTCGCGTCCGCCGGGCGGGCGGGCAGCAAGCCGCGCACCTGCTCGGCGGTCGTGTTCGTTATCTGTACGTTATCAGTCAAGTCTCCGACTCCTATATCCCCCAGGATAATTTCCCCCGCGCGGGCTGCTCCTGGGTACAGGTACAGCCCGCGCTTCGCCACTCCCAGCGTAATTGTGACCTGGGCGGGCAAGGCCACGCCGCGTACGCGGCCCGTGTCTGAATCGACGCCTGTGGGTATGTCCACCGCAAAGACCGGCAAGGGGTGGGCCGTCCCGGCCCGCCGCTCGACCGCACCCTGGACAGTCGCGATAATCGCCGCCAGTTCGCCGGTGATGTCACGCTGCAAGCCGAAGCCGAGCAGCGCATCGACCACGGCGGCGGCCTCGTCCAGCAGGGCGGCGAGGCGCGCGCCATCCGCGTCTTCGGCGGCACGCACGATGGGCACATCACCTTCCTCGGCCCCGGCCAGGGCGGCATCGGGGCTGCCCGCCCGGTGCCAGAGATAGGCCGTGGCTTCGACGCCGCGCTCGCGCAGGTAGCGGGCGGCCCAGAGGCCGTCGCCGCCGTTGTTGCCCGGCCCCACCAGCACCAGCACGCGCGGCGCGCGGCCCGCGGTGCGCGGCAGCCGCTCGGCAACCACTGCCGCGACCCGGCGCGCCGCGCGGTCCATGAGTACCGGCCCGGTCTCGCCGCGCTCGGCGGCGCGGGCCTCGATGGCCCGCATCTCCTCGGCAGTGACCAGCCCCGCATTCATCGGCTAGCGCTCCTCATCCGGCATGGCATCGGGGTCGCCGGAGGCCACGACGAAGGCCAGGGCCAGGTCGCGGCCATGGGTCAGGCTCACGGCCCAGCGCGTCAGGTGGATGGCCGCGGCCCGCTCCTGCGCCCCGCCGTGCAGAAACACCAGCGGCTTGCCCCGCCGGTCGGGCAGGATCTCCATCTCGCGCCAGCGGATGCCGCGGATGCCCGTGCCCAGCGTCTTCGAGATTGCTTCTTTGGCCGCGAACCGCGCCGCCAGCTCGGGCGTGCGCCCGCGGCAGAAGCGCTGCTCGCCGGGCGTCCAGACCCGGTCGAGCAGCGGCTGGCCCCAGCGCTCGATGGCCGCCGCGATGCGCGGGATCTCGATCACGTCGATCCCGCACTGTAACAGGCCGTCATGGGCGTCGTCCAGGCTCAGGCCGAGGGCGGCCAGCCAGGGCGGCTCTCCCGCGAGGCGGCTGGGGCTAAACTCGCGGCGCGCGGTCACGGCCGGCCCACGGATACGTACTCGAAGCCCTGGCCGCGCATCTCCGCCGGGACGAAGACATTGCGACCGTCGACCAGCAGCGGGCGGCGCAGGCCGGTGCGCACCCGGTTCATATCGAGTTGCTTGAATTCGTTCCATTCGGTCAGCAGCAGCACGGCGTCGGCGCCCGCGGCGGCCTCATAGGCGTTCGAGCAGTAGGCCACGTCGGGCACCACCCGCTGCGCGTTCTCCATCGCCACCGGGTCATATGCCTGCACCGTGGCGCCCAGCGCGGCCAGCCGCTGCATGATGTCGATCTGCGGCGCCTCGCGGATGTCGTCAGTGTTCGGCTTGAACGACACACCCCAGACGCCGATGCGCTTCCCATGCAGGTCACCGCCCAGCAGGCTGGTCAGCTTCTCGACGAACAGTCGACGGGCGTCGGTGTTGATGTCCATCACCGCGTTGAGCAACTGCGGGTGGCAGTCGTTGGACGCCGCCATATGGGCCAGGGCCTTGACATCCTTGGGGAAGCACGAGCCACCATAGCCGATCCCCGCGTCGAGGAACTGGTGGCCGATGCGCTTGTCGTAGCCCATGCCCAGCGCCACCTGCTTCACGTCGGCGCCAAGCGTCTCGCAGATGTGCGCGATCTCGTTGATGAACGAGATGCGCGTCGCCAGGATGGCGTTCGACGCATACTTGATCATCTCGGCGGTGCGGATATCGGAGATGATGATCGGCGCGTTCAACGGCTCATAGAGCGCGGCCACTTTCTCGGACGCCTCGCGGTCCGACGAGCCGAGCACCACGCGATCGGGCACCATGAAGTCGCCCAGCGCCGCGCCCTCGCGCAGGAACTCCGGGTTGGACACGACCGAGAACTTCAGCCCCGGCTTGATATGCTCGCCGACCAGGCGCGTCACCAGGTCGCCCGTGCCAATGGGCACGGTGCTTTTGTTGATGACGATCAAGTCGTTCGAGGCGTGCTTGCCGATGGACCGCGCCGCAGACTCGACCTGCGACATATCGGCGGCGCCATCCGGCCCCTCCGGCGTGCCCACGGCGATGAAGACAAAGTCGGCGCCGCGCAGGCCCTCGGCGTAATCGGTCGTGAAGTTCAGGCGGCCCGCTTTGAGGTTGCGTTGCAGCACCTCCTCGATGCCCGGCTCATAGATGGGCGAGATGCCCTGGCGCAGGCGTTCCACTTTTTCGGGCACGATCTCGATGCCCATTACCTCGTTGCCCAGGTCCGCGAAACAGGCCGCGGTTACCAGACCCACATAGTTGACCCCTACCACACTGATCTTACTCAAGAGAAGCCTCCTTGCTGAAACAAAACGTGCCTCATCGGGCGGTGAGCGATATGCCCGATACCGAGGCATTAAAACTATAGCCGGTGACGATAACCTCGACCGCCTTGATGCGGGCGGGCGCGGGCGATTGTGTCATCAAGTCCCAACTCGCCGCCGCGTCCCCGCCGTCGGACGGGAGTTCCTGCGGCAATTCCTTCCAGGTGCCCGCATCCAGTTCGATGGTGCCCCCTTCCGGCTGGTACGGCAGCGGCCCGGCGTAAAAGTTGCGCTCCCACAGCCGCGTCACCCCGTCCAGGTCCTCATAGGTCACGCGCAGGGTGAGCGGGTAGAGGCCCGGACCGATGTACGGCGGCTCGACGAGCTTGACGGCGGCCTTCACCTGCAATTGCTGGTAGAAATTGACCGGGATGTCCATATCCTGGCGGATACGCACCGTCGCCAGTTCCGTGCTTTGCGCGGCGCGCAAGAAGTTGGCGGTATAGACCGTCTTGCCGAAGAACGTCTCCGTGCTGCGCGTGGCGGTGATCTGTTCCTCCGCCGGGTTGAGCGGCGACAGGCGCCAACCGGCGGCGATCTCCGTGTTCGGGTTGTCGGCGGGCTTCACGAACTCGCTGTTGTCGACGAGTTCGATCTCCTCCTGGCCGGGATCCGTGACGGTGTAATCGGGCTGGACCCGGCACATCTCGCCGATCGGGATGATCCGGCGCGGCCCGGTGGTACGCACCCAGGACGTGCCCGTGCGCGTCGCCACGGTCATGTAGGCGTTGTCGACGGCGGGGGTATCGAGCGTGATCACGGCGACGCTGTTCTCCGGCACGCCGACCGTGACCTTGCCGTCGGGATTGGTGACTTGCAGTTCCATGGTGTTGTACGGCCCCAGCGCCGCCGCCGCCACTTTGATGCTGCCCGAACTCTGCACCAGGCGCATTTCCTTGAACTGGTTCAGAAACTGGCTGCTGCGGATGCGTTTCAGGGTCACGGTGCTGCTGTAGTAAAGCTGGACGGTACTTTGATCGAAGAGCGTGAGCAAGGCGTCGGTGTCCTGGCCGGTGCGGACGGAGTCGCCTTCCGACAACTCGGTGGCTTTGGAGACGAGGTTCCAGGCTTTCTGCCCGGCATGCTGGACCTCCAACTTGGTGCCATGGGCCAGTTCGACGGTGGCGGCGGTCTGCGGCACGATGCTGGCGTGCTGGCTATAGTAGGCCGACCCGGCCACGAAGCCCGCGCACAGCAGGCAAAAGATGACGAAGCCGGTGCCCATGACCAGCCAGGCCAGTTGCCGGTAGCGGGAATCGGCCGGCGCCGGGGCGGGGCCGGGGGCGGCGTTGCGCGACCCCTCGCGGCCCGCTTCCGAGCCGCCGGCGAGCGCACTCACCCCTGCACCTCAAATCGCCCGGCCGGTTCCCCGCTGGGCGCATCCCAGCGCGTCTCGACCCGCGTCACCCACGCGGCGACCGGCCCGCGCTGCAACTCGGCCAGCAGCCGCTCCAGATCGGCGCGCGCTCCTTCGGCGACGACCAGCACGCTGCCGTCGTCCTCGTTGCGCACGCTGCCCGCGAGATGGAGCCGGCGAGCCGCTTCGCGCACAAATATGCGGTAGCCTACCCCCTGGACTCGTCCCTGCACACGGGCCTGGAGTCGCGCCTTCTCAGTTTCCATAGACTCTCTATTGTACCGCCCCGCGGGCGCTGCGTCAAACGAGCCCAGCCGGATTAACCTCTCCCCCCGGCCCCTCCCCGGAACGGGGAGGGGAGTCGGTTTTCCCCTTCTCGCGCCGGCGATTCCCCCTTCCCGCGCCGGGAAGGGGGGTAGGGGGGTTAGGTATGCCGCGGTCACGCCAGGTGGTGTTCAATAGCATAACGAGTGGCGGCGCTGCGGGTCGTAAGGTCCAGTTTGCTGTAAATCGAGCGGACATGCGTTTGCACGGTGCGGGCGCTGAGCGACAGTTGGCCGGCGATCTGGGCATCGGTCAGCCCGGCGGCCAGCAGGCGCAGCACGTCGATCTCGCGCGGGGTCAGGGCATCGGGGCCGGCAGCCGCAGAGGGCGCGAGGGCGGGCAACACGGCCGGGGTGGGCGGCGCGGCGGCATCGGCCAGGGCCGCGTCGAGCGACAGGGCCGCCCCCTCGGCCCAGGCCGCCGCGAAGGCCGGCTCGCCCAGGTGTGCCCGTACGGCGGCGACGTTCTGCGTGTATTCGGCGCGGTCCACCGGGTCCAGGCGCGCATCGATCGACTCCAACAGCGCCGCCACCGCGCCGAAAATGCGGGCCGCGCGCTCGGCCTGCCCGGCCTGGGCCGCCGCCCCGGCCATCTGCGCCAGGCACCAGGCGATGCCCTGTTTGTCGCCCAGTTCGCGGAACAGGGCCAGGCTCTCGGCCAGGAGATGGGCCGCCTGCCCGGTGTCGCCCTGCCCGCGCACGACATCGCCCGCGTTGTTGAGCGCCAGGGCCAGCCCCCAGTTGTCGCCCACGGCGCGGAACAGGCGTACGCTGTCCTCCAGCAGCGCCCGCCGCGCCGCCGGGTCGCCTTCGGTCGTGGCGACCTCGCCCAGGTTGCGCAACGCCAGCGCCACGCCCCACGTGTTGCCCTCGGTCCGGAAGCGCGCGACACTTTCCTCCAGCAAGCGGCGGGCACGGGCCGGGTCGCCCTGGTAGAGCACGATCAGCCCCAGCACGACCAAGGCATAGGCCAGCCCACCGCTGTCGCCCACGGCACGGAAGATGGCGGCGCTTTCCTGCAGCAGGGCGGCCGCCCGGTCGGTGTCGCCCTGGCGGAAAGCCAGCACCCCGGCCCAGTTGAGCACCAGGGCGCGCGCCTGGGTCTGAGCATCGAGGGGCACGACGGCCATCACCCGTTCAAGCCAGGCCCGCCCCTCGCTGAAGTGGCCGCGCAGGTTCCAGAACCAGCCCAGCGCCCCCGCCATGCGTAGCGCCGCCGGGATGTCCTGCCGCTCCAGCGTCCAGCCCAGCGCGGCGCGCAGGTTATCGTGCTCGGCCTCCAGTTGCGCCAGCCAGGCTACCTGCTGCCGCCCGCGCAACGCCGGCTCGGTGGAGGTGGCTAACGCCTGGTAGTAGGCGGCGTGCCGGTCGCGTACCTGGACCGCTTCCCCACTCTCCTCCAGACGCTCCAGCCCGTATTCGCGGATCGTCGCCAGCATGGTGAAGCGCGGTTCCTGATTCGGGCGGCCCGCGCGCACCAGCAGGCTCTTGTCGATCAGCGAGGCTACGCCGTCGAGGATTGGCGGCGCCGCGCCGGAACCGGACTCGTCCGCGACGACCTCGGCGGCTTCCAGCGTGCAGCCGCCGGCAAAGACGGCCAGGCGGCGAAACAGCGCCTGCTCCGCCGGGTCCAGCAGGTCGTAGCTCCAGGCGATGGCCTCGCGCAAGGTCTGCTGGCGCGGCGGCAGGTTGCGCGCCCCGCCGGTGAGCAGGCGCAGCGTGGGCGCTCCGGCGGAGTCGACCAGCCGCGCCAGCATGGCCGCGGGCGAGAGGATCTTCAGCCGGGCCGCCGCCAGTTCGATGGCGAGCGGCAGCCCATCCAGCCGGCGGCAGATCTCGACCACTGCCGCCGCGTTCTCCGGGGTCAGTTGGAAGTCGGGGCTGTTCTCGCGGGCGCGGGCGACAAACAGGCGCACCGCCTCCGAGTCGGGCAGCGCGCCCGCCGCGCCGGCATCGGGCGGCAGGGCCAGTGGCGGCACGGCGAATTCCTGCTCGCCGTAGACATGCAGTGCCGCCCGGCTGGTGATCAGGACGCGCACCTCGGGGCAGGCTTCGAGCAGATCCGCCACGGCGGGCGCCGCCGCACTTACCTGCTCGAAGTTGTCGAGCACCAGCAGCAACTGCCGGTCGCGCAAATGCTGCTTGAGACTCTCCACCAGCGGGCGGCCCCCGGCTTCGGTCAGGCCGAGTGCCCCGGCGACGGTGGGGATGACCAGGGCCGGGTCGCGCAACGCGGCCAGCGGCACGAACAGGACGCCGTCGCGGAAGTCATCCGCGACCGCAGCGGCCACCTGCAGCGCCAGGCGCGTCTTGCCGCTGCCACCGGTCCCGGTCAGCGTGAGCAGCCGGGCGCCGGCGAGCAGGCGCCAGATGGCGGCGATTTCCTGCTCGCGCCCGATGAAACTGGTTAGCGGTTGCGGTAAACTGGTCGGCAGGGCCACGCGCATTGCTCCTCTTGATCACCCTGATTATACACGCGATGGCCCCCGGAGACTACCGCACGGTTGGCAGCCGGGCGCCGGGCGGGGTATAATTGTCGCAATCAGGCCCTGTCCCATCCCCCGGACCCACGCAGCAGGGCAGGCGCCGCCAGGAGATACCATGACCACGATTGAACAAATTACATTGACCCATATCGCCATGCCGCTCGTCACGCCGTTCGAGACCAGCTTCGGGCGCGATGTGGTGCGCGAGACGATCACCGTCGAGATGCGCGCGGCGGACGGCACCGGGTGGGGCCAGGTGGTGGCCTTCGAGGAGCCGTCCTACTCCTATGAAACGCTGGACACCTGTTGGACGATTCTGACCCGCTACCTGATCCCGCTGGTCTTTGCCCGCCCGCTGACCGATCTGGAGGATTTACAAAGCCGCTGGGCCTGGGTGCGCGGGCATAACATGGCGAAGGCGGCGCTCGAAGGCGCGGCGGCGGCCCTGCTCAGCGCGCGGGCCGGGCAATCGCTGTCGGCCTATCTCGGCGGCACCCGCGACCGCGTGCCGGTGGGCGTGAGCGTGGGCATCCAGGAGTCGCCGGACGCCCTGCGCGACGTGGTGGCCGGGTTCATCGCCGAGGGCTACGGGCGCATCAAGCTGAAGATCAAGCCGGGCAAGGACGTGGCCTATGTAGCCGCCGTGCGCGAAGCCTTCCCCGACGTGGCGCTCATGGCCGACGCCAACTCGGCCTACACGCTGGCCGATGCCGACCTGCTGCGCCAACTCGACGCCTTCAGGCTGATCATGATCGAGCAGCCGCTGGCCCACGACGACATCTACGAACACAGCCTGTTGCAGCGCCAGTTTGCCACGTCCATCTGCCTCGACGAGAGCATCCACAGCGTGGCCGATGCCCGCGCCGCGCTCGACCTGGGCAGTTGCGGGATCATCAACATCAAGGTGGGCCGCGTCGGCGGTCTGCTGCCCGCGCGGGCGATCCAGGAGTTGTGCCGCAGCCGGGAGGTGCCGGTCTGGTGCGGCGGGATGCTGGAAACCGGCATCGGGCGGGCCGCCAACCTCGCTATCGCCAGCCTGCCCGGTTTCACCCTGCCCGGCGACATCTCGGCCAGCAACCGCTACTACAAGCACGACATCGCCGCGCCGGAGTTCACCCTGAACCCGGACAGCACGATCACGGTGCCCACCGCACCCGGCCTGGGTGTGACCGTGGACCGCGATGCGCTGGCCGCCGTGACCCTCCACAGCGAGAGCTTTCGTCCCTAACCCCAGGAGGTTCTGTTGCAAGATTTGCTCGCGGCCCTGACCGCACAAACCGAAGCGCTTGTCGAAGACCTGCTCGTCTGGTGCGCCGTGGAATCGCCGTCGACCGACCCGGCAGCCACGACCCGCATGGCCGAGATCGTGGCCGCGTACATGGCGGCGCGGGGCGCACAGGTGGACGTGGTGCCGGGGCAGGCGCATGGCGCGCTGGTTCGCGCTACCTGGCCCGGCCCCGCGGAGGCGGCGCCGATCCTGCTGCTGGGCCACCACGACACGGTTCACCCGCTCGGCAGCCTGGCCCACAACCTGCCACGGGTAGAGCAGGGCCGCTGCTACGGCCCCGGCGGCTACGATATGAAAGCGGGGCTGCTGATGGCGGGCGCCGCCCTGCACGCGCTGGCGGCCACGGGCCGGCCCCTGCCCCGCCCGGTGATCCTGGTCAGCACGGCGGACGAGGAGATCGGCAGCTACGACTCGCGGGCGCTGATCGAGGAGACGGCGCGGCGGGCCGCCGCCGTGCTGGTGCTGGAACCCGCCGCCGGCAGCGGCGCGCTGAAGACGGCGCGCAAGGGCACTGGCATGTTCACCGTGACCACGCAGGGCCGCGCCGCCCACGCGGGCGTCGATCACGCCGCCGGGGTGAGCGCCATCGCCGAACTGGCCCACCAGATCCTGGCCCTGACCGCGCTCACCGACTACGAGCGCGGCGTCACGGTCAACGTCGGCCAGATCAGCGGCGGCACAGCGGTCAACACGGTGGCCGCCGAGGCGACGGCGCATGTCGATCTGCGCGTCACCACCTGGGACGACGCCCGGCGCATCAGCGACCGCATCCTGGGTCTGCAACCGGTGTTGCCCGGCGCCGTCGTGACCGTGACCGGCGGGGTGGACCGCCCGCCGATGGAGCGCCCACCCGGCACGGTGCGCCTGTTCGATCTGGCCCGCCGCCTGGGCCGCGAGATCGGACTCGATCTGCAAGAGACGGCCACCGGCGGCGCCAGCGACGGCAACCTCACGGCGGCCCTCGGCGTGCCCACGCTGGACGGCCTCGGCGCCTGCGGCGACGGCGCGCACACCGACCACGAATACGTCACCATCGCGGACCTGGCCCCGCGCACGGCGCTGCTGGCGAGTCTGCTGCTGCACATTTAGCCGCTTTAGTGGATCGATGAGCAATGGAACACTACGTTTACAATCTGCTCAGACCCTCCATACCTTCATGGGCAATGGAGTGGGGATTCCTCGCTGAATTTTCACTGCTTGGGTGGTGCAAACGTGGACCCGATAACCTGCTGGAGCTTACTCGCTGCGGCCCGTTTAGTCCACCTGTCATGCTACCTGAGAGTGACATGGGACGTATGATATGGGAGGTCATCGTCACCGATGACTTCAAGCAGTTGTTAGCCAACTCGGGCCTGACGGGATTCACGTTTCGCCCCGTCATCAAGCGCCATATCATTGCCATGCAGTGGGAAAACTGGGTGCTGACGGCTACCGAGCCGCCTGAGCCTATAGATGTCGATCTGGAAAATGTGCCGGCCTACTTCCTCAGCCTGCCCCACTCGCCCGAAACCGCCGAGCAAATGGGCCAACTATGGGAAGTCAGCCTAACAGAACATGCCCGCTGGAAGTGGCATGCCGGGATTATAGAGTGGGATGGAACCGATTGGTTTAGAGTAAAAGATCCCAGGTGGGATACAGATTATATCTTTGTTTCTGAGCGCGCAAAGACCTGGTTACAGGAAACAATAGCGGAGTGGGTTACTTTTACTCCCCATAGACTTGTCGATGCTGACACCAACAATGAGGTTACTGCTCCCAATGCATGAGTCAGTTACACTTAACTCAAAAGAAACAAGAGACATTACGATTCGCCGCCTGGCGAACACCGACGAGTATGTGGCGGCGGAGCAGTTGCAGCAGGACTGCTGGCAGTCGGGACCGATTGAGGCCGTGCCGCTGCATATGATGATTACCTTGCAGAAGGAGGGCGGGCTGGTACTCGGCGCGTTCACGCCGGAGGAGCGGCTGGTCGGCTTCGTGCTCGGCTTCCTGGGGCGCGAGGGCGCGGGCCTCAAGCATTGCTCGCATATGGCCGCCGTCCACCCCGACTACAGCAACCACAACATCGCCTGGCGCCTGAAGATGGCCCAGCGCGAGATTCTGCTGGCCGAGGGGCTGGAGGTCTGCACCTGGACCTTCGACCCGCTGGAGTCGCGCAACGCCACGCTGAATATCGCCAAGCTGGGTGCGATCAGCCGGACGTATAAGCGCCATATCTACGGCCAGATGCGCGACGGCTTGAACGCCCTGCTGCCCACCGACCGGCTGCAAGTGCGCTGGGAACTGAACAGCGCCCGCGTGCGCCAGTGCGCCGAGATGGACCGGCGGGTGGATGCTCCGGTCGCCGCCGGGGCGCTCACGCAGGTGGCGATGCGCGAGGGGGTGCCGGTACTGGCGGGCACCCAGTCGGGATGGGAAGGCCGCACAATCGGCATCCAGATCCCCCGCGAGTTCCAGCCGATCAAGCGCGAGCACCCCGACGTGGCGATGGACTGGCGCATGGGCACTCGCGCCCTGTTCGAGGCGGCGTTTGCCGGCGGCTACACCGTCGTCAACGTCACCGCGGACCCGGACAACCCGGCGCTGCTGACGCGCTACACGCTGCAACTTCTGTAGGGGCCGGTTTGAAACCGGCCCGCGCTCACTCGCCTTGTTGCAACAGTGAAGGAGAGCCGGCCAATGCAATCCCTTGACGAGCAGTTCCTGCGGCAAGCGATTGCCCTGGCGCGCCAGGGGCGCGAACATGGGGGCGATCCGTTCGCCGCGCTGCTGGTCATCGACGGCGCCGTGCGCCAGCAGAGTTGGGACCGCAGCGTGGAGATGTCCGACCCGACTTTCCACGCGGAACTGAGCGTCATCAGCGAGTACTGCCGGGCGCAGCAACAGTTCGCGCTGGAAGGCGCCACGTTGTACACCAGCAGTGAGCCATGTCCAATGTGTGCCGGGGCGATCCACTGGGCGGGGATCTCGCGGGTGGTGTTCAGCGTCTCGCAGGCGATGATTCAACAGCGCAGCGGGGGGCGCCCGAAAATGGATTGCGCCGCCATCATTAACGCCGGGCACCGGCAGGTCGAGATCGTCGGGCCGCTGCTGGCCGAGGAAGGGCTGGCTGTGTTTGAGGGCTGGCCGTTCACGTCCAGAACCGCCCGGCACGCCGCCCGACAGCGCAGCGCAGGACAGCAGTGATGGCGCAGGAGCAGCAAGGCCATGACTCGATGAACGATAGACCTACCACGCGCCAGCCGGCCATCTCGATTGTGATCCCGGCCTACAACGAGGCGCGACGGCTGCCCGCGACCCTGCCGCGCGTGCTGGCCTTTGCCGACAGCCTGGGCCGGCCCTTCGAGATCGTGGTGGTGGACGACGGCAGCACCGACGCCACCCGGCAGATCGTGCAGGACGTGGCCGCCACGCGCCCGGAGGTGCGGCTGATCGAGAACCCGCACAGCGGGAAGGCGTTCACCGTGCGCACGGGGATGCTGGCGGCGGCGGGCCGCTACGCCGTGCAGGCCGACGCCGATCTCTCGACGCCACCCGCCGAGTTTGCCCGGCTGATCGCCGCGCTGGACGCGGGCGCGCACGTCGCCATCGGCTCGCGGGCCGGGCGGCCCGGCGCGCCCTGGTACCGCAACGTCATGAGCTTTAGCTGGCGGGTGCTGGTCGCCACGCTGGGCGTGCGCGGGTTCCAGGACACGCAGTGCGGCTTCAAAGCCTACCGCACCGAGACCGCACAGGATGTCTTCGCGCGGGCGCTGCTCTATAACGCGCCCGCGCAGGGGCTGAAGCAGGCCCGCGTTACCGCCGCGTCCGACGTGGAACTGCTGGTCATCGCGCGGCGGCTGGGCTACACGATTGCCGAGGTGCCGCTGGAGTGGAACTACGCGGAGAACACCAAGATCAGCCCCGTGCGCGACAGCCTCTGGGCGTTCGTGGATCTGCTGCGCATCTCCCGGCACGTGGTGCGCGGCGCCTACGGCCGCCCGGCCCGCTACCCCGCCCCGGCCATCGACGACGTACCCGGCGGCCCGCCAGCCGGCTAGCAGCCTGTCGGAGAGAAGCCGCTCCGACCCAACCGTGAGTTTGGTACAATAGCTCTATGCCTCGACCCT
>DASSGZ010000403.1:0-11406 GCA_035693165.1 Chloroflexia bacterium | reverse complement strand
GCCGGCAGTTTCCTGAGATCCCCGCGCCCGATCCCGCCGCGCCCGTCTTCGATCCGCAACCGCGGCATCTGGACGGCGCGCTCAGCGCGGCGGCGCGCGCACGCCTGCTCGGGCGCTATGGCGCGGCGGCGCCCGCCCTGGTCGCGGCGGCGCGGCCCGGCGAGCTACAGCCGATCCCCGGCACGGTGGTGCTCTGGGCCGAACTGCGCTGGGCGGCGCGCACGGAAGCGATGCTGCACCTGGACGACCTGTTGCTGCGCCGGGTGCGGCTGGGGCTGCTGTTGCCGGAGGGCGGCGCCGCGCTCATGCCGGCCATCGGGGCCATCTGCCGGGACGAACTCGGCTGGGACGATGTGCGCTGGGAGGCCGAAGAGCAAGCCTATCACGCGCTCTGGCGGCAGCACTACAGCCTGCCGGATCGGGCCGCGATCCCCGATTGGCGTGCGCTGCCGGCGCAGGCCGCCGGTGAGCCGCAGCAGGCAAGCGCGGCGCGCGGGAAGTGGGCGCTCGGCATTCTCGCCGGGCTGGCGCTGGGCGCGGGCGGGCTACTGATCCGGCTGCGCCGGGCACGGGAGCAAACGCGATGACGCAAGATCTGATTCTGGCGATTGACAACGGCACGCAGAGCGTCCGCGCGCTCGTGTTCGACTTGCACGGCAAGCTGGTCGCCAAGTCGCAGGTCATGATCGATCCCTACTTCTCCCGGCAGCCGGGCTGGGCCGAGCAAGACCCGGCTTACTACTGGCAATCGCTGTGCCGGGCCTGCCAGGAACTCTGGCAGCAGGGCACCGTGGATAAGGCCGCCCTTGCGGGGGTCACGGTGACGACCCAACGCGGCACGATGATCAACGTAGATCGGCAAGGTGAACCGCTGCGGCCCGCCATCGTCTGGCTCGATCAGCGCCGCACGCACGGTCTGAAGCCGGTCGGCGGGCTGTGGGGCGTGATCCTGAAGCTGGTGCGTATGGACGAAACGGTCGCCTATTTTCAGGCCGAATCGGAGATCAACTGGCTGCGGACCCGGCAGCCGGACCTCTGGAAACAGACCCACAAGTACCTGATGCTGTCGGGCTACCTGACCTACCGCTTGACCGGGCGCTTTGTCGATTCGGTCGGCGCCCAGGTGGGCTACCTGCCCTTCGATTACAAAAAGCTGGCCTGGGCGGCGCGCAGCGACTGGAAATGGCAGGCGATGCCCATGAACCGCGCGCTCTTGCCGGATCTCGTGTCCCCGGCGACGCCGCTGGGCAAAATCACCCCGCTCGCCGCCGAAGCCACCGGCATCCCCGCCGGGTTGCCGCTGATCGCCGCCGCCGCCGACAAAGCATGCGAGGCGCTGGGCGCGGGCAGCGTCAGCCCGCAGATCTGCTGTCTCAGCTACGGGACCACGGCGACAGTAAGCATGACCCAGTCCAAATATCGCGAGGTGCGACCCTTCATCCCGCCCTTCCCCGCGGCGCTGCCCGGCGCCTACAGCCTGGAGGTGCCGATTTATCGCGGCTACTGGATGGTCAACTGGTTCAAGGAGCAATTCGGCCATCCGGAGCAGCAGATCGCGCCCGCCCAGGGCAAGCGGCCCGAAGAGCTATTCGACGAACTCGTCAACAGCGTGCCGCCGGGCGCGATGGGCCTGACCTTGCAGCCGTACTGGTCGCCGGGCATCAAAGTGCCGGGGCCGGAAGCCAAAGGGGCCATTATCGGCTGGGGCGATGTGCATACACGCGCCCACCTCTACCGGGCCATCCTGGAGGGCCTGACCTACGCCCTGCGCGAGGGCAAGGAGCAGATCGAGCGCCGCACGCGCGTCCCCGTGCGCGAACTGCGGGTGGCGGGCGGCGGATCGCAGAGCGACGCCGCGATGCAACTGACCGCAGATATTTTCGGGCTGCCCGCCGCGCGCCCCCACGTCTATGAGGCGTCAGGGCTGGGGGCGGCTATCGATGCGAGCGTGGGTCTCGGCCTCTATCCCGATGTACCGGCGGCGGTGCAGGCGATGACCCGTGTGGGCCGGGTCTTTGAACCCAACCCGCAAGCCCACGCCGTCTATGAGCAGTTGTATTCCCGCGTGTACCAACGAATGTACCGCAAACTGAAGCCCCTGTATGAAGAAATCCGGGAGATTACGGGCTATCCGGAGCGGCTGGCATAGCACCGCCCGGCGGCTCAAGTCTCCCGCTAGCTCTACGAAGCCCGCCCGTTGACGGGCGGGGCGACCTCGCCCTACCGGGATGCGCAATACTGATCTGCGCCCAGATCGCCTGCCCGGTTGGTTGTGGGCACGCGCTTTGTTGTATAATACCTTATGCGTGTTCACAGTCACGAAGTAAACTACACTTCCCCCACGCCTGCTGCGGCGACCGTGAATGATGCCGAGGCGCTAACGCCCGCCGAGAAGATCGATCCGATCTATCACGCGCTGCTGCGGGTCTACGGGCAACCGACCTGGCGCCCGCACCATCCGCCGCTCGATGAACTGGTGCTGACGATCCTCTCGCAGCACACGTCCGACTTGAACAGCGGGCGGGCCTTCGAGCAATTGCGCGCGGCGCTGCCCACCTGGGAGGCCGTGCGCGATGCCCCGGTAAGCGCCATTGCCGCCGCGATCCAGAGCGGGGGCCTGGCCCAGATGAAAGCGCCGCGCATCAAGGCTATCTTGCAGCGCATCTGGGATGAGCGGGGGAGTTTCGACCTCGACTTCTTAAAGACCGTCCCTCTGGATGAGGCGCGCGCCTGGCTGGCGGCGCTACCCGGCGTGGGGCCTAAGACGGCGGCGTGTGTGCTGCTGTTCGCCTGCGGCCGGCCCGCCATGCCCGTAGACACCCATGTTCATCGGGTCAGCCGCCGTCTGGGCCTGGTGCCCGACCGGGCCACGGCGGAGCAGGCGCACGTGCTGCTCGAAGCGATGGTACCACCGGAGTGGTACTATGCTTTCCACCTGAACGTCATCAAGCATGGCCGCGAGGTGTGCAAAGCGCCCCGCCCGCGCTGCGAGATCTGCGTCCTTACCCAGTGGTGCGACTACTATAGGGGGGTACGCAAGGCATGAATCTCTACCTGGTCCGCCATGGACTCTCCACCTGGAACGTTTCGGGCCGCCTGCAAGGCTGGGCGAACACCGATCTGACGCCCGAAGGCTTCGAGCAGGCCCAGCGCACGGCGGAGTTCTTTTCCGACTTCGCCCGGCGCCAGCGCATGCGCTTCTACGCCCTCTACAGCAGCCCGCTGCTGCGCGCCTGGCTCACCGCGCACGCCATCGGCGATCGCCTGGGGCTGGTACCCATCCCCGTCCCCGATCTGCGCGAGATGCAGGGTGGCCTGGTCGAAGGGTTGCGCCGCGACGAGTGGCAGCGGCGCTACCCCGAACTGATCCCTGGTTGGAGCGACCGCAAAAACCTCGATTTTGGCTGGCCGGGTGGGGAGACGCGGCGGGCCTTCCGCAACCGCTGCATGCGGGCCATTTCCGAGATCGTTGCCCAGCATAAGTCGTATGACAACATTATTGTGGTCACGCACGGTGGGGTGATCAAAGCCTACCTCAACAGCGCCGGGCTCGACGACCCGATGGGGCCACGCTCCTACGAGGCGGACAATTGCGGCGTCACCCACATCCAGTTCATGGGATCGGATTCCGACAGCGACAGCGAGATCTGGTCGGTAGGGTGTCTGCGCATGTTCAACCAGGTGGAGCACCTGCGCGACGAGGATAGCGCCGTCGACGGCGAACTGGTCGCGGCGTCGCGCGCCGACCTGGCCCTGCAATAGCCCGCGGTGCCGCCGGGGCGGAAGGAGCCCTATGTACCTCTTTTTGATCCGCCATGGGCAATCCGAGGGGAATGTCGCCGGGCGCCTGCAGGGCTGGCAAGATGCGCCGCTGACGCCGCTGGGCGAGCAGCAAGCCATCCGCGCGGCCACGGCCCTGGCAACCTTCTTGCAGGCCGCCGGGGTGTCGGTCGCCACGGTCTACAGCAGCCCCTTGCAGCGCGCCCTGCGCACCGCCGACGTGATCAGCCAGGCGATCGGCGCGCCGCTGGAGATCGATCCGGGGCTGCGCGAGATGCATTTCGGACGCATCGAGGGCCTGACCGACGCCGAATGGAAGGATTGTTTCCCCGAGCTGCTGCCGGACTGGCACCGGCACGACAATCTCGATTTCGGGTGGCCGGAGGGCGAAACGCGCCGCGCGTTTTACACCCGTATTGAGCAGGCCATCGATGGGATCGTGGCCCGCCAGGCGCCGGGCGCGAACCCGGTCATCGTGGCCCACGGCGGCGTGATCTCCAGCTACCTGTCGCACCTCACCACGGGCGAATGGCACCACTGGCGGCGCTTCTCGGTCGGCAATTGCAGCATCACCCACGTGACCCTGGAGCCCGACCGGCCCACCCCGCCCGCTATGTCCTGCCTGCTGCGCTTCAACGAGACCAGCCACCTGGACGACCCCGATGTGGAGGCCGTGACCGGCGAAGAGGACGCCGGCAGCGCGGCCTAGTAGCCGGCGCCACCCTGCTGTTGCGATGTAGGGGCCGGTTTCAAACCGGCCTGCTGCCTGATCGCGCTGTAGGGGCCGGTTTGAAACCGGCCTGCCGCCCGTCAGAATCCGTGCGCTGCGCTACTAACCGCCGGTGTTCAACAGGAAGCGCAGCAACCCGAACTCCGGCGGCAGCCAGTCGAGCACGAAGGTGAACGGGCGGGCCACCGCGGGGGCGAGGGTCGATTGGCGTACGGCGTCGGACAGGCCGGGCACAGGAAACAGCGTCGCCACCATGATGATCACGGCCATCAGCAGCAGCATCTGGAACACGCCCAGCAGCGCCCCCAGGAGATGATCGGCCCAGCCGAGGAACAGCAGGCCCAGCGCCGTGCGTAGCACCGAGGCCACAATACCCACGGCCAGGCTCACGCCGACCAGAATCAGGACAAAGGCGATGATGTTCGCCAGGTTCTCGTCGGCGATCAGCCCGCCGCCCTGCGGGGGGTGGAGGAAGGCGGCCACGGCCTTGTAGTTGGCCCCGGCCAGGAAGATGGCGAGGATCAGCCCGAAGGTCGCCGCGATCTGGCGGATCAGGCCCCAGAAGAGGCCGAGCAGCGCGCTGACGACAATCGCCGTCAGGATCGTTACATCGACCCAGTTCATGGTTGCTTCCAGGGGGTGTCTTCGGACTCGAAGCGGGCGATGCGCGCCACCACATCGGCGGGAATGGGGGCCACGGGGCCCGTGGCGCCGGGCTGCAACCAGATGTTGACCGCCCAGTTATCGTCCGGCGGCACCCGCAGATCCCAGATAGGCATGACGCTGGCGCCCTTGATCGCCGTCCCTTCGGCGCCCGCCGGGCTGGGGCAGATCCAGACCGCGGCGGGCCGCTCCCAGCCCATGCGGATGGTCAGGCCGGGTTGCGGATCGATGAGTGCTACGCTGGTCGTGTCGGCGGCGATACCGCGCACACCGTAGCCGCCGCGTTCGCGCGCCCCGTCGAACTCGTAGGCGGGCTGATCGGCGCCCGCCGCCACGGCGTCCGGGCTGAGGGCGAAGCAGAACTCGACGCCGAAGAAGATTTGCAGCGCCTTCTCATTCGGATTGTCGAGCCGGTAGTGGATGCTGATCTCGCCGCCGGGCCGGCCCAGCGTCAGCCGCTTGAGCAGCGTGACCGGCGTCACCCGTTTGGCGCCCTGGATGCCGCCCGCGCTGCGCAGGGCCACGGTTTGCTGGTCGCGGGCCGGAGCGTAGTGCGTGGCCTCGAATGGTTGGGCCAGGAAGGTGCCGAGTTCGCGGGCTGTGCCGAGCGCGAAATCGCGCTGGCGCACTGTGAGCGGCAGGAAGTGGTCGCCCAGGCCCGACGGCGCGGCAGGGCCAAGGCTCGCCGTGACCTCCGGCGTCTGGCCCACGGCGGCCAGCCGGGCCGGGCCGGCGCTGATGACCGTGCCGGGCGCGCTCATCAGGTGGTGCACCGGGCCACCGTCGAGCGCCAGGTCCCACGTGGTCCAGCGCCCGCCCTGTGCCGGGTCGAACGCCAGGCGCGACTCGCCGTTGTCCAGGACCAGGATAGCTCGGCCGTTCGCCGTCTCTTCCGTACAGCGCACCTGCGATGGCTCGGTCTCGTTCGTCTGCATGAAACCAGTCTACCATACGCGCTGAGGAGCGTCAACGCGCATACTATGCGACCGTTCAATCTCACCGCAGAGACGCAGAGGACGCAGAGATTTTAAGAGAATTGTGCCGATCAAGGCAGATGTGCGCCACTATGCTGCGCCATGCGCCGTATAACGAATGCGACAGAGACACACAAACAATCCTCATTCTAATGATCTCTGCGTCCTCTGCGTCTCTGCGGTGAGATTGAGGGTCTGCCGGGCGGTACGGAGTTTGCAGCGGCAATGGGCATCCGGTTTTGCGCCGGGTGCGTGGATAACGATAGAACAGCACACCCCTGGGAAGATCATCGGAGGAGGCCAAACGTGAGCGCGACAAAGATGGGAAGCATTACCGTGGGCGAGGCCCTCGCCTATATCCTGAGCCATTTCGCGCCGCTGCCGCCGGAACCCACGCCGCTCGCCGAGGCCGATGGGCGCGTGCTGGCGGAAGACGTGACCTCCGACATCGACATCCCGCCGTTCGCCAACTCGGCCATGGACGGCTACGCCGTGCGCGCCGCCGATACGCAGGGCGCCACCCGCGCCGCGCCGCGCCCCCTGCGCGTGATCGGCAATGTGGCGGCGGGCTACGTGGCCGGGGCGACGGTGGGGCCAGGCGAGGCGGTGCGCATCATGACCGGCGCACCGCTGCCGGACGGGGCCGATGCCGTGATCCGCTTCGAGGAGACGAGCGAGGGCGATGCCCTGCACGCGGGCGCCGCCCACGCGGGTAACCGCCCGCCGGAAGGCGCGAAAGCGGCCTGGCGCGACGTGGCCGGGGGCCACGCGGCGTCCGGCGTGACCGAAGTGCAACTCTATGCCGGCGTGCAGCCCTGGGACAATGTGCGCCACGCGGGCGAGGACGTGCGGCGGGGCCAGGTGGTGCTGGCGCGCGGCACGGTGATCCGGCCCTTCGAGGTGGCGCTGCTGGCCGCCGTGGGGCGCCCGCAGGTGCTCACCCATCGCCGCCCGCGCGTGGCGATCCTCTCCACCGGCGACGAGCTGGTGGATGTGGACCAGCCGGTGGGGCCGGGCCAGATCCGCAACAGCAACAGCTACGGGCTGGCCGCCCAGGTGCGCGCTGCCGGCGGTGTGCCGATCCTGCTCGGCATCGCCCGCGACAACCTGGAGGAACTGACGGCGCGCGTGGCGGAGGGGCTGGCCCAGGCGCCCGATCTATTCGTCACCTCGGCGGGCGTCTCCGTGGGCGACTACGACATCGTCAAGGATGTGCTCGACCGCGAAGGCACGATGCACTTCTGGCAGGTGCGCATGAAGCCGGGCAAGCCGCTGGCCTTCGGCGTGGTGCGCGGCGTTCCCCTGCTGGGGCTGCCCGGCAACCCGGTTTCCTCGCTGGTGAGCATGGAGCAGTTTGGCCGCCCGGCCATCCTCAAGATGCTGGGCCGCCTGCACCTGGCGCGGCCCGTCGTCACGGTACGCGCGCTCGAAGCGATCCCCAACAAGTCGGGCCGCGAACATTACATCCGCGCTGTGGTCACGCGCAATGCGAACGGCGAGTACGAAGCCCGCAGCACCGGCGAGCAGGGGTCGGGCATCCTGACCTCGCTGACAGGGGCCAACGCCATGCTCATCGTCGAGGAAACGCGCACGCTCGTCCAGCCGGGCGAAACGGTGCGCGCCATCATGCTCGACTGGCCGGAGCAGGTCTTCTAGGCGCCCGGCCCCGGATGGCCCTTATCGCCCCCAGTCGCGCGGGTAGCGGAAGTCGATGCCGGGCGTGCGCGAGCCGACCTTGGCGATGATCGGCATCATGCGCTTGTACTGCATGCTCTTGACCAGCTTGAGGACGCGCGTCACCAGGGCCTCGCTGAAGCCCATCTGCACGACCCGGTTCGCGTCCACGCGCTCGTCGACCAGCAGGTAGAGCACCTGGTCCACCTCGTCGTACTGGATGCCCAGTTCGCTCTCGTCGGTCTGGCCCGGCCAGAGGTCGGCGCTCGGCTTTTTCTCCAGGATCGGCTGGGGCACGCCGACGGCGCGCGACAGGGCGCGCACCTGCGTCTTGTAGAGGTCGCCGAGGGGCTGGAGCGAGGCGGCGCTGTCGCCGAACCAGGTGGTGTAGCCTAGCAGGATCTCAGTCTTGTTCGACGTGCCGAGCACCAGCGCGTTCCGCGCCATCGACTGATCGAACCAGACGATCATGCGCGCGCGGGCCATGGCGTTGCCCTTGCGCCCCGCGCTCATATCGGGGAAGCGCTCGAACAGCGGCTCGACCATGGGCGTGATGTCGACCACCGTGCTGGGGATGCCCAGCGCCTCGACGCAGAGTCGCGCGTGTTCCAGGCTCTCCGGCGAGGACGTGCGATAGGGCATCATGATGGCGAAGACGTTGTCCGGGCCAAGCGCCTCGGCGGCCAGGTAGACGGCGAGGGCCGAGTCGATGCCGCCGGACAGGCCCAGCACCAGGCGGTTGAAGCCGAACTTGCGCGTTTCGTTGCGGATAAACTCGACCAGCAGCCGGCGCGTCAGATCGGGCGCGATCGCCAGCCGCTCGGCGATCGCGCCGGTGGTAGAACTAGCGGGCATGGGGGCACCTCCTTACTTGTCGCGCTCGGCGACGATGCGCGATAGCTCGCGCAGGACCAGATCAGGCTTCTCGTCGCGCACCAGGGGCAGGCTGCGCCGGCGCCAGCGGATGGCGTCGGGATCGATGCGCATGGTGAGCAGGGCTTCCTCGAAGTGCGGCCCGCGCACCAGTTCGCTGCCGTCGGGGCCGAACGCGCCGCTGTAGCCGCCGAAGGCCACGCCGTCCTCGTAGCCCACGCGGTTGCAGTGGACCACGTAGGTGGTGAAGAACTCGGCAAACATGCGGTGGGCCAGCGTCACGGCATAGGTCGTGTCCAGGTAGTCGTCGCCCGGCTTGACGCCGCGGCCCGGCCCCGCCGACACCAGCAGCAACGTCTCCGCACCGTCCTGCCAGAGCAGGTAGGGCGAGGAGATATGCCAGAAGTCCTCACAGACCAGCATGCCCATGCGCCCGAAGCGCGTGTCGAAGGCGCGAATTTTGCGGCCCACGCCTACATAGCGCATGTCGTCAAACATGCCGTAGGTCGGCAGGTAGACTTTGCGATGCACATGCACCAGGCGGCCCTCGCTGTAATACGCCTGGCTGATATAGTGGACGTAGCGCTCGTCCTCCTCGATGAAGCCGACCACCAGGTCCATGTGCCGGTCGGCAGCCGCGCCGGCCAGGCTCAGCAGCGGCAGCGCATCGCAGCGCATCGCCACGTCGTCCATCAGGTCTTGCAGGTAATAGCCGGTCAGGCTGGCCTCGGGGAACACCAGCAGATCGACCCCGCGCGTGGCGGCTTGCTCGATATATTCGTAGTGCTTCGCCAGGTTGCGCTCGACATCGCCCAGGGTCGGGTTGATTTGCGCCAGGCCGATGGTGTACGGCACTGGCGGCGCGCTGCTGTGAGCGTCCGGCGTGGCCGCCCGCTCGGATTCATATGCGTTGCTCATACTACCTCCCGCTATCCGGTCGCCGGATTCGCCGTCCGCTATCGTGATTCGGATAGGCGGCCAGGCCGGTTTGAAACCGGCCCCTACACCGCTACATGAGGCCGCCGGCGCCCACGGTGGCGGGGCGGCCCTGCCTCTTACCGGGTGTACGCGCGGCCTTTCCAGGTCACGCCCTCGCCGCTGATCAGCCGGCGCAGGCTGTCGAGCAGGATCAGGGTGAAGAGGAAGATGCCCACCGGGAAAGTGAAGGCCCAGCCCACCGGCAACTCCAGCAATTGATCGACGCGCCGCTTCATGATGATCAGCGCGGCGACCTGGATGCCGCTGAGCGCGAGATCCGGCCCGGCGGCGCCCCGGCGCAGCGCGGCCAGCAGATAGCGGGCCAACAGGGCGAAGGGCAAGATGCCGCCGATGAACAGGCTGCCCAGTTGCAGGACGCCCATCACCGGCTGCTTGCGCATCGACAGCAGCACATTCTTGCGCCAGCCTTCCCAGACCTCCACGAAGTTCTGGTACATGCGCACGCGCATCAGATCCTGCCCGTTGGTCAGCCAGAGCCGGTAGCCACTACGCTTGACCAGTTTGCCGAACTCCAGGTCCTCGCCGATGGCGTCGCGCACGGTGTCGATGCCGCCCACCGCGTCGTAGACCGCCCGGCGCACGAGAATATACTGACCGTTGGCGATGGCCGTGGGGTTGCGCGGGTTGTTCACGAAGACCGGGTGGTAGAAGGTCGAGATGCCCAGGACGACAATGGGCATGATCAGGCGCTCGCCGGGGCTCGCCAGCACCATGCACGGCGCGAAGGTGAACAGGTCGGCGCCGCGCGCGATCGCGTCGTAGATGGCCGAGGCCAGGGCCACCGGCTCATGCACGGTATCGGCGTCGGTGAACAGCAGCCATTCCCCGCGGGCCACGGCGGCGCCCTGGTGCATCGCCCAGGGCTTGCCTTTCCAGCCCTCGGGCAACGGTTGCCCGGCGACCACGCGCAGCCGGGGATCGGCGGCGAACTCGGCCAGGATGGCGGGCGTGGCGTCCGTCGATTGGTCGTCCACCACGATAACCTCGTAGCGGTCCGCCGGGTAGGATTGGCCGAGCAGGCTGGGCAGCAGCATGGGCAAATTGCGCTCTTCGTTGCGGCAGGGCACAATGATCGACACAAACGGCCAGGCGTCCAGGCCCGGCGGGGGCGGATCGGCGTCTGGACCGGCGGCCTGCTTGAGAGCGGGATGCGGCGGCTGGCGGTAAGACATGCCCACGTTCACGCCCGCCGCGCCGGCCACCAGGGCCGTGTAGCCCACCAGCCAGGGGGTGGGCCGTGCCTCCGCTGATCTACGACGCTTCAATACCAATCCTTCCTCGGTTCTTGTCGCTCTGATGTTATTGTCGCGCTGCGCCCGGCAGCGCCCCGCCCCATCAGCGAGATGAACAAGGCCGGGATGTCGGTGTAGGGGCGGGTTTCAAACCCGCCGTGCCGCCCCACGTGTCCCGCCTGTTTTCAGCGTTGCCCGGCGAAAAGTCTCGTCTCGTAGGCGAACAAGACGAGATGCTTCACTGCGTTCAGCATGACAACGAAACGTGTTCTCCGGCCATTATGCGCTATGGTTTCGGCGTCCGTCAAACGCGCATTTAACCGGACGCCCCCGTAATCCTGCCGCGCGGGCCGGTTTGAAACCGGCCCCTACATCGCGTACCCCCGCATCCCGGTAATCACGGCAGGCCGGTTTCAAACCGGCCCCTACATCGCACATCACCGCGCAAATCTCGCCAGATAGCGTCTGCCGGCAATTAGCG
>DASSGZ010000402.1:0-3061 GCA_035693165.1 Chloroflexia bacterium | reverse complement strand
CCGCAGTTGGCGTCCAACTCGCGCCGTCATAGTGTAACAGGATGGGGCTTGGGTTACCGAGGGCAGTCGCCCAGCCGTCACGCGGCCCGGCCATGTCGAGATCGTAAATCTCCAGGCGGACACTGCTGTCCACCTGCCACTGGCTGCCATTCCAGTGCATGAGGTTCTGGTAGCGGCTATTGCCCAGCGAGTACCCGCCCAGCCCCCAGACATTACTGTCGGTAACGACCGCGAGCCGGTCTACCGTCGGACCATCCGCCGCCAGGCCGGCACTGCGTTCGACCCAGCCGGCCCCATCATAGTGAAAGGCGTGCGCCCCGGCGGCCAGCCAGCCGCGGATCGGCGACAGCATCTTGATGTCGGTGGCGTACATGCCGTGTAGCGGCGGTAGATCTACGTCCGCCCACTGGTCCCCGGTGAAATGCAGCAGGGTGCCATACTCACCCGTGGCCCAGGCCTCGGTACTGGAAACGGCACTCACCGCAGAGAGTAAAGGGAACAGATTCGTCCACCCGTTGGTAGTCGCGCCGCTCGGTCCGCCCACCGGCCCGTGGCGGTCTGGAACGTGGGCCAGGGATCGCGGCGCAGGCCGCCCCAGGAACAGGCATACGGCCAGGGCCAGCAGGACCAGCGCGGCAAAACTCGCGTAGCGATAGCGCTGGGGGCGGAACACCACGGCACGGCGCACCGGGGGCGACAAGAACGTAGCCATCAACTCTCCTCTATGGATCGCGCCGCTGACAGGCGCGCCCCCCTGCTCGGGTTAGCACGCGTGCCTAGCTGGCCCAACAACACGGCGTACGGTACCCGGTTCTCCGGGTGATGCTCGAAGACCGCGCGCTCGAAATACTGCACCGGGTAGACCTGCCCATTGAGCGCACTCCACTCGGGCAGTTCCTCACTCAACGGAGCGCCGAATTGGGCCAGGCCGCCCTGCTGCTCCCAGTAGGCGCGGCCGGTCGCCGGGCAGTAGCGCGCGTTGGTCGGGTTGCGCTGCTGGCCCGGCGCGCCCCTGTGCACCGGGTCACGGGGACGCAGTGGCATCAAATCGAATCGTACCTAGCAGCGCCGGAGCGTTGCCGTCGCAGTGCTGCTCGAAGTTCGCACGGAACCGCCGTACCGCGCCCGTCGCGTAGTCGTAGCGGAACTCCAGAATCTCGAACCGCCCGGTCAAGCTTTGGCAGATCCTGCTCATGCCGCTGATTTCGAGACCCGGCCGCAGCGGCGCGTGAAAGACTGCCCATTCGGCCTGGTCATAGCGGCCCGGCGTCAACTGCCGGCCCTGCGGTGGGGCGAAAGTCAGCTCCCAGTCGGCGGCGCCCTGCTTGACGAAGAAGGTGACCCCGCCGTCATGGCTCAAGCCGCCCGTGAACTGGGTAGCAGGCGCCGTGTAGACCCAATCCTGGCCGCCTTGCCCGATATAGTCGCCCGCCTCACTGCTCAGGCACAGGTACGTCGTCACACCGGTCACGCCGGCACACGCCGGGGCCAGCCGTGGTGGAAAACCCGTGGGCGGAGGCGGCACCGGCGGGGGTGGTCCGCTGCGTCCCGCAGTCGAGTGGATGCGGACGGTGCAGATCAGCGGCGCCGTGTCGCCCTCACACTGCTGCTCGAAGTGCGCGGCAAAACGCGTTACCACGCCGGTGGTGCGATCATAGGCCAGATCCAGGATCTCGAAGCGCCCGGTGAGCCTGTTGCAGGCGCGCCCGGCACCACTAATGTCCAGACCAGGCCGGCGGGGCGACAGAAAGGGCGCTCCTTCAGCACGGTCATACACGCCGACGGTGAGCGCTTGCCCGGCAGGCGGCACGAACTCCACCAGCCAGTCGTCGCTCCCCTGCGCGCTGACGGAAACGCCGTCGCTATATGTCGCCGAAAAACTCGCGTCGTTGCTCGTCAGGATCGTCGTATGGCCCGTGCCAATATGGTCGCCCGCCTGGCTATCCAGGCAGAGGAAGGTGTCGCCCGGCGTATTCCAGCAGGTGGCGCTGGCGCGCGGCGGCGCCGGCGTGGGCGTGGGCGGCTGGGGCGGCGGCGGCCCCGTGCGCCCCGCGTTGGAGTGGATGCGGATGGAACCGAGCAGGGCCGGCCCCCCGCTGCCACAGTGCTGCTCAAAGTTCACGGCTAGCTTGCTAACAGTGCCGGTGGCCGAATCGTAGGCCAGCTCCAGAATCTCGAACCGCCCATCCCTGCCCTCGCAGCCCCGCCCGCCTCCGCTCACCCGCATGCCCGGCCGGCGGGGGGACTGGACAGCATAATCCTCCACGTGATCGTAACGGCCCGGCGCCAACCGGCTGCCCTGCGGCGGCGCGAAGGTCAGGGTCCAGTAATCCGCGCTATGCACAATGATCCTCAGCGTGCCATCATAGTACGCCTCAAACCCGGCATCGTCCGCGGTGAACACAGTTCGTGCGCCCTGGCCGATGTAGTCCCCGGCCTCACTATCCAAGCAGAGCAAGGTATCGCCGGGCGCATTCCGGCAGGAAGCGCTCACGCGCGTTGGCCCCGGCGTCTGGGTGGCGGCGGGGGGGACCGGTGGGGTCACGCGCGCCATGGCCGGGTTCTGCCCAAGGCGGTAGCGGGCGTTCAGTTCGTATTTGCCCAGTTGCGACAGCAGTACATCATAGGGCGGCGCGTTCTCCGGATGCGCCTCGAACACCGCCCGCTCGAAATACTGCACCGTATACGTCTGGCCGTTCAGATCGCTCTTTTCCGCAAACTCGTCGGTGAGCGGATAGCCGAACTGGGCCAGGCCGCCGTGCTGCTCCCAGTAGCGCCGGAAGCTGCCGCCGATGCCGTGGCCGGTCTGCGCGAAATCGCGCGCCGCGGTAGGGTTGCGGTGCTGGCCGGCGGCGCCGTGGGGATGCTTCTGCCGGTAGCGGAAGGTGCCGAGCTGGGCGAGCAACACGTTATACGGGGCCGCGTTGTCGGGATGCAGTTCAAAGATCCCGCGCTCGAAATACTGCACGGTGTAGGGCTTGCCGTCGAGTTTGCTGCCTTCACGATACTCTTCGGTGAGCGGGTAGCCCTGTTCGGCCAGGCCGCCGTGTTGCAGCCAGTA
>DASSGZ010000401.1:0-25774 GCA_035693165.1 Chloroflexia bacterium | reverse complement strand
AGATGCATCAGAGTAAAGGTGATAATCGAAACGACGATCAGCACCGGGATCACCGCGAGGGTGCGGCGGATCACATACGCAGTCATCGTAAATCTCCCTTAGCTGCCCCGTTGTGCGGGCCGGCAATTGTCAGGTAGCGTAAATATCGGAAACTGCGCCCACTCTACATGAGGGCGGGCGCAGATAAGGAAGGGGGGCGCCTGGGCGCCCCCCTTCGCACTACTACTTCTGGATGTCGAAGTTCACGATGTTCTTGGTACCGGGCAGCGCGTACGACGCGTCATTCGGCGTGATGTGGTCACGCACGTTCTTCACGTACGGCTTGATCAACAGGTTGTTGACGTCCCAGTACAGGTAGACCACCGGCGCATCGTCCGTCAGGATCTGCTGGGCCTGCTTGTACAGGTCCGCGCGCTTGGCGGCGTCCTTCTCGATGTCGGCCTGCTTGGTCAGTTCGTCGAACTTGTCGTTCTTCCAGCCGACGTGGGTCACGGTCGAATCGGAGCGGAAGACCAGGCTCAGCCAGTCCTGCGGGTCCGGATAGTCCTCGCACCAGCCCAGGAAGAACACCTGCGGGGTCGTCGCCGGCTCCTTGGTCAGGGCCGTGTAGGCCTTGGACTCGACCGGGTCAAGCTGCATGTCGATGCCGAGGTTAGTCTTGACCTGGTTCTGGACCCACTCCATGCGCGTCTTGTTGCGGGCGCTGGATGAGAAGGTCAGCTTGACGGCCGGGAAGCCGCTCGGGTAATCCGACTTGATAACAGCATCCAGTTCGGACTTGGCTGCCGCCGCGTCGAAGTCGGACTGGTGGATGCTTTCCTCATATCCAGGCCGGTTCGGCGGGATGAAGCTGGCCGCCGGGGTGCCCGCACCCTTGAGGACGACGTCGACATAGTCCTGGCGGTCGAACGCCTTGGCGAACGCCTTGCGAACCTTGATGTTGTCGAACGGCGCCTTCTGCGTGTTGAAGCCGATGTAGAAGCTGCAGTTACCCGGATACGCCTGGAACTCCTGGCTCAGGGTCGGGTCGGCCTTAACATTCTTCAGGTCTTCGGCGGCCACGCCGACGATGTCGAGCTGGCCTTCCTTGTAAGCCTGGAGGCTGATGGCCGAGTCGATGATGTCGCGCACCTCGATGCGCCCGATCTTCGGCTCACCCTTGCGGTAGTTGGGGTTGGACTCCCAGACCGCGCCGCTGCCGTGGTTCCACTCCTTCAGGATGTAGGGGCCGTTGCCGATATAGGTCGCCGGCTCGGTCCAGGAGTCGCCGCCCTTTTCCACCATGTCCTGGCGGCTCGGCCAGCCGACCCAGATCGCCAGGATGTAGGGGAAGTAGGCGACCGGGGAGTTCAGCGTGAACTCGATATGCTTGTCGTCGGTAGCCTTCACGCCGAGCGCGTCCTGCAGGCTCTTGAGCTTGGCCGTGTCGGTGATGTTCTCGAACTCGCTCAGCTCCTGCGACCCCTTGATGTCATAGGCGACGGAGGCATACTGGCGGCCCTGCACCGTGGGATCGAAGAGGCGGTGGAAGGCATACTCGAAGTTCTTGGCGGTCAGGGGCTGACCGTCGGAGTACTTCAGGCCGTCGCGCACCGTCAGAGTGTACTTGAGGCCGTCGGCAGAGACATCCATCTTCTCAGCGGCGGCGGGCACCGGCTTGAGATCCTCGTTGAGTTCCAGCAGGCCTTCGAAGGCGAGCTGGCCCCAGCCGATTTCATTGACAAAGGACATTTTCTGCGGATCAGTCTGATCCGGGTCCGCACCCTGGTTGACGCGGATCACCTTCTGGCCGGGCTTGGGAGTACTCGTCGGCGGCGCGGGCGCGGCGCTCGGCGTGGTATCCGCGCCGGCGGCGGCGCCGGTGGTTGCGGTCGGGGCCGCGGCCGCCGGGGTGGCGGTATCGGCGGCGCCGGCACTCGTCGTATTCGTCGCCACGGCGGCGGCCGGAGTATCGGTCGCCACGGCGGGGACGGTCGTGGCAGTGGGTTCAGCACCACAGGCCGTCAGCAACATGCTGAGGACCGTGAGCATCGTCACCACCAGGAAAAACAACCTGGACTTCTTCAACTGCTCTCCTCCTTTTGTGTAAGGACATGTAAGGTTCTCAGGCGCGCCCGGACCCTTGCCGGCGCGCCATCCGCCAAACACCCGGTAGGAAAACCGGCCTCGCGACAACGACGCGCGAGCCGGCGGGCTACCGAGTCACTACTAAGGAAGCCTGCGGCGGTAGGTCTTTTGCCCCCTAAACGATACCGCCCATGGCCCCAGAGTATGCACGCATAATACCACGATTTCAGTCAGTCTTCAACCCGATTATCGTCAGGCCAGAGTCCGCAGACCGATTGGCGACAACCCCGGAAGACGGATTTTCGATCCTCCATTCCCAGGACCCAGGTCGCGCTGGACCGGGTGAAACCAGACTCATAAAACGTTAGCGGGCCGCCGGGTATGACGGGCAAAGATAACGGCCCACTTCGTGGTCTAAACCTGCCGTCCTAGCCGGCAGGCGATTCCAGAATTCTCCGACACGCCAATGGCATGTGCGGCCTCGGAATCCGGCCTTTGCGTGATCCTTGCCCTGCGCTGCCCGAAGATCTCAGGCAGCACCAGCGCGGATCGGGCCGGATTCTCACAGGCGGCGCCCGCGTTGGTCTACGGCTCGCTGCGCCAAACCCGGCGATCCGGCACCCTTGACTTCCCCTCAAGGATCCTGGAAAACGTACGCATGGCGCAGCCCAACAGGCAGCATTTCCCTGTGATGTTTATATATACAATGGCGGGGCGCGATGGGTTCAAAATGAGATGTGCGATTCGCCTTCCCCTGTCATTCTGAGCGCAGCGAAGAATCGGGGCTTAAGACAAGACTCTGAGCGCAGCGAAGAGTGACAAGTACGGCTGGAAGCGGTATTCAGCGGCCCAGCCGCAGCTTCCAGACCATCCACATCGCCTCGTAGACAATGTTGCGGCTCATTTTGCTCTGGCCCACCCGCCGGTCGACGAAGATGATCGGTGTCTCGACGATGCGTAGACCGCGCTTGTAGCAGCGGTAGGTCACCTCGATCTGAAACCCGTAGCCGTTCGCGGTGATGCTGTCGAGGTCGATGGCTTCGAGGGCGCGGCGGCGGAAGCATTTGAACCCGCCGGTCAGGTCGTGGAAGGGCAGGCCGAGGATGAGCTGGGCGTAGAGCGACCCGCCCCGGCTGATGATGCGGCGCAGCAGCGACCAGTTGCGGGTGCCGCCGCGCGGGATGTAGCGCGAGCCGAGGACGACATCGGCGCCCGCGCGGATGGCGTTGATGAATTGCGGCAGGTGGCGCGGCTCATGGGAAAAGTCGGCGTCCATCTCGAACAGCAGATCATAGCCGTGGTCCAGGCCCCAGTGAAACCCGGCGATGTAGGCTTTGCCCAGGCCCTCCTTGCCCGCCCGATGCAGGACGAACAGCCGGCCCGGATGCTCGGCGGCCAGCCGGTCGGCCAGCGCGCCGGTGCCGTCGGGCGAGTTGTCGTCGACGACCAGGATATGGAAGGGCCCGACCGCGAAGATGGCCTCGGCCATGGGTTGCAGGTTATTGATTTCGTTGTAGGTGGGCAGAATAATCAGGGCGCGTTCACGCTCGCTCATCAATCGGTTGTTCCTTCTCGCGCGGGCGCGACGGGCCCCTCGCGGTATGCATCGGCGGGCACGGCGGGGACCATCCACCCGTACACCGTGTACAGCAGCACCGGCAAGTTCACCACCAGCGCCGAGGTCCACTGGACCACATTGCCCCAGCTATTGTTCCAGAGCACCAGGTAGTCCCAGACGAAGTAGTTGCCCACGCCGCCGGCATTCATGATCAGCGTGCGGGTGGCGTCGCGCAGGCGCGTGGTCAGCGGGGTGAGCGCCACCAGCCAGCTTTGATACCAGGGCTGGAACCAGAGCGTGCCGAACACCAGGTAGACAAGGAAGATGCTGTAGGCGGCGCGGAACCCGGCTTCGACGCGCCCGGCGCGCGTGGCGGCGGGCGGGCGCAGGAGCAGCCAGGCGGTGGCGGCCAGCACCCAGGCCGCGACCACCACGGTCGAGCCGGTGCGCACCCAGTCCATCGCGTCGGTTTCGCTCGCCAGCAGCCAACTCGCCAATGTGTTTCTCACCACGTTGGGGATGGACGCGGTGAAGAGATCCCGCCGGGCCAGGGCGCCGATCGTGTTCGGCCCATACCAGAAGGGCGCATAGAACAGCACGCAGACGATCAGGAACCCGGCAGCGGCGGCGACCACCGGCGCGACGGCGCGCACCCAGGTCCGGGTAGACGCGCCGGGCGCGGGTTGGTGGTCTTGCCAGAGCACGACGAGCACGATGGGCAGCAGCAGCACGGGCACGAATTTAGTGAGCGCGGCCAGCGCCAGCGCCACCGGCGCCAGCAGCGCTGCGCGCCCGCCGCGGGCCAGCAGCCAGCAGCAGCCGATGATGAACAGGATCATCACCATGTCGTTGTGCCCGTTGCCCGCCGTCTCCCACAGCACCAGCGGGTTCCAGGCGAAGAACAGCAACCCGCGCGCCGCCCAATCGGGGCGCAGCCACCGCAGCGTGGCGTAGATCAGGCAGGCGGTGCCGGCGTAGGCGAGGATGACCAGCCCCTTGAAGAAGATCACCGAGCGCCACAGGTCGTTGCCGGCCAGCCAGGCGGTGCCCGCCGCCAGCAGTTCCCACACCGGGCCGTAGGGCGAGGTCGTCCCGGCCCAGCCGCCGACATAGGGGCGGAAGGGGTCGTGGGCGAAGATCGGGGCGGCGGGCGGGTAGAAGAACGGATTCTTGCCGTAGACCACCAGTTCGCGCGCGCGAAAGATCTGGTCGAACAGGTCGGCAGCCCCGGTCGGATACATCAGCAGCAGGGTGAGATTGAAGACGAGTGCGGCGGCGCCGAGCACCCCCAGGTAGCGGCGCGACGGCGTGGCGGGGCACCGCCGGTAGGCAATGAACATGGCGGCAAAGCTGACCGCCCAGGTGACGGCAAAATAGTTGGCGCTGGCGGCGGTGTGCCCGCTCAGGCGGTTGAGGTCGAGCAGCGGCGTGGCGTAGTTGCCGGCCAGCGGATAGGGCAGGACGAAGCCGAACAGATAGGCCAGTTCGGTGACGGCGGCCAGCCCCAGCAGCACCAGCCACTCATACCCGTGCGCGCGCGGCGGCGGACGGCGCACGGAATCCACGAGCGCGGCAGGTTCGGTTGCGGCGGGAGTATGGGGACTGGTTGCGGCAGGCGGTATCATAATAGGCTATCTATTATACCACTCACCGCCCCTCCCGCAAGCCCGGACGAGTGCTGAGTGCTGTTCGCGCAGCGGTGCCGCAGGCACAGTGCTGAGTCGAGACGAGTGGCGCGACGAGGACGGACGGCGCTGTTCTCTCTTCCCACGCTAGCCCCTCGGCACACATCCTCCGTTACTCCGCGCCACGCAGCACTCAGCACTCGTTTCAGTAACTACGCATAGGCGCGACGTTGCGGCGGCGGAAGATCCAGACGAGGATCAGGCCGGCCACGAAGCCGCCGATATGCGCCCAGTAGGCCACGCCGCCCGTCCCGGTGTTCGACGAGGGCGCGATCGTGCCGATCCCGCTGATGAGTTGCGTGGCGATCCACAGGCCGATCATGATCAGGGCGGGCACGCGGATGATGCCGTAGTAGCCGGCCAGCACGCGCACGCGGGCCTGCGGGAACATGACCAGGTAAGCGGCCATCACCCCGGCGATCGCGCCGCTGGCCCCCACGCCCGGTATCGGCGAGTTGGGATCGGTGAAGATCTGGGCGAAGCTTGCCGCCAGGCCGCAGAGCAGGTAGAACACCGTGTACCCGATGTGGCCCATCGCATCTTCGACATTGTCGCCGAAGATATAGAGAAAGAGCATGTTGCCGCCGATATGCAGCCAACTGGCGTGCATAAACATCGAGGTCAGCAGGGTGATATAGACCGGGAACGCGATGGTTTGTTCCGGCAGCCCCAGGCAGAAGTTACAATCCGGCCCGAGATCGACATTATGGGTGATTTCGTAGGGGATGGTGCCGTAGGCCATCACCGACTGATCCGGCCCCACCATCAGTTGGAGCAGAAAGACCAGGACACAAATGGCGATGATGCTGAGGTTGACAATCGGTAAGCCTTGCGAGGCCGGGGTGCCTTCGTCGCCAACCGGAAACATACGGATCTCCTTCTCAGGCCGCCGGCGCCGGCGGCGCGGCAAACGCGCCACTCATCCAGAGGACAATCAGGACCAGTACCAGCAGCGCGACCACAATCAGCACAATCGCAACCGCATTGCTGCCGCTGTCACCATTCGGCTCATCCTGTGCCATCATCTTGGCTCCTTTGCGTGGGACCGGATATTATAGCAACCGCCTCTGGCCGCGTATGCGCGGCCAGAGGCGGCCTGATACTACTCTTGCTTACGGGGTGCGCGCGCCCGCGCGGTGTCAGACTGCCGTCCGGCCCTTGGTGACCAGGCGCACCAGCCAGATCACAATCACGGCGCCGATGAAGGCGACCGGGATCGTCACCCACCAGGACTGGCCGTCCATGGTGAAGCTGGGATTGACCAGGCCCATCAGGAAGCCGCCGACGAAGGCGCCGATGATGCCCATGATGATGTCGCCGATCAGGCCGTAGCCGCCGCGACCCATGAACATGCTTGCCAGCCAGCCGGCAATCGCGCCGACAATCAGCCAACCAATGAGTGATAACATGGACTTTTCCTCCTGTTGTCTATACGGGTATCATTCGCGTTGCGTTCGCCACGCTACGTGTTGCGCCCTGGGGCGGGCCGCCTATTGCACGCTCGATGTCGAGGTGCTATCGTAGCTGCGGCCCTCGTTCTTGAACGTATCCTGCGCCGTATCCCGCGCTTTCGCGCCGAGATCGGCGGCGGCCTGCTGGCCGCTGCTCATCAATTCCTTGAGGTACTCGCGACCGCGTTGCACCAGCAGCGCACGGGTGTCGTCCCCCTTGCGCGGGGCGACGAGCAAACCGGCGAGCAACCCCAATGTGAAGTACTTGACGCTAACTCGCACACCTTTTAACATGCCGTAATCGCCTCCTTCATGCCTGGTTGCGCTCTTCAGCGGTCGAGGGATCCGCCCTCGCTGCCATGGAACGAGGCATGTTTTGTGCCACGGTTTCGATCTGCTGCGCGGCCTCGCGGGTGCGGCTTTCCGCGCCGGCGCGCAACTGCCGGCGCAAGGCGGCACCGGATGCGGGCGCCGCCAGCAGCCCGAGCGCTGCGCCGGCCAGCGCACCCGCCACCAGCCCGATCAGCGTGCTGTTGTCGTTGCGGGCGGCGCCGGGCCGGACCGGCACCGGCACGGCCACCGGGACCACGGCCGGGCCTACCGGTTCATCGAGCGCGGGTTCCGGTTCGGCTTCGACTGCCGCCTCTGCCGTCAGGTCGGTGATGGTCGGGCCCGGCGGCATCACGGCGGCCTGCCGGGCGGCCCGCGCGGCGGCCATATCGTAGATATCCGGTTCCCAGGGGCGTCTGCGTTTCGGCATGCCGGGTGTCCTTCGTTAGAGCGAGCGGCGGCCCGTCTGGCCGAGCAGGAACCGCACCAGGAAGGCCACGATGATCGTGCCGATCAGGCCGGGGATGATGTAGTAGACAAAGCCGGGGCCACCAACCCACGGCCCCCAGTGACCGAGCAGCACGCCGCCCAGCAGCCCGCCGATGATCGCCGCGATGATGCCGCCGATCCAGCCATAGGGCATCTTACCCGGCACGATCAGGTCGGCAAACCAGCCGATAATCGCGGCGATGATCAGAAACAGAATGAGGCCAAAACATTCCATAACCACAACCTCCGGCGAAAACTTAGGCGACGGGGCGACGGCCCGGTCGCAGCAGGGTCCAAAGCGCAGCCATACCGAGCGTGGCGAGGCCCAGCATCGCCGCCAGGCCGCATCCGCAGCATCCACGCTGGCCGGGACGCCGGCGCATCAGTTCGTTATTGATCATCGTGTCTACTCCTCCAGGGATGCCCGGCATGGTGGGCAACGGGAGCTGCAGGACTCCATCATACGATCTGCCGGTGCTAATAGTAACGAACCCATCCGGGGGCTGTTACGCCTGGAACCGCCTGCTGGGTTCGTTCGCTACACCGGGCGAATCGGGCGACGGGCGCGCCGCTATTCCTCCGCCGGGCCGAGAATCATATCGGTCAGGCGCCCCGCCAGCCAGGTGGCTACCGTGGTCAAGAGCAAGGTGAGCAGCCCGCGCACCAGGTTGCGCATCACATCGTCTTCCGCATCATGATCGTGCACCGTCAGTACTCCTTATACGTGAAAAGTGGATGTTCCGTTGCCGCCGGAGGTCAGGCCCGGCGGTTGCCGCTCAGCAGCTTGCCGAGCAGCCCAATGGCCGCGGCCACGCCCGCGGCGGCGGCAAAGACGGTGGCCGTCTGCTGGGAGGTGTCGGGTCCCGCCGCGGGCACCGGCGTCCGCCCGGCGATGCGCACCTGCTCTTCGGCCTCGCGGCGCCGGCGGCGGTCTTCCGCGCGCTGGGCGGCCTGCTGCTGCTGCTGCTCGTCGGTGGCCTGGTTGGCCGCGCGGGCGCGGTCGGCTTCCATATCCTGGCGCTCCCCGGCATATTCCGAGCAGAACTCGGCCCCAAAGAGCAACACTTGCGAGGACAGGTAGATCCAGGTCTGCACGGCGATGATCGCCCCCAACGCGCCATAGACGGCCTGGTACTTGGCGAAATTGCCCAGGTAGAAGGCGAAGCCGTACTTGAGGATGCCAAACAGGATCGCCGTGATCAACGCGCCCAGCCAGACATCGGACCATTCGACCTTGCAGCGCGGCAGGGTGCGATAGAGAATCGCCAGCACCCCGGCCAGCAGGCCCAGGGAGATGAGGAAATTCAAGATCTCCCACAGCCAGGAAAGATTGCCGATGATACCGCTGGTCGTGTTCTGGAGGCCGGTCAAGATAGCCGAGATGGCCGTGGAGAGCACCATCACCGCTGCTACCCCCAGCACCATGAGGAAGGCGATGACTTTATCCTTGATCAGGCTGCCCGCCTTTTCGCATTCCCAGGCGCGATTGATCGCCAGTTGCAGCGTGCCGAAGACGCCGGAGGCGCTCAACAGGAGGCTGACAAGGCCGATCAGCGCCGCGATGCCGGTGCCGGTGCCCCTGGCGGCTACTACATCAGTAATCGTCTTGACAAAGACGTTCGACTCGTCGGTGCTGCTCTGCAAGTTGGGCAGCACATTCTGAAGCACCCACTGGCGGGCTTCTTCGGGCTTGAGCAGGAAGCTCGCCAGCGAGACCAGGAACAAGATGAGCGGGAAAATACTAAAGAACGCGGCGAAGGCCAGGGCGGCGGCCATATTGGCGACATTGTCCTGGCTGTATTCGCTGATCGAGCGTTTGACGACGTTAAACAGGTTCTTCATCGGGAGCATAGCGCAGACCTCCACGCAACTGATCGCCGGCGGCCCCAGGGCGCTGCCGCGGCCAGTTAGTGCTTAATACGGATTCTCGCCGGACGGCGTGGCATAGCCGGTGAGCCGGGCGCCGCCGGCCCGCCGTGCGGGGCCGGGCTGCAGCCCGGCGCGCTGCCGGTGCCTGCGGGGCCGTCCGATAGATTCGCTATAAGCAATAATCGTGACACGGTTGCTGCCGGCGCCCGGCACGGTGGTGATCGCGGCAAGCGGGGCGCCCGGACAGGTTCAGTAGTCTGTCACCCATGTATTGTCACTCTGAGCGCAGCGAAGAGTCTCATCCCGGCAGATACAAGACGAGACTCTTCGCTGCGCTCAGAGTGAAACGTCTGATAGGCCGGGTTATCCAGTGAAAAGAACAAAAAAGAAGCCCGCCAGTTACGCCGGTGGGCGGCGGGTTTCAGGCGGGCGGGCGGTGCATTTGCGCGCGGGTTAATGGGGCGTGGTGTTGTTGTCGGACGCGGCCTGTTCGCCCATCTCGTAGAGGCGGGGCATGAAATCCACGCCGCAGCTTTCGAGCGCGGTCATCATCTCCAGGATGATGCGCACGCCGGCCAGGTTGACCTTCAGGCGCTGGGTGAGGTGCTGGATGAACTGGAAGCGCTTGATGTCGTTTTGTGAATAGCGGCGGCGCTTCGTCGGGGTGCGGGCGGGCACGACCAGCCCTTCTTCTTCGTAAATCCGCAGCGTGCGAGGGTGCATGCCCAGGAGATCCGCGGCCACGCTCAGGGTGAACACGGGGCGGTCGGCGTTGATGGGGCTGCCGGCGGTGCTGCGCGACAGGGGCGGGAGGGGCCGGTTGGCCCGCCGCCGGCCCAGGCCGATACTGGAGATCGCCCCACCCGCATCCGGCTCGACAACGTCTGCGTCCTGTACTGCTTCGTCGTCCACTTGATCGGTATCGGCGCGGGGGTTCTCTTGGGTTTTATCTGGCATACTGGGCCTCAATCGCTTGGCATTTGGGTGGGCACAGCACGGCAATCGCCATGCTGTGGTCAGCGTCGATCATAACACAGACCATGAGCGTTGTCAAGTTTTTGGGCCTAAAGGCGCCCCGGTTTTTGATCTTGCCGCACGCCTGCGGCGCGGCGATTTAGTAGTAACCGCGGCGCCGGCGCCCGCCCAGCAGGCCCCAGAGGAGGCCGACGACCAGCGCGCCGACGGCGGCGGGGATGAGGGCCACGTTTTCCATGGCGGGTTGGGGCAGCACCGGGAACCGGGTCTGCAACACATCGCCGCCCAGCCAGGCGCCCAGGAAGGCAAACACCATTTCGCCGACGAAGCCCAGGGGAATGGCGCCGCCGCGGATCAGTTCGACGATCAGCCCGGCCAGCGCAGCTATGAGCAGCAAGACCAGCCAGTGGCCGGCTTCGCTGAAATTCACGGTAAAGGTCATGATGGGTGGGGCCGGCAGAGCGGCCGCTTGTCCTTGATTAGAATGTGAGTCCCAGTTGCTCGACTCGCTTGACTCCGCGGAAGAAGAGCCGTAAGGCCAGGAACATGGTTGTGTAGCCGGGTACGTCCAGGAAACGCCCGATTTTCGCTTCCCCGTCGGGGCCGATATAGCGCCAGAGATCCTCGCGGCTTAATTCGAGCACGGGCGCGAGACTATGCACCTCCGGGGTGCGGCCCAGATCATACGGATCGGGCTGGCCGGCCGGTGCGCCCAGTGCCGCGGCCAGGCGGCGGCCCATGGCCTCGCGGCGGGTGGGTGGCAAGCCGGGCGGCGCGAGCCGCCCCAGGCGTCCGGCAAGATCGAGAAGAGATTCCAGTTCGGCGCGCTGCTCGGGAGTGGCGTCGTGGTCCAGTATTGCCGCCGGTGAGCGCCCTTGCGCCTGAGCGTCCAGGCATGCGGCCAGCACGTCTTCCGTCCGCATTAGTAACTCCCTGTCGGTTCCCTGAGGTGGGCCTGCTGTATCCGCGACTCTAGTATCGTGCATGGCTTATAACGCCGGTCTAGAGGCTGCCGTTACGACGCAGCAACGCCACCACCCGTGCGAGAATATGGCGTGCAGTCGCGCTTTTTGGCTGGATTCCCAGTTCTTCCACGCCTGCCTGATCGATCAACAACACGGCGCTGTCGGGCGCGCCGATGCTGCGCGTGGCCTCGTTGGCGACGATCAAATCCAGCCCTTTGGCGGCCAGTTTGCTCTGCGCGTTCGCCAGCAACTGCTCGGTTTCGGCGGCAAAGCCGACGCGCACCAGGCGCTCGGTGCCCGGCAGTGCGCGCAGGCCGGCCAGGATGTCGGGGTTGCGCACCATGTCGAGCGTGAAGGTATCCTGGCCGGGCTGCTTCTTGATCTTTTGCTCCGCCACGGCGGCGGGGCGGTAGTCTGCCGGGGCGGCGGCCATGATCAGGGCTGCTGCCCCCGGCACCGCGGCCCGCACTGCCGCCTCCAGGTCGCGCGTGGTGCCTACGCGGACGGCGGTGACTCCATAGAGCGGCGGCAACTGCACGGGGCCATGGATCAGGGTGACGGCGGCGCCCAGGTCGAGCGCGGCCTCGGCCAGCGCCCAGCCCATCTGCCCCGACGAACGGTTGCCGACATAGCGCACCGGGTCGAGCGGTTCCTGCGTGCCGCCCGCGGTGATGACGATGCGCTGCCCGGCCAGCGGCCCGCCCCGGCCCAGCAGCACCCGCAGCGCGCCGAGGATCTGCGGCGTGTCGGGCAGGCGGCCCGTGCCGGTCGCGCCGGAGGCCAGCCGCCCCTCGCCCGGCTCCATCACCAGCGCGCCGCGTTCGCGCAGCGTCGCCAGGTGGCCCTGGGTGGCCGGGTGATGGTACATGTTGTGTTCCATGGCCGGCACGATGAGCAGCGGCGCCGTGCTTGCCAGGGCGACGGCGCTCAGGAAGTCGTCGCCGAGGCCGAGCGCCAGCCGCGCGATGGTATTGGCCGTGGCCGGGGCCACGACGAGGGCCGCCGCCTGGTGGGCCAGGGCCACGTGCCCGGTGTTCTCGCCCAGCCAGCTTTCGTAGAGGTCGGTGCGCACCTCGCGGTGGGTGAGCGCGGCGAACGTCAGCGGTGTGACGAAGCGCTGGGCGGCGGCGGTCATGATCACGTCCACCTGCGCCCCGGCCTGGGTCAGTTTGCTCGCCAGGTCGGCCACTTTGTAGGCCGCGATGCCGCCGCAGACGCCGAGGACGATCCGCTTGCCCTGGAAGGCGCTCATGGCGCCCCCTGCGGATGGGCGTTCATCTCGTAGATCATGCGCAGACCGTCGAGCGTCAGGTCGGGGTCGGTGTGCGTGATCACGCTTGTTTCGTGGGCGATGAGGCCGGAGAGGCCGCCCGTGGCGATGACCGGCAGATCGGCGGGGGCACCACCGGCCTGGAGTTCGGCTTTCATGCGCCCCACCAGCCCCTCGACCAGCGCGACATAGCCGATGACGATGCCGGCCTGCATGCTGTTGACCGTGTTCTTGCCGATCACGCTGCGCGGGGCCACGAGCTCGACCGAGTAGAGGCGGGCGGCCAGCCGGTAGAGCGCCTCGGCGGAGGTGGTAAGGCCGGGCGCGATGGCCCCGCCCAGGTAGGCGCCGCCCGCGCCGATGGCGTCCACCGTCGTCGCCGTGCCGAAGTCGACCACGATGCACGGCCCGCCGTAGCGGCGGTAGGCGGCCACGGCGTTGACGATGCGGTCGGCGCCCACCTCGCGCGGGTTGTCGATGGCGATGCGCACGCCGGTCTTGAGGCCCGGCTCGATGACCATGGCCGGGTGGCCCAGCAACCCGGCGCTCATCTCGCGCAGCGCCGACGTAACCGGCGGCACCACGCTGGAGACGATGCAGGCGTGGACCTCGCGCAGGGCCATGCCACGCGCCGACAGGAAGGTATAGATCAACCCGCCCCACTCGTCGGCGGTGCGCTCATGGTCCGTCGCCGCCCGCCAGGATGCGCGCAGTTCAGCGCCCTCGTAAATCCCAATCACGGCATTCGTGTTGCCGACATCGATTGCTAGCAGCATAGTGGTCAGTGGTCGGTGGTCAGTGGTCAGTCGGTTATGGGCAATGGTGTGTTGGATGGTCATGATGATCAATCGTCATACTGACCACTGACCACTCGTCAAGGCTCCAGAATATGATTATCGATCAGCCGGGTGCCGCGCCCGATGCGCACGGCGAGCGAGGCCAGGGCGCCCTGGCCCGGCGGGATGGCGTTGAGTTCGGCCAGCGTGTCGGGGTCGGCGATGCTGACGTAGTCGGGTTGGGCCAGCGGTTCGGCGGCCAGCACGGCGCGCATGGCGGCGCGCAGGCGTTCGCCGTCGCGCTCGCCCGCGTCCCAGAGGTCGTGCGCGGCCCGCAGCGCGCGCGACAGCACCAGTGCCGCCTGCCGCTCGGCGGGGTCGAGGTAGACGTTGCGCGAACTCAGCGCCAGGCCGTCGGGCTCCCGAATCGTCATGCCGATCACCAGGTCCACCGGGAAGTTCAGGTCGCGGATCAAGCGCCGGATGACGACGACCTGCTGGGCGTCCTTTTGCCCGAAATAGGCCACGCCGGGCTGCACCAGGTTGAACAGCTTGGCGACGACAGTGGCGACGCCCGCGAAGTGGCCGGGCCGCGCCGCGCCTTCCAGCACGGTTGTCACCTCGCGCACATCGACATAGGTCTGGAAGCCGGGCGGATAGATTTCCTCGGCGGTGGGGATGAAGACCCAATCGACACCCGCCGACTCCAGGAACTGGAGATCGCGGGCCTCGTCGCGCGGGTAGCGGCTCAGGTCTTCGTTGGCGCCGAACTGTGTCGGGTTGACGAAGATGCTGACGACCACCAGGTCACACTCATTGCGCGCTTGCTCGACCAGCGAGAGGTGCCCGGCGTGGAGATAGCCCATGGTGGGCACTAGGCCGACGCGGGTGCCCGGCCCCACGGCGGCGCGCGCCGCGCGCAGTTCGCCGATTGTGCGGAAAGTTTGCATGTCAGGGCTTGGGGCCGGCGCCGCCATAGCGCAGCTCCGGGTCCGGCGTATCGGTGGCCGGCTGATCCGTGGATGGGGTGCCGTCCGGGCCTGCTTCGAGCGCGGCGAAGACTGCCGGGTCGACATCGATGGTCTGGTCCGGGCCGGGGAAGGCGCCGCTTTGCACATCGGCGCTGTAGGCGCGGAAGGCTTCGCGGATCGCGTCGCCGATCTGGGCATAGGGCCGCGCGTGCTTGGGCATGAAGTCGGGATACCAGCCGAGCAGGTCGTGCAGCACCTGTACCTGCCCGTCGCAATGCGGCCCCGCGCCGATGCCGATGGTCGGGATGTCGAGGCGTTCGCTGATGATCCGCGCGAGGGTCGCGGGCACGGTTTCGAGCACCAGGGCGAAGATGCCCGCGTCTTGCAGCGCCAGCGCGTCGTCGAGCATGCGCGCGGCGGCGGCGGGGGTCTTGCCCTGCGCCTTCCAGCCGCCGAACTGGTTGACCGATTGCGGCGTCAGGCCCAGGTGGCCCATGACCGGGATGCCGGCGGCCACCATGCGCCGGATCGTGGGCACCGTGTCGGCGCCCTCGACCTTGACCGCGCCCGCCCCGGCCTCTTGCAGGAAGCGCCCGGCGTTGCGCAACGCTTCGTCGGGATTGCCGCGATAGGTAAGGAACGGCATATCGCCGATGATCAGCGACTTGGTGTTGCCGCGCACCACGGCGGCGGTGTGGTGGATCATCACGTCCATCGTCACCGGGATGGTCGATTCATAACCGAGCATCACCATGCCGAGCGAGTCGCCGACGAGCACCACGGGGATGCCCGCGTCGGCGGTGAGGCGCGCGGTGCTGTAGTCATAGACCGTGACCATGACGATGCGCTGCCCGCGCTTTTTCATTTGCTGTAGCTGGGTAATCGAGACGCGCATGCTACTCCAACACTTCCAGGTCGGCCAGGGGCACCCAGATGGTGGCCCCGTCCGGCAATTGCACCTCGGCGGCGGTGGTGTTGATGCCCGAGGGCACCGGTTGCTTGCCCTGCGAGACGGTCAGCACCCGCCCGACCCGGCCTAGATACGGCGGCGCGATTAGCCGCACCAGCGAGCGGACGCCGATGGCGGGCGCGGTGGTCTCATAGGGCGCGACGCCGCCGGCGCGGGGCAGGGGCACGATGACCTCGGGCCGGACGAGGCCCTCGCGCAGGCGGGTAGTGCCGTCCACGGCCACCTCGCCGCCGTCGTGCGCGGCCAGCAGTTCCCAGGCCTTGGCGGCCATGGGCACGCGGCCAAAGCCCTCGACGACGACCAGGGTGAGCGGCGGCACAGCGGGCGCGCCGGGCGCCTGCGGCGGGAAGTCCCAGCCGGTGCGGCCCAACGTCCAGCCGCGCAGGTCGCTGTAGCCCAGGAAGGCGCGGAGTTCGGCCTCCGCGATACTGCCCACGATCAGGGCGCGCACATTGTGTTCCACGGCGCGGCGCAGGGTTTCGGCGGTGGTGGTCCCGCCGCCCAGCACGATGGCGTAGGCATAGCGCGCGCTGATCTGGTCGGGCATCAACTCTTCAGCGGGGTCGGCGACGGCGACCTGGAGCACGCCGTGGCGCTCGCCGCCCACGCCGACGATGCCGCGCACCACGGCGGCGGGCGTGTCGATCACCACCCCACGATAGGGCAGGTGTTCCGTGACCACGCCGTCGATGTAGGCCTGCAACTCGAAATTGGTGCTGGCCGGGGTGACGGTCGCCAGGCCGGTCGTGGCATCGTAGCCGGTCAGCGTGCCCGCCACCGGGCTCTTGACGGTGAGTCGCTTGGTGAGGCCCTGCCGGCGCGAGGCCAGCACCTCGCCGGCCTCGAACGTGCTGCCGGTGGGGCGGGCCAGCAGTCGTTGCGCGGCCTTCGACTTGACTCCCAGCGGCCCGGCCACATCAACGGTGAGCGGCGTGCCGGGAATGCTGGCGCGCGCCACCACGTCGTCCGGCTCGACGCGCGACCCGATGCGCACCAGAATGTCGCCGGCCACCGGCAGCCGGCGCTGCTTGCGCACCATGATATTGGGGGCGATGGTGGGCTGGCGGGTCGGGTAGTAGAGGCTCACCTCACTCCTCCTTATCTTTCGGCCATTGCAACGGGGCCGTACCGGTGCGCCCGCTGCTGCCGCCGCCGCGGCTGGGCAGGTTCAGTTTGCCGGTGCTCCCGGTGCGCCGGGGGGCGCCTTCGCCCAGCGGGCCGGTGCCGGGGCGCGCGCCGGGCGGGGTCAGCGGGCCGGTGCCGGGGCGGGCCAGCGGGCCGGTGCCCAGGCGCGGTTCCTGCGCCGGGGGCGCGGGCGCGGGTTCCAGGCCCTGCGGCTGTTCGGGTTCGGGCGGGGGCGCGAGGGCTGCTCCGACCTCGCCGCCCAGGGGCTCGCCGAAGCTGATGCGCCCGGCGGCCGGGCCAAACCGCGAGACAAAGCCGCCCGGTCCCACCGGGGCCTCGGCTTCGGCGGCCGGTATGGGCGGCGCGACTACCGGTTCGGGCAGCAGGCTGAAGCTCTCGCGCCCGGAGTACGCCCGGATGGCCTGGCCCCATTCCAGCAGCTTGGCGATGCGCGCCTGCGGGTCGCTCGGCAGGGTCAGCGGGCGGCCCCGCGCGTCGATGATCAGGCCGATCAGCCCGCCCTTGATCTCCTCGCCCGGCTTGGTCTGCACCTGCTTGCCCGGCTCGTCGGTGCCGATGCGGAAGCCGGCGGCGGGCTTCACGCGCAGAGATGCGCGCTGCTCGGGGCGCAGGGGGATGACCTCGATGCTGCCGTAGGGCACTTCGATGGTGATGCTGCCCGCCTCGGCATAATCGACGGTGACTTCGACGGCGATCGGTCCGCGGCTGCCGGCGGGCGCGAGGGCGGGGGCGGCGCCGTCGGTGGGGGCGGCGGGGCGCGCGGCGCGGCGGCCGTTCTTGGGCGGAGCCGGCGCCAGCAACCCGCCGCCCGGCGTGCCCAGCGGCACCACGCAGGTGCCCAGCAGCACCAGGCAGTCGCGGTCGAACAGGTAGGCGGCGGCCGCCGGGTGGACCGGGGCCAGCGCGCCCAGCGCGGGCATCATCAGCGTGCTGTCGAGCGCGATTTCGAGCGAGCCGACACCTTCGCCGGTCGGTTCCAGGGCGTCGAGCAGGATCAGCGCCGCCTGGCCCACGCGGGGCGCGTTCGCCAGCAGGCCGCCCGTGCCGATCAGCAGGTCATAGGTGGCTGTGGGCAGGTCGCGCCCGCTGCGCAGGTCGGATAGGGCGCTGCGCAACGCCTCGCGGGCAAAGGCGTGCTCGATCGCCAGGTCGCGCGGCGACTGGGCCACGGTCCAGGGCCGGATCACCCGGTTCAGCGCCCAGTCGTTGACTTCCTCGGCGCTCGACTCGAAGGGCAGCCAGCGCAGGATCGCCTCCGGCCCCACCTCGGCCAGCAGGTTGCTGATACCCTGGGCCAGGCCGAAATCGCCGCGGACGGCCGTGCCGTGGGTCGTGCCGTCCTTGCCGCCCGACACGCTGATCGCGGTATTGGCCGCGCCCACATCGGCGGTCAGCACCTCGCGGTGGTACTGGATGCTGATGTAGCGGGTGACCAGTTCGACGGCGTGCACGGTCGGCTCGATCTCGCGGCGGCTCCAGGTGCGCAGCGCGTCCATGCCGGCCAGCGCGGGCATCTGCTTCTGGCGCACCAGGTTGACCAGCGCATCGCGGACGGGTTCGGGCTGGAAGGTGCCCAGCACCGGCTGGATGTTGGGCAGCGTGACCACGCTGGCCGCGTCGCCGAGCGTGGCCTGCACGCGGTCGAGCGCCGCCGAGTTGCCGGCGAAGAAGAGCAGCGGCGGAGGCGCCACGGTGCCGCCGACCAGGGCCGCCTGCTGCTCGCGCTGGCGCTGCTCCGTCACCATGCGCACGACCACCCGCGCAATGTGCAGCAGGGGCGCGATGGGGCCGCCCTCGCTGCCGCCGGTCATCAGCAGCACGTCGGGCGCGAGCGCCAGCAGTTTGTTGAGCTGGGTATCGGCCCAGGCGCTGTTGCGGGTCGGGCCTTTGCGGGTCAGCGCGCCGGGGCCGGGTTGCGCTACCGGATCGTCGAAGCTGATCGTTTCGAGCAGGTGGGTGTAGGCGCCCGCGGCGGCCTGGCGGGCGGCGCGCGTGCTGTACTCGTTGGTCAGCCCGGCCACGACCAGGCGCACGGCGGGCATCGCGCTGCAGGTGGCGACGAACACGTCCACGCCATGGCCGTCGGGGTGCTGGGGCGTGACCACGCGCCCGCCCTCCACCAGGTGGCGCCCGGTGGTGCTTTCGAGATCGACGATGGCGTTGTAGACGCCCACCGTGATGTCCTGGTAGGGGGCTTCGGTGGTGGTGGGGGCCACGCCGCTGCCGACAAAGCGGTACTCGTCGGCCACGATGTCCATCAGCAAAGCCCGCGTGTGCAGGCTCCCGCAGTCCACGGCCAGGATCGATTGGATGGGTTGTTCTTCTAATGCATCCATGGCTGTCCAGTGCTGGGTGCGGCGCTGCACGCCTCCGCCGGGAGGCCGCAAGCCGCGCTAGAAGAAGCTAAACAGAAACGCCACGCGGTCGACCAGCGCGGCGACAAACGACACGGTGAGCGTGCCCAGCGTGGCGCCCAGGGCGATGATGATGAGCCAGCGCCCGGCGGTCGCGATGAGCGTGCCCGCGCTGGAGCGGTCGCCGCTGGGGCGGACGTTGAACTGGAAATAGAACAGGCTCACCGCCACGCCCAGCACCACGACCAGGTTGCCGATCAGCAGGGCCGGTTCCCCGGTCAGCGGGCGCATGCTGTCGGCCACCTGCGGCACCAGGGTGCCGGTCAGCGCGCCGCCGATGGCGAGCGCGGCGGCGGTGCTCAGGGCGATGTTCAGCGCGATGGTGCCGAAGAAGCCCAGGAAGCCGGGTCGCCCCGGCGTGGCCGGGGGCCGGATGCGGCCCAGGAAGAGCAGCACGCCCAGCAGCAGCGGGATCAGCGCCAGCCACCAGCCGACCGAGCCGGCCTGGCTGCCCAGCGCGAAGAACTGCGGCACCAGCACGTTGCCCAGCAGCAACATGGCCGCGTAGCCCACCGACACGCCGACGAAGATGTGCTGCGCCAGCCGGTAGAGCGGGTTGTTGCCCAGCAGATAGCTGAAGACCATCAGGGTCAGCACCGCCGCCAGGACGCTGCCGATGAATGTTATGCTCACGAGGCGCTCCTGCGATTGATCCAGCGATAGAAACCCATCACGAAGGCCACGATGAAGGCCAGGGCGATAAAGAACAGCGCCGCGGACTGCGTGTGGATCGCGCGCCCCAGTTGGCGACGGGCGGCGTCGGCGCTCGCTCCGGTGCGCCCGGTGGCCCCGATGCGGGCTTCGAGTTCCTGCGCGCCGTCGAGGCCGAAGACGGCGCTCTGCAAGCGCGCATTGCCGGTGCCCACGTTCAGGTAGGGTACCGCGCCGGTGCGCATGCTTTCGGGCAGCGCGGCCAGCACCGGCACGTTGGGGATCTGCGCGGCTACCTGCTCAATCCAGCGTTGCAGGGCCGGTTCCTCGCTCGTCAGCAGCACGATGGCGCCGAACTGGTCGAGGCGCGGGGCGGCAGCCAGCAGCGGCATGTTGCGGTTGGGCGAGTAGCACGCGAAGTCATAGGGCTGCACATCGGCGATGTTCGAGGTCGCCAGGGCGGCCAGGCCCGCCTCGTTGCCGGGGCGGTAGCCGAGGTGCAGGAAGCGCGTCCCGTAGGGCCCCGTGGCCGGGCAGCCGATGGTGGCGGCGACGGGAAGGGCCTCCGCCGTGACGCGCTGGGCGAAGCCCTCGCCCTGCGGGATCGTGCTGATGGTGGCGAAGGTGTGCCCGGTGCCGTCCACGACGCGGGTGACGGCGCGGCTGAGGTCGTGCATCTCGCCGTAGCGGGTGGCATCCCAGTCGTAGACCAGCAGCACCGGCTTGTTGGCCGGGACGGCGGCCAGCCTGTCGTAGAACGCCTGGCCCGCCGGGGTCTCCGGCAGGGTGGCCGTCTCCGGGTCGATGGGCACCACCAGCCACATGCCGACCACGACGATCAGCAGCAGCAGATAGAGCACGCGGTCGAGGGGCACGCGCGTGATGACGTTGCGCCGCGCGGCGGGGGCCGGGGCGGCCACGGCGGGCGGGGCCAGCAACTGGTGGAACACGGCCACCGCGCCGGGCCGGGGCGGGCGGGCCCGGATCACGCGCACCGGCGGCCCGGCGGCGGCCGCTTGCCCGCCCAGGCCCTCGACGGGCACCAGTTCCTCTTCCACGTTGCCCAGGGCGCGCAGCCAGGCGGGGACCTCTTCTTCTTCCGGCGGCTGGACCGGCGTGGGCGCGGGCGGGGCCTCGGGCGGCGCGGTGCCGGGCGCGGGCTGGGCGCGGATGGCGCGCAGCCAGGCGGGCAGGTCTTCCTCGCTTAGGAAGCCGCCGCTGCCGGCCTGGCTCGCCGCCGGGGTCGCGGGGGCCTCGACGGGCGGCGCACCCGGTTCGCCCGGCGCGGCGGCCTGGCCCTCGGCAGGCGTCGCGGGGACCGGCTCGCCGCTCATCCAGGCCGGGAAGCCGTCCGTGGCCGGTGCCTCTATAGTGGCAGGCGTGGACGCCGCCGGCTCCGCGGGCACGGGCGTGCCGCTCATCCAGGCGGGGAAGCCGTCGCTCGGCGGCGCGGCGGGCGCCGCAGCGGGCGGCGGGGCCTGCGTCGCGCCGATTTGGTTCATCCAGTCGGGCAGGCCGGAGTCGCCGGCTGCCGGGGCGACGGGCGGGGCCGCGGGCGCGGGCGCCGGGCCGCCGATCTGGTTCATCCAGTCGGGCAGGCCGGAGTCGCCCGCTACCGGGGTGGCGGGCGCGGGGGCCGGGGTGCCGCTCATCCACGACGGGAACTCGTCGCCCGCGGGCGGCGGCACGGGCGCGGGGGCTTCGTTAGCGACTGCCGGGGTGGGCGGCGCGCCGCCGGCGCCTACCGGCTCCTCCGTCGCGGGCGCGACCGGCGTTCCGGCGGTCCAGGGATGGACCTCCTCCGCGCCGGCCAGCGGCGGGGCGGTATGCTCGGCCAGTGGCGGCGGCTCCGGGCTGCTCATCCAGGCGGGGACGCTGCCGGCGGCGAGGGTCTCTTCGGGTGCGGGCGCTCCGGCCTGGTCGGCGCCTTCCATTTCGGGCAACTTGCCGGTGAACGGCTTGCGCCCGGTGGCCGGAGCGGGTGGGGGCGGCGGGGCCGCTGAGGCCGCGCGCAGCCAGGACGGCAACTCGATGTCGCCCAGGGCCGACGGCGCCTCTTGCGCGGGCGGTTCGGGCGCGACGGGTGGCTCCGGCGCCTCGGGCACGGGCGCCGGGGCAAAGGTTTGTGCCGCCGCCGGTTCCGCCTCATCGGGACCGCCAAGCTGGTGGAACCAGTCGGGCAAGGCCGGCTTCGCGGGCGCGGGTGCTTCGGCGACCGGCTCCGGCGCGGGCGGTTCGGTGGCGGGCGGTTCGGCGGGCGCGGGGCTGGGCGCGAGCGGGCGTAGCCAGGCCGGCAGATGCGAATCGGGCGCGGCGGGCGGCGGGGCCGCGGGCGGCGGGGCCGGCTCCGCATCGGGGTTGAGCCAGGCGGGCAGCGAGGCCTGCGACGCGGGTGGCGGCTCGGCCTCCGCGGGCACGTTCAGCCAGGCCGGCAGCGCCGGCTCCGCCGGGCCCGCGCTCGGCTGCTCGGCCACGGGCGTCATCCAGGCCGGGAGGTCGCCGGCCGTAGCGGGCGCGACCGGCGCGGGACTCGCGGGTGCTGCCGATTCGGACCCCAGCAGCCAATCGGGCAGGCCGCCCTGGGCCGGTTCCGCAGGGGGCGGCGCGGGCGCGACAGGCGCGGGTGCGGTGGGTGCCGGCGGTTGGGCGGGTTCTTCCTCGGCGGGCAGCGAGCTACGCAACTGGGCCAGCCAATCGGGCATGCCGCCCGCGGGGGCCGGTGCGGGTTCGGGCGCGGGCGCCGGGGCCTCTTTCGCGGCGGGTGGTGCGGCCCAGGCGGCCCAGCGCGGCGGCGGTTCTTCCTGCGGTTCAGGCGCGGGCGGCGGCGGAGGCGCGGCGGGCTGCATGGGCGGCGCAGGCGAGGGTGGCGTGGCGGCCTGCATGGGCGGTTCGGGCGCGGCCATGGTTGGGCCCGATCGGGCCGGTTCGTCGCTGCGCAGCGAGTCGAGCCAGTTCAGATCGACCCCGCCGCCGCCGCTACCGCCGCTCAGGCGCCCGCCGAACAGCGACCGGGGCCGCGGTTCGGGCGGCGGGGGCGTCACCAGGCGCTCCAGGTTGGGGTCGAGCGGCTTGTCTTCGCCGGTGGCGAACAGTTCGCGCTGGCGCTCGTTGTTCAGCGCGTATTGCGCGTCGAGACCCAGCTTGGGCGCCGGGGCCTGCGCCTCGCGCAGAAAATCGAGATCGTCCTCGCTTAGTTCGTCGACCGGCACCACCCGTGCGCCGCAGTTGGCGCAATAGAGGGCATCGGCGCGGTTGACCACCCCGCACATGGGGCAGCGCCGGCCGTTCGGGGTGCCCTTGCCGGGCGCGGGGCCAACGGGGCTACCGCACTTGGCGCAGTAGGCGCTGCCGGCCGGATTCGATTCTCCGCAACGGGCGCAGTACATTCCTCAGTTCCTCAGCTCACATACGGGCGATCGATACCGAGCAGCACCCGCAGACTTGTTGCCACCGCGCCCAGGGCCGCGCCCAGCAGGATGCCGCGCAGCCCGGCCAGGGCCGGATAATTGACGATCCAGTCCTTCGCGTCGGCCAGCAGGCTCAGCGGGCCTTCGCGGCTCCAGGGTGCCGTGCCGACGATCACCAGGATGGCGACCGCGAGCATGCCCCAGGCCGCGCTCGGCCCGGCACGCAGGGCGCGGAAGGCAGCGGTGATGACGAAGAATGCCAGCAGCGCGAACAGGCTACTCGCGATGGGGCTGTAGACCCAGTCGAAGACCCACTGCACGGCGGGGTCGCCGGCGCTCCAGGTGCCGGCGAAGCCCAGGATCAGCACAAACGCCGCGCTCAGCACCAGCGCCAGGCTGTAGGGCCAGCCCGCGCCGCGCCGCGCGATGCGCGTCAGGTGGACGCGCAGCAGGTTGAGGATGCCCAGCAGCAGGGCGAACACGATGATGGTGCTCGTCCACGTGCTGAAAAGCTGGACCAGCACCCCGCCCGCGCCCGGCGCGAAAAAGCCGAACAACACCAGGCCGCCGACCAGCAGGCTGATGAGGATGTTCAGGGCGATAAAGAGATTGACCTGGCGGCGGGGCCGCGGCGGCCGGTCCACGGGCGCGCCGGCGCGGGGCGCACGGTTCGCCTGGCGGCGTCCTCTCATCGACTAACCCCCAATAACGGCGCGAGGTTGATGCCGGCAGTCGCCAGCAGCGCGCCCACCACAATGAGCAGAATCAGCAGCACGCGCACCGTGTCCTGGGCGATCAGGCTGGCCTGGTGCGCGGGCCGCGCGTCCAGATAGGCACCCGCGGTGTAAATCTCCTCGCCGATTAGCGTCTGGTCGGCGGTCAGCAGTTGCGTCGCCAGCCCCTGCGGGTCGGCGGACCCGGCCACGGCGTGGACGCCCGCGCGGGCCTGGGCCTCGTTCACCAGCAGATACTCCGCGCTCCACCCCCCGACCAGCACGCCGTTGCTGACCCCTTCGTTCTCGGCGAGCGCACCGGCTGCCGCCGCGTAGGCCATCGGGTCGTGGTGGGTGAGCATGCGCACGCCCTGGGCGCGGCCCTCCAGCGTCACGGCCTGAGCTGCGGTCGATGCCCCGCCGACCAGCGGCACTTCGTCCAGGCGGCCCACTTCGGCGTAACCGGCGCGCACTACGTTCTCGGCCATCGGGAAGGCCAGCCCGCTGCCGGTGGTCGCCAGCAGGGGCGTGCCGGTGGCGGCGGCGCGGCGGGCCATCTGGTGCATGACCTCCAGCCCGGCCAGCGTCTCCGCCGTGCGCGGCGTGTCGCCCGCCAGCGCGCCGGGGCCGGTGGACAGGTGCGTGGTGCGGCCCTGCTCGGCCGTGCGGGCGATGGCCTGGTGCGCGGCGGTGTAGGCGCGCAGCGGGCGCAGCGTCACCCGCTGGCCGCGCCGGATGCGCGGGGTCATCAGCACGAGGGCGAGGATGAAGAACAGCAGGATCAGCAGCGCCAGCCCGGTGGCGATCAGCATACGTCCTCCTCTCCGGGCGCGCCGGTCGGGCGCGAGTCGAGGGTTTCCAGGTAGTGCGCCAGGCGGTCCACCCGCGGGCCGGCGCCGAAGAGGGTGAGCGTGGGTTGGAGGATCAGCAGCAGTTGGGCGCCCAACCAGGCGACGGGGCGCACCAGGTCGGTGACCAGGTCTGCGCTGCTGCTCAGCCCCAGCCGATCCAGCGCGGGCTGCCAGGGTGCGGCCTCCGCCGGGACCGCCACGGCGGGCGGGCGATCCGCGGGACGCACCGGTCCTTGATCACGCTTGCCTGTTGTGTCTGGGGCCATTGGCGGCTCTCTAGCCTCTCTGCGCCGCCGCTCGTCACATCATCGCCGGCAGAGGGGGCCGTTGGATTAGGGCCATTATAGTACAGGCGTTATGTTACGTCAAGTATCCGCCCACACGCCCCGACCCGCGTCCGGCGCCGTTGGGCGCCCGCCCGCGATCCCCGCGTGCCGCCGCCCGCTATCGGGGCTGCTGTTAGTATTGAAAGAGCCATGTAAGCGTGTTAGAATGGAGTTGTTCGGACCACCCAAGCCCCAGGCACTCAAGCGCTACAGCTATGTACCAAGTAATCTAGTGTGCCATGCAGAGCCATCATCAGGTAAAGAAGGAGGCCAACCGTCCATGCGGCGGACAATAGCGGAACAAATAGATGGCTCCCGGTTGGTAGTGACTGCTGTTAGCATGATCGTTTTGGCAGGCAGTTGGATTCTTCTGTTTGCTTGGCTCCAGGCCACGATCCAGGCGGTCTTGTCTCCTTGGGGGGATACCTGCTGCGAATCGGGATTACCATCTAAAGGTACATGGGTACGGGCTGTAAGTACATTCTTCGTCGAATACTCGCTGGTAAGTTATGTACTCGCGACAGCTATCGTTATATCGTGTCTGGTGCTTACCACGCGCAGGATTAGCTTTTGTGGCCGGGCTGTTACAAACCTGTGGGCATTTGTACTCGCTAATCTAGTCTTCCTTGTCATCCATGTTTTGCTCCTGCTGATGGTGCGCCCTGTAGGCGATTTCGCGGGAACCGCGTTCTCCTTCCTTGGCACGAACTATGGGGGCTTGAGCTATGGCAGAATTCTAACAGGATTCATTGCTGAAGTGGTTGGTATCGTAGCTCTCGTTGGGATTTATCTAGTAGAACCTCTGCCACTTCGGCGGAGTCCTGTTCGGTAACATACGAGAACCTCCCAATGAGTGACTACTGCCACGAATATAGAGCTTGCGAAGTGGT
>DASSGZ010000400.1:0-4074 GCA_035693165.1 Chloroflexia bacterium | reverse complement strand
GGACCCTGTCGCGGGCGCCGGGATTGAATTGCAACATGCGGGATGTGGGGCGGCAGCCGAAAGGATGGGTCCGGTCGGGGCAAACGCACCTGAGAGGTCACGCTGCTCAACCAGCAGACTCGGCTACAGCCGGACCGATTTTATCAATTCGCCAAGACCGTGTCAATCTCTTTATGACTGCTTTCGGTCGCGAATTTTCTTACAGTCTATGAACTTCGCACATGTGGATCACATTATAGATGCAAATCAGTCGCTCGGCAGTGCCGCTTATCGGTCAGAGTCCGATCCAGGACCCCGGCTAGTACTAAAATACCCCTATCGTAACCCCCATTCAGCTTGACGATCAGCCCGACGGACCGCTATAGTAGAGACCGCACTACCGATCCCGGTTGCCGTCCCGCGCCGCCGTGTTTGGTCTCCGTCCCCGCCACTCGGCGGAATTGATCACACCCGGCCCGCCCGGCGTCCGCCCCACGCTCGTGCATCCGGAAAGATATTGTATGCCCGTCGCTCCGCGCGCCGGCTCCTGGCGCGCCGGCTGCGCACGCCTGACAGCCTCCCGGCGATCCTGCATGCGCCGCGCGCCGGCGCGGCGCAAAGGGCAAATAGGAAGGATTTCAGCTACGCATGGATCAACCCGCCTACACGTGCCCGCGGTGCGCCGCCCCGATTTCTGGCGGGCAGCCGGCGTGCACCCGCTGTGGTCTGGCCCTCGACCCGGCCAGCCTGGCCGCCTTTCAGGCCCAGCAAGCCGCCTACTATCCCCCGCCCGCCGGGATGCCCCCGGCAGGCGGGCCGGCGCTTGCGGCACGACGCGCGCGGGTCGGGTGGGGGGTGCTGGGCCTGGCTGTGGTCGTGCTGCTGTGTTGCGGGGGGAGCGCGCTGTTCCTGGTGACGAACACCACGCAGCTCTTCACGAGCCTGGCCCAGGACAGCGCGGCGACCACCACCGTGATCCAGCGCTTCATGCAAGCCGGGGAGCGCAACGATGCCGCCGCCGGCTATGCCCTGTTTGCCTCCGCCGCCACGGACGTCACCCAGGCCGACATCGCCCGCCTCTTTGACGACCACCCCGAATTCTTCGCCGGCTTCCAGACCGCACGTCAGGAAAACTACCAGCTGTTTAGCGGCACCCAGGGCACGACCGCCGACGTCACAGGCAGGATCACCTATCGTAGACATGCCGAGGTGCCCTTTAGCGCGCGCTTGATGAAAGTGAACAACCGCTGGGCGCTGGTGAGCTTCCAGTTGGCCCAGGGCGTCGGCCGCTAGACCGGACGACGTTACCACGAGGAGCCGTGATGGTCGAGTCCTCCGGTAGCTACCATTGCCCGCGCTGCGGTAACGCGCTGACCGTGGGCCAGGCCACCTGCGCGGCCTGCGGGCGCCCCCTGGCCTGGGATCGGCAATTAGCCCCGCCCACCGCCCCAGGGACGTTCCAGATACAGCCGCCGGCGCCGCCCGCCGCCCCAGGGACGCTCCAGACGCAGCCGCCGGGCGGGGATGCCGCGCAGGGCGCGCTCAGCACCCCCTATGTCTGCCCGCGGTGCGGCGCCGACGTATTGTTGGGGCCAGGGCAGCGCATCTGCCCGGCGTGCTGGACCGCCCTGCCCGACCGGCCGCTGCCCGGCCCCGCCGCGCGCCCGCCGGCGCCGCCGGTCGCCGCCCCACCCTATACCTGCCACTACTGCGCCGGCCCTGTGGCCGCCGCCGATTGGCGCTGCCCGCGCTGCGGCGAGCGGGTCCGCCGGGTTGCCACTGATGGCACCCGCCTGGACGAGCGCCGCGGCGGGTGCCTGTCGGCCTTCTTGGCGGTGAATCTCGTGGGCGATGCGCTGGTCGTGGGTACGATCCTGTTGGCCGGCTTGGCCGGCCCGCCCGCCCGCGAGTTAGTAGCGCGCCTGCCGCAGGTCCTGGCGCTGCTCATCGTCGCCAGCACTCTGGTCGAGATCGCCTGCCTGCTGGCGATCTGGCACCGGCAACGCTGGGGCGTGTATGGCCTGGTCAGCCTGACGGTGTTCGGGGTCGTGTGCGACCGGCTGCTCGGCATGTCGCTGTGGAACGATGTCCTCGGCGTGGGCCAACTGCTCCTGTTACTGGCCCTGGTGCATCCCATCTGGCCGGATATGGAGTAGAGCGCGGGGGCGCCCGGCATCAGCAGCGGCGGGCGCGCGGGCGCCAAATGGTAGCGGCAGTTAAGCCAACATGGAGGAGTAGCGTATGCATGATGTGGAGACCGGTCACGACACAGCAGCGCCCGGCGGCGCCCCCGCGCGGGTCTCCCTGGCGGGGCGGGCGGCCCTGGCCGTCGCGCTGTTCATCGGCTTCTATCTCCTGGCGGTCCTCGTCGCCGGGGTGCTGGTCTTTATCCCCTACGCCGAGTGGACGGTTGCCCACCGGCTGCACATCCAGCTTGCCTTCGGCTGCCTGGTCGCCGCCGGGGTGATCCTCTGGTCGCTGGTGCCCCGCCCCGATCGGTTTGAGCCGCCCGGCCCGCGCCTCGATCCGGCAACGCAGCCGGCCCTCTTCGCGCTGATTCGCGAGGTGGCCGCGGCCACCGGCCAGCCCCTGCCCGCCGAAGTCTACCTGATCCCGGAGGTGAACGCCTGGGTGAGTTCGCGCGGTGGGTTCCTGGGCTTCGGCAGCCGCCGCGTGATGGGGCTGGGCCTCAGCCTGTTGTCCATCGTCACCGTGTCCCAATTGCGCGCCGTGCTGGCCCACGAGTTCGGCCACTATTACGGCGGCGACATCCGCGTCGGCCCCTGGATTTACAAGACCCGTGCGGCCATCGGGCGCACGCTGGTAGGGCTGGCCGGCTCGGTCGTGCAGCGCCCATTCTGGTGGTATGGCCGGTTGTTCCTGCGCGTGACCCACGCCGTCTCGCGGCGGCAGGAGTTCGTGGCCGACGAGCTAGCGGCGCGCACCGTCGGCGCCCAGCCCCTGATCGCGGGGCTGCGCGCTATCCATGGCGCGGCGGGGGCGTTCGCTGTCTACTGGGACAGCGAGGTCGTGCCGGTGCTCAAGGGCGGGTTCCGCCCGCCCCTGGCCGAAGGGTTTGCCGCGTTCCTGGCCGCCCCGGCCGTCGCCACGGCGGTGCAGCGGCATCTAGAGGCGGCGCTGGCGGCCGGCCAGAGCGACCCGTATGATACGCACCCGGCTCTGGCGGAGCGGATCGCGGCCGCGCAACGCCTGCCGCCCGGACGCGTACCGGCCGAGGATCCGCCGGCGCTATCCTTGCTGGCCGGCGCCGCAGCCTGCGAACACCAGATGCTGCGCAGCCTGGCCGGGGCGGCCCACGCCCGGAGCTTGCAGCCGGTGGCCTGGGCTGCAACCGGCGCCCAGGTCTTCGTGCCGCGGTGGAGCGCGGTGGCCGAGCAGCACCGCGCCGATCTGGCGGATATGACCCTGGCCGATTTGCCGCAGGTGGCGGGCCGGCGGGCGGCGTTCGGGCGGCACGTGGGCCATCCGGAAGGCCGCGGGTTCACGGAGGACGAGTGGGCCGCATGGGGTGGCTATGTGCTGGGGGCGGCCCTGGCGTCTACACTGGCCGGGGCAGGCTGGGAGGTGCAGGCGCTGCCGGGCGTGCCGGTGGAGTGTCGCCGGGGCGAGACGGGCATCGCCCCCTTCAGCACACTGGATCATCTGACCGACGGCACGCTCTCCGCGGCAGCCTGGCAGGCCCAGTGCGCGGCGGCGGAGATCGGCGCATTGCCGCTGAGCGGGGGGCCGGTGACGGTGCGAGCGTGAGCGCGACCCGCCCGGCGCGCATAGGGGAAGGCCGCCGTATTGCGGGGCGGAGCCTCTATTGCAAGGCCACCTGCCGGCGCCGCGCCGGCGCGCACCCGCTGCGGAGTCCGAGGAGACGCGATAAGCGCCGCCCAACCACCGCGCAACGGGGCGAGGAACCCCACCCCGGTCCTACGGCGGCCCGGCGGATCGGGGCCGGCCCCGGCCAGGCGCCGGGGCCCGAGCGCGATCAGGATCATCTTTCAAAATCGGTGGGCACGCGCACGTAGGGTGCCCATCCGGCGGTAGTCATGAGACGGCGGGAAGGAATCAACGTGATGCATTACT
>DASSGZ010000399.1:0-14037 GCA_035693165.1 Chloroflexia bacterium | reverse complement strand
CGGGCCGGAAACGAGAGACTGGATATGCTGATTGACTGTATTACATCCGGACCTGTCGATACCAACGGCTACCTGGTGGCCGACGAGACGGCGGGCGAGGCGATGATCGTCGACGCGCCCCTCGACAGCGCGGCGGAACTGCTGCGCCGGGTCGAGTCGCGCCGCCTGCGCGTGGTGCGGATTGTGGATACGCACGGCCACTGGGACCACGTGGGCGATAACGCCGCGCTGGTGGCGGCCACGGGCGCGCCCTTGCTGATCCACGAGGCCGATGCCCCCCGGCTGGCCCACCCGGCCAGCGAGCACCAGCGCCTGCCGTTCACCATCGCTCCCAGCACGCCCAGCGGCTTTCTGCACGAGGGCGATGTGCTGCCGGTGGGCCAGTACCGCTTCCGGGTGTTGCATACGCCGGGGCACACGCCCGGCTCGTGCTGCCTCCACGAGGAAGATGAGGATCTGCTGTTCAGCGGCGACACCCTGTTCGACCAGGGCATGGGCCGCACTGACCTGGCCGGCGGCGACGAGAACGCTCTCTACGCCAGCCTGCGCCGCCTGTCCGATTTAGCGCCGACCACCCGCTTCTACCCCGGCCACGGCCCCGACTCGACCATCGAGGATCAGGGCTGGATGCTGCGGTTGGGCTGGGGCATTTAGCAGAAGGAGACTCTGATGGCCGAAGAACGTATGCGCTTGATGGCGCTGGTGCGCGCCGAGAGCCGGGTCGGGCACGCCGAACACGAGGCCCAGCCGTACCACCTGTTTACCGGGGATAACGAATGGTTCCTGGCAAACATCTCCTGCCAGTACGGCTGCCCGGCCTACACTGACGTGGCGCGTTATATCGCCCACATCGCCGCCGAGGACTACGACGAAGCCTACCGTATTAATCTCGAAGACAACGTCATCCCCGGCATCCTGGGCCGGGTGTGTGCGCGGCCCTGCGAGCAGGCCTGCCGGCGCGGGCGGGTCGACAAGCCGATTGCCATCTGCTGGCTGAAGCGCGTTGCCTCGGACAACCGCAGCGAGCAGTACCCCTGGACGCGCCCGGCGCGCACCAAGTCGCAGACCGTGGCTGTGGTCGGCGCCGGGCCGACCGGCATCAGCGCGGCGCGCGACTTGGCGAAGATGGGCTATGGCGTGACCATCTACGAGGCGCTGAAGGTGGCGGGCGGCATGCTCACCGTAGGCATCCCGGAGTGGCGCCTGCCGCGGGACCTCTGCAACGAAGAGATTAACCAGTACATGGCTGCCATGGGCGTCGAGTTGAAGCTGAACACGCCTATCGGCAAGACGACCACGCCCGAGTATATCGAAGAGGGCAAGCCCAACGCGATCTCGCTGACCGACCTGAAGACGCGGCACCACGCCGTGTTCCTGGCCTGCGGCACGCAGGTGCCCCAGCGCATGGAAGTGCCCGGCGAGGACTACGAGAACGTCTCCGGTCTCTATTCGGGCCTGCACTTCATGGAGCGCATCAACCTGCACAAATACCCGCTGGTGGGCAAGCGCGTGGCCGTCATCGGCGGCGGCTTCACCGCGATGGACTGCTCGCGCTCGTCGCTGCGCATGGGCGCCGAGAAGGTCTATGTGATCTATCGCCGCAGCCGCAACGAGATGCTGGTCTACGACGAGGAAGCGCGCGAGGCCGAGATCGAGGGCATCGAGTTCCGCTTCCTGGTCTCGCAGACCGAGGTGCTGGTCTCCGAGGGCAAAGTCGTCGGCCTCAAGTGCGTGCGCAACCGCCTGGGCGAACCCGACGCCTCGGGCCGCCGCGCCCCCGTGCCGATCCCCGGCACCGAGTTCATCCTCGACGTGGACACGGTGGTGGCGGCGACCGGCCAGAACTCCGACGTGAGCTATCTCGAAGAGGCGGGCGTGAAGGTCTCGCGGCGCAACCGCCCCGTGGTCGACCCGGTGACCTGGATGACCAACGTGCCCGGCATCTTCGCCGGGGGCGACTACACCGCGGGCGCCCGCACGATCATCGCCTCGATCGGCGACGGGCACAAAGCGGCCATCGCCATGGACCAGTACCTGCGCGGGGTCAATCCCGACGACGAGAAGGTCACGGTGCGCGCCGAGTTCGCCCTGGTGCCCTACCAGGACTATGTCTCGGACTACCACCTGGACGTGACGCGCAGCCTCGAAGCCTGGGCCGAGACGCAAACCGTGCGCCGCGAGTACCCGCAGGATGCCGCCGTGCGCCTGAGCTGGCAGCCGATCTCGATCTGGACCGCCGACACCATGCAGCGCCGCCTGGTCGAGGGCGACGACTATGATGCCGTGCCGCGCCAGGAGATGCCGATGCGCCCGCTCGAATCCCGCTTCAACCTCACCACGGAGGTGGAACTGGGCTTGCCGCATCACGAGGCGTTCGAGGAAGCGAAGCGCTGCTTGCAGTGCCAGCTTAACATCTTCGTGGACGGCGACAACTGCATCCTGTGCAACGCCTGCGTGGAGGTCTGCCCGGTCAACGTCATCCACATGGCCGACCTGGAGTTGATCGAGAGCATCAACAACCTGCCGTTCGAGCCGCGGCTCATGGAGGCCAAGGGCTGGAAAGCCGGCGCCGCCATGATTATGGACGAAAACCTCTGCATCCGCTGCGGCCTGTGCAGCCAGATCTGCCCGACCAACTGCATCACCATGCAGCACTACGAGCCGCACCTGGTCGCCGCCCCCACCGAGGCCACGCTCGCCGCGGTGGACTCGCTGAACGTCGGCCTGCGCGCGGGGGTGGCCGCGGGCGTGTAGCCGCCGGCCGTCAGTGGTCAGTGATCAGTAATTCCAACAAGGAAAGTGCCTCGCCGTTTCTAGCGGCGAGGCACTTTTGCTTGCGGTGTCTATCGGCGCCCGGTAGACGGAACCCGCCGGGGTCATGTCACGCTGAGCCACCCATGAGCCGGCGGCACGTCATGGGGGATGAAACAGGCGGAGATGGCGGTGTAGGGGCGGGTTTCAAACCCGCCTTGTCGCCCCGTGCGATCTACCTGGTTTCAGCGCGGCGCAGGGTCTCGTCGAGACGAGATTCTGCGCTGCGCTCAGAATGACAGTTCTCAAAGGCTTTTGTCACTCTGAGCGCGGCGCAGAGTCTCGTCTTGGACCCGAACGAGAGCGTCCGCGGCGCACCCTGGGCAGTAGTTCACGGCTGCGGCACCGCTCGCCCGGCCCGGAGGCGCCTATTGCCCCGCCGTGCCCGCCTGGCTGCGGTCGCGCGCGTCCATGCGATCGGTCAGCGCGGTCAGCATCTCGGTGATCTGGCCCAGGCTGGTTAGCGCGATGTCGAGATTGAAGATCGAAAGCACCGTCTTGCAATTGGGGCAGTAGACAATGACCATGCGCACATCCGAGAGGCCGATATCCTGTGTTTTCCACTGCGCGTCCTCGAACATCTCCTGGCAGTGCGGGCACTTGAGCATGCGTGTGATCCTTTCGCTAGTCTCGTGGTGGGTGGGCCGGAGGTTTGAGCCTCCGGCTACGGTTGCGAAGCCCGCCGGCGCGGCCTAACGCAATAGGAACCAGCCCGCGCCGGCGGGCTTCGTTGTGCTAGCCCGCCCGTTAACGGGCCGGGCGCCCTCGCTATCGCGCGCCCCGTGGGTACGCAAGTTGCATACATTATAATCGAGGTGGTATACTGCGGCGAACTGACGGATAAAGGAGACACTCCGATGGCCTTATTGACCAGCGAAAGCATTATCGACACCCTCAACGAGATCAACCAGCGCATCCAGGAAATCGAGGTGCGTCTTTGACCTGGCCGGTAAAGAAAAAGAAATAACCGACCTGGACCGCCGCTCGGTGGCCCCCGACTTCTGGGAGGATGCCCAGGCCGCCCAGGCGGTGATGCAGCGCCGCAATGCGCTACAGGAGCATCTCGAATCCTGGCGAGGCGTGGCCGCGCAGGGCCGCGATCTGCTCGACCTCTATCAGTTGGCGCAGAGCGAAGACGACAGCGAAGTGATGGCCGAGGTGGCCCGCGACACCGAGCAGCTATTAGCCCGGCTCGACAAGATGGAACTCGACCTCGTGTTGAGCGGCCCCTACGACTCGCGCAACGCCCTGGTCTCGATCCATGCCCGCGAGGGCGGCACCGAGGCCCAGGACTGGGTCGAGATGCTGCTGCGCGAAGTCACCCGCTGGGCCGAGTTGCGCAACTGGAAGACCGAGATCCTCGACCTGACCGAAGGCGACGAAGCCGGCATCAAAAGCGTGACTATCGCCTTCCGCGGGCTGAACGCATTCGGCTACAGCCGCTTTCTGGCCGGCGTCCATCGCCTGGTGCGTATTTCGCCCTTCGACTCCTCGGGCCGCCGCCACACGTCGTTCGCGCTGATGGAAGTGCTGCCCGAAATCGAGGACGATGTCGAGGTCGAGATCAACCCCGACGACATCAAGATGGATGTCTTCCGCTCGGCGGGGGCGGGCGGCCAGAACGTGCAGAAGAACTCGACGGCGGTCCGCCTCACGCACATCCCCAGCGGCATCGTCGTTACCTGCCAGAACGAGCGCTCGCAATTGCAAAACCGCGAGTTTGCCATGCGCATCCTGCGCGCCCGGCTCTGGGACATCGAGATGCGCAAGCGCGCCGAGGAGACAGCCCGCCTGAAGGGCAAGCACGTCGATGTGGGCTGGGGCAGCCAGATCCTGAACTACGTGCTGCACCCCTACAAGCTGGTCAAGGACCTGCGGACCGGCCACGAAACCAGCAACACCGAGGCCGTGCTGAACGGCGAGCTCGATCCGTTTGTCGAAGCCTGGCTGCGCTGGCAGTTGAGCGACGAGGCCGGGCTGAACATCGGCGCGGCGCCCGAACTGGCCGGGGAGGAGATCTGATGGCCGCGTCGCCGCCCCGGCTGGTGCTGGCCTCCGGCTCGCCCCGCCGCAAGGACCTCCTGGCCCGGCTGACCGGGCCTTTTGATGTCATCACGTCGGGTGCGGAAGAGAACCCCTGGAACCAGCCCTACCGCGACTTCCCGACGATCAAGCTGCCTGAGCCGTTCGACGTGCCGCCGGACTCCAATCCGATCCTGTGGGCGTGGCGCAAGGCGCAGGGGGTCGTGCCGCAGGCCACCGCGGACGGCCGCGACGCGATCATCCTGGGCGCCGACACCATCGTCGTGCTCGATCGCGAGGTGCTGGGCAAGCCGCGTGACGCGACGGACGCCCGGCTGATGCTGCGCCGCCTGGCCCGCCGCCCGCACATGGTGGTCAGCGGCTGGGCGTTCGTGCTGGCCCGGTCCCAGGCCGGGAGCACGCCCGCCGTCTCGGTGGCCCGCTACGGCTACGTCAGCAGCCTGGTCCAGATGGGCGACTACAGCGAGAACGTCATCGATTGGTACGTGCGCAGCCGCGAGCCTCTGGACAAAGCCGGGGCCTACGCCGTGCAGGGTCTGGGGCACAACCTCGTCAAGAACGTGGAAGGCTGCTTCACCAACGTGGTGGGTCTGCCGCTCTGCCAGGTTCGCGCCGCCCTGGTCGCCCTGGGCTGGCCGGTGCGCCCCGGCGAAACCTGGCACGCCGACTGCGACGGCCCGTACTGCACGCCGCCGAGCCAGTAGTCCGTCTAATCCTGCCACTGTAGGGGCCGGTTTCAAACCGGCCCGCGTCCCAATCGCGTTGTAGGGGCCGGTTTCAAACCGGCCCGCCGCTCAATGGGATCGGAGGTGTGTCGAGATGCCCAACGACCCCGATCAGGCGCTAGATCGTGCGCTCGCGGAAGTCTGGGAGCTACTCACGCCTCGGCAGCGCCGGCTCATTGTCACTATAGCGTACGCATTAGCCGGCGAAGACGTGGCGCCGGACACGATCCCGCTATCCCGCGCGACGGCGCTTGCCAGTGAGCAGCCCCTGGCCCGCCTGTGGGATACGCCCGCGGAAGACGCGGCGTGGCAACACTTGTAGCTGGTTCGCGGCTTCGCTTGCCGGCGCGCTAACCACGTTTCCGCCCAACGGCGGGCACAGCATCCCTCCCGCGCCCCATGTTCATCCGCGCTTGCCAGGTTATAGTGTAGAGACACACTGCGGTAGGCATGTTCTATTTGCGTGCCTATTGTGAAAGGAGCATTCATGGCCGAGGAAATCCGCCCGGTGCGGGCTGAGGAAACTACCGCGTTTTTCAATATGGTCGGGCAGGCATTCCAGCCCCCACCCGGCGATCTCGAACGCTGGCGCCAGAGCGCGGTGCTAAGCGAGTTGCGCGGGCTGTTTGTGGACGGCGAGATGCGCGCCGGGCTGGCGCTGCTGCCCATGCAGATGTGGTTCGGGGCCGGGACGGTGCGCGCGGGCGGCCTGTCCGCCGTGGCGACGCCGCCGGAGTACCGCCGCCAGGGCTACATCGGGCGCCTGCTCGACGCCGTAGCCGCCGAGATGCGCGCGGACGGCTACCCGCTCTCGATCCTGTATCCCTTCTACTTTCCCTTCTACAAGCGCTACGGCTGGGCCCACGTCTCGGACAACCTGCAATACACCATCCCGATTGAGCGCCTGCCCATCGTCAAGCAGACCGGCTCCTGGCATGCCGTCGCCGTGACCACCGACCTGCCGAAGCCCGGCGACCAGCCGGCGGTGTCCGACGCCGACCTGGCGATCCTGATGGGTATCTACGACGCGTGGGCACCGGGCCGCAGCGGCCCCCTGGTGCGCCATGCGACCCACTGGCGCCGCCGCAAGCTGAGCCGCCCGGCCAACATCTACTACTGGCGCGACCCCAGTGGCGAGCCGCGCGCCTACGTGGTGTACACATTTAAGGAAACCGCGCCCTGGACCCGCCAGGTGCAGATCCGCGAGATGATCGCCCTGGACGGCGCGGCGCTGCGGGCCGTGTTCGGCTTCCTGCGCAACCACGACAGCCAGGCGCAGGAGGTGGTGGCGGATCAGCCGGAGGCGGGGCGCCTGCTGGCCCTACTGGACGACCCGCGCATCAAGGTGGAAGTGGACCCCGGTTTCATGCTGCGTATCCTGGACGTGCCCGCCGCGCTCGAAGCCCGGCGTTACCCCGCGGGCGTGAGCGGGAACCTGGCCCTGCAAGTCACGCCGGTCCACGGCGGCACCACGCCGGTGAGCGGGCAACTGGCGGTCAATGACGGCGGGGGAGCCTGGGCGCCCACCCGCGTCGCCCCGGCCCTGAGCCTCGACGAGCGCGTGCTCGGCCAGCTCTACACCGGCTACCTGACCCCCACCCAGGCCGCCGATCTGGGCCTGCTCACCGTCCACGACCCCGCCGGCCTGGCCCAGGCCGAAGCCGTCTTCGCCGGCCCCCGGCCCTACCTGCCGGACTTCTTCTAAGCCGCCCCGCCGCGTGGCACCTAACTCCCATCTCCCCCTTCCCGCGCCGGGAAGGGGGCCGGGGGGTTAGGCCCGCCCAACTTTGACAAGGCGCGCCGACTTGTGATACACTACAGCGCGGCTCCGCCAATTACGCCGGGGTCGCGCGCTGGCCCCATGCCGGCGCACCACCCGCGACCCAGCCCAGGCAAGGAGGCCAGCAGCGTGGCTGAACCACAAACCCGCGCACCGGCGGATGCGTCCGCCGCGGGCGATTCTGCATCCCATTTTGATGTGCTCGTGATCGGCGCCGGCACCGGCGGCTATCCCACCGCGATTCGGGCCGCGCAACTCGGCCTCCGCACAGCGATCATCGAGCGCGAGAAAGTGGGCGGCCTCTGCCTCCATCGCGGCTGCATCCCCACCAAGGCGCTGCTGCAAAGCGCGCTGGCCCTCAGCACCATCCGCCGCGCCGCCGAGCACGGCATCCAGACCGGCGACGTGTCGTTCGACTACGCGACCATGCAGGCGCGCAAGGACAAGATCGTCGGGCAGTTGCACCGCGGCGTCGAGTCGCTGTTCAAGAAGTACAAAGTCACCCAGCTAAACGGCACTGCCCAGGTCGCCGGGCCGCGCGAGGTGCAGTACACGCCCGCGGACGGCGGCGCGGCCCAGCGGCTGACCTGCAACCACCTCGTGCTCGCCACCGGCGCCGATTCCCGCCCGCTCGATGGCCTGCCCTTCGACGGGCAGCGCGTTCTCAACACGGATCAACTGCTGGCGCTGCCCGCCGTGCCCGCCTCGGTGCTGGTGGTGGGTTCCGGCGCCTGGAACACCGAGTGGGCGTTCCTGCTCGCCACGCTCGGCGCGCAGGTCACGCTGGTCGAACCCGGCGCGCACCTGCTGCCCGGTTTCGACCCGGAGGTGGGCAAGCAGTTGGAGCGCCTGGTCGGGCGCAAGTTGCTCAAGGCGCAGACCGGCACAACGCTGAATGCCGGCGATTTTGAGCAGCAGGGCGAGGGCCTGCGCGTGCGCCTGGGCAAGGACAAGACGGTGGACGTGGCCTGCGCCCTGATCGGCACCGGCTCGACGGCCCGCACCGGCGCGGGCGTGGACGGGCTGGGCCTCAAGCTGGCGGACGGCTTCGTCGCCGCCGACGAATTCGGGCGCACCAACGTGGACGGGGTCTACGCCATCGGCGACCTGATCGGCGGGCTGATGCTGGCCCACGAGGCGATGCTCGAAGGCATCACCGTGGCCGAGACCATCGCCGGGCGCCGCCCGCTGCCGGTGGACCGCACGCGCATCCCGCGCATGGCCTATACCTGGCCCGAATGCGCCTCCATCGGGCTGACCGAGGAGGCGGCGAAGGCGCGGGGCGGCGGGGCCAAAACGGCCAAGTTCCCCTACAGCGCGAATGCACGGGCGCAGACGCACGCCGAGGCCACCGGCTTTGTCAAAGTCGTGGCGGCCGACGACGGCCAGGTGCTGGGCGTGCATATCATCGGCCCGAACGCCAGCGAATTGATCGGCACGCCCGCCGTGGCCCAGCTTATGCAGGCCGTGGCCTGGGAAGTGGGCGCGGCCTCCTTCCCGCATCCCACCGTCAGCGAAGCGATCTGGGAAGCGGCGCGCATGATCGACGGCGCGCAAATTCATCTTTAAACGTCTGGTTTTGGACAGGAGGACATGATGGTCACTACAGCCAAACGGCAGAGCGCAGCCAAAGGCCAGTCTGCGCGGCCGTTGCACGAAGAACTGGGACTCAACGGCGAGACCCTGCGCGAGATGTACTATTACATGGTACTCGCGCGCAAGCTCGACGAGCGTATGTGGCAACTCAACCGCCAGGGCAAGGCGGCCTTTGTCATCTCCTGCCAGGGGCAGGAAGCCGCGCAAATCGGCACGGCGTTCGCCCTGGAGCGCGGCAAGGACTGGTTTGTCCCCTATTACCGCGACCTGGGGCTGATGGTCTGCCTGGGCCAGACCCCACGCATGGTCATGCTCTCCCTCTTCGCCAAAGCCGAGGAGCCCAACTCCGGCGGGCGTCAGATGCCCGGCCACTACGGCTTCTCGCAGGCCAACGTGCTCACCACCGGCAGCCCCGTGGGCACGCAGTGGCTGCACGCCGCGGGCGTCGGCCTGGCGAACAAGCTGCTGCGCAAGAACAGCGCCGTCGTCGCCGGGTTCGGCGGCGAAGGCTCGACCTCCGAAGGCGACTGGCACGAGGCGATGAACTTTGCCGGGATCCACAAGCTGCCCGTGCTGTTCATCATCGAGAACAACCATTACGCCATCTCCGTGCCGCTGCCGCTGCAGGTCGGCGGCCAGGACCTGGTGGCGCGCGCCGTGGGCTACGGCATGCCCGGCGTCGGCGTCAACGGCCTCAACCCGCTCGAATGCTACAAGGCGGTCAAAGATGCCGCCGACCGCGCCCGCCGCGGCGAAGGCCCGACCCTGATCGAGATGCGTTGCCTGCGCCTCACCGCGCACTCCTCCGACGATAACGACCGCACTTACCGCACCAAGGAAGAGAAGGAGGCCGACCGCAAGGCCGACCCCATCGCCTTCTTCCAGCACTACCTCATGGAGCACGGCATCCTGAGCGAAGCCGACGACGAGGAGATACGCCGGAAGATCGATGCGGAAGTGAACGATGCCACCGACTATGCCGAGCAAGCCCCGGCGCCCGTCGCCGAAGATCTGTTGAAGCACGTCTATGCCACGGAGGAGGAGGTCGCGGAATGGCGGTCAAAACTTTAATCGAGGCGATCCGCGACGGGTTGCGCGAGGAGATGGAGCGCGACGAGCGCGTGGTGGTGTTTGGTGAGGATGTGGGGCCGCGCGGCGGGGTCTTCGGCGTGACCGACGGCTTCAGCAAGCAGTTCGGCCCCGACCGGGTGATCGATACTCCGCTGGCCGAGTCGCTGATCGCCGGGGTCGCCATCGGCGCGTCGGCGGGCGGCATGCACCCGGTGGCCGAGGTCCAGTTTGCCGACTTTATCCTGCCGGCCTTCGACCAGATCGTCAGCGAGGCCGCGCGCTTCCGCTATCGCTCGAACAACGACTGGTGCCTGCCGATGGTCATCCGCGCGCCCTATGGCGGCGGGATTCATGGCGCGCTGTATCACAGCCAGTCGGTCGAGGCGTTGTTCGGGCATGTGCCGGGGCTGATCGTGGTCATCCCGTCCAACCCGTATGACGCCAAGGGCCTGCTCAAGGCCGCGATTCGCCATCCCGACCCGGTGCTCTATTTCGAGCACAAGGGCGCCTACCGGCTGATCAAGGGCGACGTGCCGGAGGGCGACTATATCGTCGAGTTGGGCAAGTGCAAGGTGAGCCGCGAGGGCCGGCACCTGACCGCGGTGGCCTGGGGCATGATGCACTATCGCTGCACCGAAGCCGCCGAGATCCTGGCCAAGGACGGCATCTCGGTCGAGGTGGTCGACGTGCAGACAATCAGCCCGCTGGACCGCGAAACGATTCTCGAATCGGTGAAAAAGACCGGGAAGTGCCTGGTGGTGTACGAGGACAACCGCAGCGGCGGCTGGGGCGCCGAAATCTCGGCCAGCATCGCCGAGGCGGCGTTTGAATACCTGGATGGCCCGATTATGCGCGTCACCGGGCCGGATGTGCCCGCCATGCCGTATAATCATGCACAAGAAGCGGCGTTCATGCCGAATACGGATAAGATCGTGGCCGCCATGCGCGAGCTGGCCGCCTATTAAGAGCCGCTAATACAGGAGTAGGAGAGATATGGCAAATATCGCGAAAGTCACGATGCCGCAGTTGGGCGAGAGCGTCACTGAGGGCACCATTGGGGCCTGGTTGAAGAAGCCCGGCGACCATATCGAGAAGTACGAGTCGTTGGCCGAGGTCGTCACCGACAAGGTGAACGCCGAGATCCCCTCGCCCTACACCGGCATCATCAAGGAACTGCTGGTGCCCGAGAACGAGGCGGTGCCGAACGGCGCGCTGATCGCGACGATTGAGACCGAGGCCGCAGTGGAAGAGGCTCCGAGCGGCCATGAGGCCCCGGCGCCCGCCGCTGCCGCGCCCGCCGCGCCCGCCGCCAGCGCCCCGGCGCCTGCTCCGGCGGCCCCCGCTCCGGCGCCTGCCCCCGCGCCTGCTGCCCCGGCGCCCGCCGCGGTGGCCGTCGCTGCCGCGCCTGCGTCCCCCCCGGCCACGGGCGGCAACGGCGCTGGTGGCGGCTCGAAGCGCATCAGCCCCGCCGTGGCGCGCCTGCTCGAAGAGCATGATCTGGATATCAACCAGATCCAGGGCACCGGCCTCGAAGGCCGCGTGACCAAGCTCGACATCGAGCGCTACCTGGAGCAGCGCGCCGCCGGCACGCTGCCCGTCCCCGCCCAGCCCGCCGCTGCCGCGCCCGCCGCCCCTGCCGCTCAGGCTCCGGCCCAGCCTGCAGCCGCCGCGCCCGCCCCCGGTGCCGGGATGGCCGAGGCCGGGATGCGCAGCCCTTACGAGCCGGCGCTGCCCTACACCGCGCCTCCGCCTGCCGCGCCCGCGCCGGTGGCCGCCGCTCCGGCGCCGCCGCCCATGGCCCCGGTATTCCAGGGGGCCGGCGATCAGCAGGTGCCGCTGACGCAGATGCGCAAGGCCATCGCCGAGCACATGGTCCGCTCGGTGCATACCTCGCCGCACGCCTGGACGTATGTTGAAATCGACATGAACAACATCGTCAAGTACCGCAACCGGATCAAGGAGCAGTATCAGCAGCGCGAGGGCCTGGCCCCGAGCATGATCGCGCTCGTGATCCCATCGCTGGTCCAGGCGCTGCGCCAGCACCCCTACGTCAACTCGGTCTGGACCGACCAGGGCGTCCTGCTCAAGCGCGACATCAACGTTGGTATCCCGATCGACCTGGGCGAGCAGGGCCTGATCGTGCCGGTGATCCACCAGGCCGACACCCTGTCCTTCGTCGGCCTGACGCGCGCTGTGAACGACCTGGCGAACCGCGCCCGGTCGAACAAGCTGCGCATCGATGAAATACAAGGCTCCACGGTGACGCTGAACAACTCGGGCACCTTCGGGTCGGTGATGTCGTTCCCGATCCTGAACCAGCCCAACGTGATCAACATCACCATGGAGGCGATCATCAAGCGCCCGGTGGTCATCGACGACGCCATCGCTATCCGCCCGATGATGAACATGTGCGCCAGCTTCGACCATCGCGTGCTCGACGGCGCCGGAGTGGGCCGCTTCCTGCAGACGATGAAGAAGTTGCTCGAAGGCTTCACCGGCGAGGGCTTCGGCTACTAGGTCGGGCCCGGCGCCGCCTCGCGCGACATGAATACGACGGTCGGGGCGGGTACTCACCCGCCCCGATCCTTTTTGCGGCGGAGGTGTTGCATGGATGCGCAGCGATTGCACCGGATCGCCTACCTGTTCCCGGACAACACTGCCGAGGCGCGGGCCTTTTTCGATCACCTGGCGCAGTTGCTAGGCGAGCTACCGGGTGCGACCGTCGGCGCGAGCGGCATCGGCTTTGCCGTGACCCCGCCGCGCGGCCTTCCGGCGCTGTCCATGGCCCTAGCTGCCGTGGCCTTCCCTCAGGTGCTGTTCAACACCGAGGCGCCCATCGATCTGCCCCTGGGCGACTTCGCCTTGCGTAGCTCCGCTGTGGCCGGTGGGCCGGACGGTGCGTCCGTGCCCGACAGCCGCCCGGTGCGGCACCGCGCGGACGCCCAGGGGCCGTATGTCGAAGCCGGGCCGCCGGACGCGCCGTCCGCGCAACTGGCGCTGCCCGAACTGGCCCGCCGCCTGGCCGGGCACCTGGTCCGGCTCGACCATACCGGGGTGAATGTCCCGACCCGGCTGGTGGAGCGCCCCGCCTGGGACGCGCTGCTGCGCCGCCTGGCTGCCATCGCCAATGTCTACCGCTATCCCACCGGCGAAGACTGGCCGTTCATCCTCCCGGCCACCGACGCCGAGTTCGCGGGCGCGATCACCGACTTCGCCGCCGTCCGTGAGCCGAAGTTCGAGCTGGTCTACGACTCCTATGCCCGCGAGCCGGTGATCCAGATCAGTGTGGAGACGGATCTGCTTCGCTCTGAGGTAGAGGCCCTGCTGCCGGCCCCCTACGGCATCGCCTTCCCCGACCTGGCCGACTTCTTCCGCACGGTGTTCGTCCACCACCCCTGGCCGGGCCTGCAAATCCGCTTCGACCTCTACTACCGCAGCGCGACCCCGGTGGACCCCTGGAGCAGCGGCGAGTGGCTGGTGACGCAGGGCGGTCGTATATCATAACAGCCGATCTTGAATCAATACTGTCGTCTAGAGTGAGACGTTGTGGGGAAAATTGCTCTATATGCCTATTTCTTCTTTCGATGAAGCTCATTTACGAAGACTAGCTGAGGTATTAGCAGAGGCTGTAACACATCGTGAGCTATCTGAGCTACTTCGCCAGTGTGGTATTGCCGAACAAGGAGGCGAGCCTAAATGGGAACGTATCCTATTAGCTCTTAGGGTTCGGCAGAAAGAAGACAAATGCGGCAACAACGTCGGGGCGTTCGTCCAGACTGTTATGTTACCAGTCAGATTTACAAATCGTTCTGAATCCTTCATGAGTTTCCTATATCAACTTAATGAAATTCTCGCTTTCAGCGGCTTGCAGTTAGGAGAGGATGGCAAACTAAAACCAGTCGCTCAGGCACGTACACTGTCTGAAGCCCAAGAGCGCGCAGGCAAATTGCGTGCAGAGTTGATAAGGCGAACGGTCCATCCTGATGTTCTACGATTCTGCAAGCCCGAACT
>DASSGZ010000398.1:0-14643 GCA_035693165.1 Chloroflexia bacterium | reverse complement strand
GTGTTCGGCGAAATTCCCGGCTTCCAGGGTGTATGGGCCAATGCGGCTACCGAGGCTGCCTGCCGCACAGAATTGCGCTCCGTCCTGGACGGCTGGCTGACGTTGCGGCTGAACTGGCACGATCTCATCCCCTCCCAATCTTCATAAGTGGCGACATCTCCAAGAGTTTGTTACTGGAAATCTTGAGGCAGGCCGGCATCGACGCGGACACCTGGAAGGCATTGTAGCCTGCCTTTCCTGACCGCGCCGTTCCACGCGCGGCTCGTAGCTAAATCCAACCGGCCCACCGGGGCCACGTTTGTGGTATAGTAGCGGGGTGCCTGCGCCCTGCGCCCCCGCTGATCGTGCAGCGCGGGCGGGATTCCCGGTTGCTGAATCTGGTATAATGGAGGTTGCGACAGCGCCAGGGGCGATCCCCGCGGATCAGGCCCGGACTAGCCGATTTTAGCAGGGCGCTGCCCGATGGAAAGGACTCAACCAACGTGACCACGGGCGCTCCCCCACCCGCCCCCGCCGCGCCGGTCTCCGCCGGCCCCGCCGGCCGGCCTGCCGGCCATGGCAAAGCGGATCTGCATATTCATTCCACCTACAGCGACGGGATCGACTCGATTCCCAAGATCCTGGAGTTCGTCGAGCATCAGACCGACCTGGATATTATCGCCATCGCCGACCATGACGACGTGCGCGGCGCGCACGAGGCGCGCGAGCTCGTCGCCCGGCGCGGGTATCGCGTGCAGGTGATCATGGGCACCGAGATCACCACCCGCCAGGGCCACCTGCTGGCGCTGTTTGTCGAGCGCGACTTCCCGATGCTGAAATCGTTGCGCGCCTCGGTGGACATGATTTACGAGGCGGGCGGGCTGGTGATCGCACCGCATCCGCTCTGCAAACTGACGGCCAGCATCCAGGAGAAGGCGTTGCTGGAGGTGCATAACAGCGCGGCGCCGTTCCACGGCATGGAGACCTTCAATCCCAGCGTGGCCGGGCGCGTCTCGCACCGCGAGGTCGCCGCGTTGAACGCCCGGCTCCAACTGCCGGAGTTCGGCGGCAGCGATGCCCATGCCCTGTCGATGATCGGCATGGGCTACACCTATTTCCCCGGTTCCACAATCGAGGATCTGAAGGCGGCCATCGCGGCCCGGACGCTGATCGCGGGGGGCCGCTTCATGAACTTCCGCGACCACGCCATCATCGCCGCGCCCAATCTCTGGCGCAGCATGATTGTGTCTCCGGCCTACAAGGTCCAGCGAGCGGTGCGCCGGGGCGTCCGCAGGCAGGTGACATGAAGATTTGTCTGGTCTCGCCGTATGATTATCCCTATCCCGGCGGCGTGACCGAACACATCAAGGGGCTGGAAAAGTACCTGCGCCTGCGCGGCCACCAGGTGATGATCCTGGCGCCGTCGTCCAACGACGAAGATCAGTTCCTGGCCGGCAACGTGCGCCGGGTGGGGGATGTGGTCGAGTTGCCGGCCAACGGGTCGCGGGCGCGGATCTCCTTCTCGCTGGGCATCAGCCGGGTCGTGCGCGACATCTTGACCACCGAAGCCTTCGACGTGATCCACCTGCATGAGCCGTTGATGCCCATGGTGCCGCTGATCGTGCTGCGGCAGTCGGAGACGTGCAACGTCGGCACCTTCCACGCCTTCGGCGACGAGAGCCTGGCCTACGCTGCCGCCCGGCCCGTGCTGCGCGGCTATTTCGAGCGCCTGCACGGGCGGATCGCCGTCTCGACGGCGGCGCGCGACTATATCAGCCAGTATTTCCCCGACGACTACACGATCATCCCCAACGGGATCGACGTGACCCGGTTCGGCGCCCCCCTGGCGCCCATCGCCCGCTACCGCGACGGCCGGCCCACGGTGCTGTTCGTGGGCCGCTTCGACGAGCCGCGCAAGGGGTTCCGCACGTTGTTGCAGGCCCTGCCGCTGGTGCGCACAGTCTGCCCCGAGGTGCGGGTGGTCGTCGTCGGCAAGGGCGATGCCGAACTGTTCGCCGATCTCCTGCCCGAAGAGCCGGACGTGGTCGAATTTGCCGGATATGTGAGCGCCGAGGAGTTGCCGCGCTACTACCAGAGCTGTGATGTCTATTGCGCCCCCTCGACGGGCCAGGAGAGCTTCGGGATCGTGCTGCTGGAGGGCATGGCCGCCGGGGTGCCCGTCGTGGCGAGCCGGTGCGTGGGCTACGCCGCCGTGATGACGCACGGCAAAGAGGGCTTCCTGGTCGAACCCCGCTCTCCGGAAGCCCTGGCCGTGGCCCTGGTGCGCGTGCTGAGCGACGGCCCACTGCGCCAGGCCATGGTCGCACACGGGCGCGAGACCGCCGCGCGCTACGACTGGCCGGTGATCGCGGCGCGCGTGGAAGCGTTTTATGAGCAGGCGCGCGAACGCTTCCTGGCCGAGGGCGGCCCGCCGCATCGGTTCTCGTTGCGCCGCTTGCGCCATCTGACGCCGCTCAGCGGCGCGCCGGGCTGGCCGCTGGCCGACGAGTTGGAACAAGGTCTGGATCGTGCTACAGCACGTATTAGCGACTGGCTCGGCGTGGACACCGACGCATCGCCCCGGCGCCCGCGGCGCCCCGGTGGAGGCCGCCGGTCGGACGAGGATCACGCCGCCGATTCTGAATAGTGGTGGTGGCCCCTGCCTGGTGGGCCACCAACGACAGGACTCCGCGCGCCGGTAGGCGGCGGGGAAATCCTGGCGCCCCCGGCCCTGAAGGGGGCTTTGTGGGAGGAGACTGACGTTGCTGACGAGTGTTTTTCAGGATTGGACCCGTGCGCAGATGCGGCGGATCGCCACCATCTTTGTCAACACGCCGATCACGCCCAACATGCTGACGATGTTCGGGCTGCTCATCAATATCGGCGTGGCCGCGCTCATCGCCACCGGCAACCTGTTCTGGGGCGGCGTCCTGATTGTGTTCGCGGGGCTGTTCGATCTGCTGGATGGGGCGCTGGCGCGCATCACTAACCGCATCACGCCGTTTGGCGGCTTCCTCGACTCGTCGCTCGACCGCTATTCCGAAGGCGTGATCTATATGGGGTTGCTGTGGTACTTCCTGCAGCGGGGCCGCACCCTTGAGCCGATGCTCATCTTTGCCGTGATCGTCGGGTCGATGATGGTCAGCTACACGCGGGCGCGGGCGACGGCGCTGAACGTCGATGCCGAGGTGGGGATCATGGCGCGCTCCGAGCGCATCGGCGCGCTGGCGATTGCCCTGATCCTGAGCCCGGTGCTGCCCGACATCGTGACCTGGGCGCTCTGGCTGGTAGCCATCGGCGCGCAAATCACCACCATCCAGCGGATTCTGCACGTCTATAATCAGGCGGGGAAGACGCCGGTGCGCGAACCGGCAAAGCGTTAAGTAGGCCTCATTCCCAGGGGAACTTGTCGTCGGGGCCGCCGCGCCGCAAGAGGATGCGCGCCACGGGCAAAGCCAACCCCACGACTACGGTGGCCGCGAGCACCCACCCGGCCGCCGGGGCGCCGCTGACTGCCCAGATCACCCCGATCAGCACGATAAGTGCGCCAAGCACGATCAGATATAACACCCAGGGTCCCCTCTCTGCTCTCGAATGCCCTATTATAGCATAGGCGTCAGGGTGGCAGCTTCTTCATTACCAACCTGTAAAGGGCGCAGGTGCCCGTGGTCTCTGCGCCCCCTGTCTATCTTCTGCAATGTGCCCGCGCCGGGCCGGTTACGCGGTGCCGCCCCGCGTTATGATGTACCATGCAGTCCCGAAGTGGGCAATGAACAAGGCTAGTATAAACGTTCTTCGCATTCTTCGCACCTACGCGGTGAACCTGGGAACAGATGGCCGACTTTGCCTTGCAAATCGCCGGAACTTCTGTTATAATAAGGAGCGCCTGGGTCTGTAGCTCAGCTGGGAGAGCGCTACATTCGCATTGTAGAGGTCAGCGGTTCGAGCCCGCTCAGATCCACCAGAGCCGTCCGCTTAAGGACGGCTTTTTTCATCGCCGCGGCCCGATCCTTTTGCCGTCCAACTCCTTGCCGCCCCCGTAGAGGAGACCCCACCCATGCCGGCTCCGACCTCCCCCACCGGCCTCGGTGACTGGCCGATCGAGGTGTTTGAGGACCATGGCCGCGAAGTGCTCGCGCTGATCGGCGACTATTTCCGCGACATCGAGACGACGCCGGTCATGGCGACGATCCCGCCGGGCGATCTGCTGGCGCTGCTCGACAGCCCGCCCCCGGAGGCCGCCGTGCCCTTCGAGACCCTGCTGGCCGATACGCGCGAGAAGATCATCCCCCACCTGACGCACTGGAACCACCCGGCGTTCTATGCCTACTTCGCCATCAGCGGCAGCATGCCCGGCATCCTGGCCGAGACGCTGACGGCGGCTTTCAACGTCAACATGATGGTCTGGAAGTCGAGTCCCGCGGCGGCGGCGCTCTCCAAGGTCGTGCTGCGCTGGATCGCCGAACTGCTGGGCTATCCGGCGGATGCTGATGCCGTGTTTGCCGGCGGCGCATCGCTGGCGTCGTTCTACGCGCTCTGCGCCGCGCGCGAGGCGCTGGGCCTCAACGTGCGCGAAGAGGGCGTGATGGGGCGCGATCTGCCGCGCCTGCGCCTCTATATCTCGGACCAGACCCATTCCTCGCTCGAAAAGGCGGCCATTGCCCTGGGGCTGGGGCTGAACAACGTGGTCAAGGTGCCATCCGACGCGCGCTACCGCATGGACCCCGTGGCGCTCGACGCCGCGATCCGCGCCGACCTGGCGGCGGGGTACCGGCCCCTGGCCGTCTGCGCGACCGCCGGCACCACCTCCACGGCGAGCGTCGATCCCATCGGGCCGATCAGCGAGATCTGCCGGACGCACGGCATCTGGCTGCATATCGACGGGGCCTATGGCGGGTTCTGGGGGCTGGTGCCGGAAATCATGGAGCAGATCGGCGATCTGAGCGTGGGCGACTCGCTGGTGGTCAACCCGCACAAGGCGCTCTACACGCAGGTCGAAGTGAGTTGCCTTTATTGCCGGCGACCGGGCGCGCTGGCCGCGACCTTCAGCCTGGTGCCCGAATATCTGCGCACGCCCCCCGGCGAGCATATCGTCAACTACATGGACTACTCGCTGCAACTGGGCCACTCGTTCCGGGCGCTCAAGCTCTGGTGGGTGCTGCGTAGCTTCGGCGTGGCCGGGATCCGCGCGCGGCTGGCCGATGCGCTGGCCCTGACACGCCGGCTGGAAGCGACCATCGACGCCTCGCGCGACTTCGAGCGCCTCGCGGCCTCGCCGTTCGCGTTGATTTGCTTCCGCGCCTTCCCGCGCGATCTGCGCGCGGCCTATGCCGATGCCCCACCGCCCTTGCGCGCGGCCATCCTCACCTACCTAGCGCGCCTCAACGGCGAGATCCTGGACCGCATCAACAACAGCGGCACGGCGTTCCTGTCGCACACCGTCTTGCGCGAGGGCTACACCTTGCGCGTGTCCATCGGCAACATCCGCACCGAGGCCCGGCATGTGGACGCGCTGTGGGCGGCGCTGCACACTGCGGCGGCGGATATCGACGCGGCGCTGGCGACGGAAGGGGTACGCCCGCCGGTGGGTTAGCGGAATACGCCTAGCTAGGGACGTATTCGCTGTACCTTACGGATTATTCAGCGATTATATACACTAGATGATATAAATGGTGTAATTACAGTTCTAGACTGGCCCAATTGACAATACCAGCGAACCTCGCTACAATAGAAACAATTCCATGAAGTGTAGTATAACCTCGTCGTATCATACACCAAGGGTCCGTCGGCCAGATCCCAGCGTAACTTAGCGCTCTGTCCAGAAGGGGGATCCGATGACACTGCGTCTGTCTGATCGGCTGCATGCGGCGCGACGCCGCCGGTTCGTGGGGCGCGAGACGGAGCGGGAGTTGTTCATTGCTGCCCTCCAGGCTTCCGAGTTGCCCTTTTACCTCCTCTATCTGTTCGGCCCCGGCGGCGTCGGCAAGACGACGTTGCTCAAGGAGTTCGCCTACTTGACGGAAAGTGCCGGGATGCAGGCGATTTACCTTGACGGGCGCAACATCGAACCGGCGCCGGAGTCGTTCGTGGCCGCCTTGCGGGTCACGATGGGCCTGGCCGGCGATGTTTCCCCGCTGGAGGCCATGGCCGCCGCCGCGGGCCGCCGGGTCATCCTCATCGACACTTATGAGACGCTGACCCCGCTCGACGGGTGGCTGCGCGAGACTTTCCTGCCGCAGTTACCGGACGAGACACTCATCGTGCTGGCCGGGCGCCTGTCGATTTCCTCGGCCTGGCGCCGCGATCCCGGCTGGCAGAGCATGATCCGCCCGATCTCCTTGCGTAACCTGAGTTCCGACGAGTGCCGCGATTACCTGACCCGGCGCAGCATCCCGTCTGAGCAACAGCCCGACGTGCTGCGCTTCACGCACGGCCACCCGCTGGCGCTCTCGCTCGTCGCCGATGTCTTTGCCCAACGGGGCGACTTCCGCTTTCGCCCGGAGGCCGCGCCCGACGTCGTGAAGGCGCTGCTGGAAGAACTGGTGCAGAAGGTGCCCGGCCCGGCGCACCGCACGGCGCTGGAAGCCTGTGCCCTCGTGCGCCTGACCACCGAGGACCTGCTCGAAACGATGGTCGGCACGCCCAATGCCCATGAGTTGTTTGAATGGCTGCGCGGGCTGTCCTTTATCGACGCGGGGCCGCAGGGCCTCTTCCCGCATGATCTGGCCCGCGAGGCGCTGGTGACGGACCTGCGCTGGCGCAATCCCACCTGGTACGCCGAGCTCCATAAACGGGCGCGCACGTACTACACCAAAGCCCTGGCCCGTAGCAACGAACAAGAGCAACAGCGGGTGCTGTTTGATTACGTCTTTTTGCACCGGGATAACGCGGTCATGCGCTCGTTCTTTGAATGGCAAGAAGTGGGCAACGTCCATCCGGCGCGTATGGAGCCGGGCGATGTACCGCTGCTCACCGCGATGGTGGCGCAGCACGAGGGCGCCGAGTCCGCCCAACTGGCGGCGCATTGGCTGGAACGCCAGCCCGAAGGCGTGATCGTGTTCCGCGATGTGGACCACCAGCCCTACGCGTTCATGCACATGGTCGCGCTGCAGCGGGCGAGCGAGGCGGATCTGCAGGCCGATGCGGGCGCGCTGGCCGCGTGGCGCTATTTGCAGCGCCACGCGCCCCTGCGGCCCGGCGAGAGCGCCACATGCTTCCGCTTCTGGATGGCCCGCGATACGTACCAGGATGTCTCGCCCGCGCAAAGCCTCGTGTTCATCAACTGCGTGCGCCATTATCTGACGACACCGGGCCTCGTCTACACCTTCCTGCCTTGCGCCGACCCCGATTTCTGGGCGCCGCTCTTCGCGTACGCCGACCTGGCTGCGATCCCGGAAGCCGGCTTCGAGGTGGGGGGCCGGCATTACGGAGTCTACGGGCATAACTGGCGGGCGGTGCCGCCGATGCCATGGCTGGCGCTGCTGGCCGAGCGCGAGATCGCCATGACCCCGCAAACGTCGGCGCCCCCGCCCGTGAACGTGCCGCTCGTGGTGCTCAGCCAGGATGCTTTCGCCGGGGCCGTCCGCGATGCCTTGCACGACTATACCCGGCCCGATGCCTTGCACCGCAATCCCTTGCTGCAATCGCGGCTGATCAGCGAGCGAGTGGATCTGAACGCCGCCACGAACGAGCGCGTGGCGGCCCTGCTGGGGCTGCTGAAGAAAGCCGCCGAGTCGCTCGAAGGCTCGCCGCAGGAAGCGAAGCTGTACCGCGCCGTCTACCATACCTACTTGCACCCGGTGCCCACCCAGGAGCAGGCCGCCGAATTGCTCGACCTGCCCTTCAGCACCTTCCGCCGCCACCTCAAGCACGGGGTTACCCGCATCGCCGAGATCTTGTGGCAATGGGAGTTGGAGGGGCTCAGCGTGGACGCCGGCTCCTGACCGGGAGTTAGCGGTGCCCTGCCGCCGCGCGGCATACCCGGCGGGGCTTTCGATGGCGGTCCCGTTAGTTGCCCGTCGCCGTGCGCTCGCGCCGGCACCTCATGCGCCGACGCACCGCCGCCCCGCTCCAGGGCGGCGGTCGTTCATCCGGGTCCTGAGCGGCGCGCACCCCGTCGGTGCGCGCCGCTCGGCTGCCCTCGCCGCCCAGCGGCCCCCGCGTGCTGCCCCGGCGCAGCGGGCAAGGCGCCCCCACTTGCGCCGGCGCCCCGCCTGTGCTAGACTCGCAGCACACCACCCTCCCTGTAAGAGGACCGACGCCATGCTCATCCGCGTCGCCGTCGTCGCCGGCTGCAACTACACCGGGCATCCCGCCGGGCCCGCCGACGAGCCGCGCCCGCGCGCGCTGCACTTCGCCGAAGCCGATGCCCAGGCCATGGCCGATCTGCTAAAGGAACAGGGCTTTGCCGTTTCCTTGCTCCTTGGCCGCACCGCCACGCGCGCCGGCATCCTCACCGCCCTCCGCACCCAGAGCCGCCTGGCGGGCGCGGACGACGGCCTTCTCGTCTTCTACTTCGCCGGGCATGGCGGCCCTGACCCCGCCGCCCCTAACCGCGCCTACCTGATCCCGGCCGATGCGGATCCCGCAGATCTGCCCACGACGGCCCTCGAACTTGAGCACCTGGCTACCTATCTGCCGGCGGCGGGCCGCACGCTCACGCTCCTCGATTGCTGCTACAGCGCCCCCATCCTGGGCAACCCCCTGCCTGCGGCGCCCGCCGCAGGTCCCGATAGCGCCCCCCAGGACCAGGCGCGGCCGGCCGCCGCGATTGCGCAAGAGTTCGGTGCCCGCGCTCAGGCAACGCTCGGCATGCAGCCGGGGCATCTCGTCATTGCCGCGTGCGCGGCTAACGAGCAGACCCGCGAACTGCCCCGGTTCGGCCACGGCGTCTTCACTTACTATGTCCTGGCCCATTGGCGCGATCACCCCGGCGAAGTGAGCTATGGCAGCCTGGTCCACTACCTCGACACCATGCTGGAAAAGGCGGGCCTCCCCCGTGTGGCCCACGGCGACGCCGGCCACGACCGCTTGGTCTTGCGGGCAGGAGCGGCCCCTGGACGGGCCGTTCTCCATGTGCCCTATCCGCGCAATCCGCGCTTCGTGGGCCGGGCGGACGTGCTCGCGCAGCTCAACACCCTCCTCCACACGCACGCCGTCGTTGCGCTAACGGGCGCGAGCGGCATCGGCAAAACCGAGCTGGCTTGCGAGTTTGCGTACCGGAACCGTGAGCAGTTTCCTGGGGGCGTTTTCTGGCTGGCCATGGATCCCCCGGAAGGCATCGCGACGCAGATCGCCGCTTACGCCGGACCGGCCGGCCTGAACTTACCGGGGGCCGGCGCGCGCTCCTTTGATCAGCGAATCGCCGCTGTGCGCGCAAACTGGGATCACCCACTCCCCAGCCTGTTGATCTTCGACAACCTGGCCGGCCCGGCGGTCCTGGACCAATGGCGCCCGCGCGGGCCGGGCGCCCGTGTGCTGATCACCAGCCGTCGCCAAACCTGGGCCGCCCACCGGGGGATCGAAATGCTGGCCCTCGATGGGCTCACCCGTCCTGCCGGCCGCAGCCTGTTGCTCACCCCGCGCGCCCGCCGGCAAGGCGCGACGGTGGCCCCGCTACTAGCGACCAACGGTCCCCTGGTCGATGATGAACTCTGTGAGGAACTCGGCGACTTCCCTCTCGCGCTGGCCCTGGCCGCGGCGTACCTGGAAGCCCACCCGGATCGCACCCTCAGCGACTATCTGGCCGCGATCCGCACCCAGGCGCTGGCCCATGCTTCGCTCGACGACTTCTCCCTGGCGCTGGCCCTGGCCACGACGTATCTGCAGGCCCACCCCGGTCGCACCCTTGGCGACTATCTGGCCGAGGTCCGCACCCAGGTGCTGGCCCATGATTTGTTCCGGGCCGCGCTGGAAGAGCCCTTGCCCACCGAACATGCGGCCGGCATCGTCGCCACTTTCGCCTTGAGCTATAACGAACTCCTCGGCACCACGCCGAGCGATACGTTGGCCCGCACGCTGCTGCATCGCGCGGCGCACGCGGCGGCGACCCCGATCCCCCGTGCCCTCCTGCCGGCTGTCGTCGATCTCGATCCGGCCGATCCGGTCGCGAACCAGCGCCTGGACACCGCGCTCCGGCGCCTCGCCGGCCTCGGCCTGGTCGACACGCTCCCCGACGGCAGCGCTCGCCTCCATCGCCTCCTCGCGGCCTACGCCCGGTCCCGCGCCCCCGATCCCGGTGCCGATGCCGCCGCGCTGGAGCGGGCCCTGACCGCTGCCGCCTATCAACTTCTGCGCGCCGGCAACCTCCAGGCGGCCCAAGTCTACCTGCCGCACCTGCGCGCCGCCACCACCGCGGCCATGCCGCGCACCGACCTGCCGGCGGCCACCCTGCTCAACAACCTGGCGAGCTTGCTGCGCGCGCAAGGCGACTACGCGGCCGCCCGCCCCCTCTACGAGCGGGCCCTGGTCATTGCCGAGCAGACCCTCGGCCCCACGCACCCCGACACCGCCGGCAGCCTCACCAACCTGGCAAGCCTGCTACAGGCCCAGGGCGACTACGCCGCCGCGCGCCCGCTTCACGAGCGCGCCCTCGCCATTGCCGAGCAGACTCTCGGCCCCACCCACCCCGACACCGCCACCAGCCTCAACTACCTGGCCGGGCTGCTCTACGGTATGGGCGACTACGCGGGGGCCCGCCCCCTCTATGAGCGCGCCCTGGCTATTGCCGAGCAGACCCTTGGGCCTAGCCACCCTGCCACGGTCAGCAGCCTCGACAACCTGGCAAACCTGCTGTCCGCCCTGGACGACTACGGGGGGGCGCGCCCCCTCTTGGAGCGCGCCCTCGCCATCCGTGAGCAGACCCTCGGCCCCGCCCACCTCCAGACGGCCCAGAGCCTCAATAACCTGGCCAGCCTGCTGTACGCTCAGGGCGACTACGCCGCCGCGCGCCCACTCTACGAGCGCGTCCTGGCGATTCGCGAGCAGACCCTCGGTCCCACCCACCCGGATACCGCCACCAGCCTCAACTACCTGGCGAGCCTGCTACAGGCCCAGGGTGAGCCGGCCGCCGCCCGCGCCCTCTATGAGCGGGCCCTGGCCATTGCCGAGCAGACCCTCGGCCCCACCCACCCCACGACGGCTGCCTGCCTCAACAACCTGGCGGCGCTGCTACGCGGCCAGGGCGACCCTGCCGCCGCCCGTCCCCTTTTGGAGCGCGGCCTCACCATCGCCGAGCAGACTCTTGGGCCGACCCACCCCGCCACTGCCATCAGCCTTAACAACTTGGCCGAGTTGCTACAGGCCCAGGGCGACCCCGGCGCCGCCCGCCCGCTCTACGAGCGGGCCCTGGTCATTGCCGAGCAAGCCCTCGGCCCCACGCACCCTACCACGCGCACGATTCGGCAGAACCTGCACAGCCTCTAGCCGCACACGCCGCGCGGCCAACGAGCCGCCCCGTTGCCGGGCGCGAGCCCGCGCCCGCAAATACCGGTCGCGCGCCTGCGCTCTCTTCTTCCCGACCAGGCACGCCCGCGGCCCCTGCTCGCCGGCGTAGCCGACCTGGAAATGAGCAGTTTTTGGGCTGGAAAATGAGCAGCGAAACCGCATACGATACGATTGTCGACCAACAACCGTATTTTGTGGGGGTGCCGCCATGTGTGAAGCGATTCCTCCGGTGGTCAACGATCTCCTGGACGCCTGGAACGCCCATGACGTCGAGCGCGCGCTGCGTTTCTATTCGCCGGAATTCGACGGCGAGGATGTCGGCATCGCCCAGCCCTTACGAGGCGAGGCGGGGGTGCGCCACTTCATCCAGCATTACCTGGATGCCTTTCCCGGCTTGCACATCACGCAGGAGGCGGCGCTGGTGAACGGCGATCAGGTAGCGGTGAGCTGGACGGCGCAGGGGTATCACCAGGGCCCGCTGATGAACATCCCGGCGACCGGTCATGTCGTCACCGTGCGCGGGATGTCCTTCCTCACCCTCCACGACAACAAAATACGGAAGCTGGTCAACGTCTGGGATGTGGCCGGGATGTTGCGCGAACTGGGGTTGCTCCCCGAACTCTAGGCCGGTCCCTTCCTCTGCCCCCTTGTTACACGAAAGGAGCGATTCCCTATGGCAAGCCCATCCCTGTCTCAGGCCGCCGGCACCGCACGGGCAGCGGAGCAAACCGGCGCCGTGTCGTATGAGAAATTCGCGGGTTGGTGTGCCCTGGCCGCCGGCGTTAGCGGCTTCCTCTATTCCATCGCCTTCATTGTCCTGAAGGATGCCGGCCTGAGCGCCTTCTTCCTCCTGCTGGGCGGGCTGCTGGGGACCGCCGTGGTGCCGGCGGTCTACGAACGCCTGCGCGCGACCGACGCTGCGTTTGCCCGCTGGGGCCTCGTGTTGGGCCTGGCGGCGGCCATCGGTTCGTTGATCCACGGCGGCTACGACCTGGCGAACGCCATTAATCCGCCCGCGACTCCGAACCTCGACCTGCCCAGCCAGATCGACCCGCGCGGCCTGCTGACCTTCGGCGTGGCGGGCCTGGGGCTGCTGGTCTTCGCCTGGCTGATGAGCCGCACCGGCACGTTCCCGCGCGGCCTGGCCTACATCGGCTACATCGCCGGGGTGCTGCTTGTCTGGATCTACCTGGGCCGCCTGATCATTCTCCAACCGACCAACCTGATCATTGTCGTGCCCGCGCTGCTGGCGGGGTTCCTCGCCAATCCGGCCTGGTATATCGGGCTGGGGCTGGCCCTGGTGCGGGGCCGGCGCTAGCCGCCCGCGGGTTGCCTGCCTGGCACGCGCCGCGGCCAACGCCGGCCCAATCCGGTTGCCCGGCTCGCGGGTATAAGTCGCAGACACCTTGTCTGCCCCGGCTTATCCGGAGAGCCATCACGTGAAAGGAGGTAGGATGCGCGCGATCGGCGCGCGGCGGATACGACACCCGGCCCAGGGCCATTCAGTCCATGGCCCGACCGTGCCGGCGCTCTGCGCGCACGGTTTGGACTACCTCGGGCCGGTATGATACTTCGGGGGGATCACAGAACCTGGGGACTGTTTCTCCGCTCCGGGGGTCGGAGAGGAAGAGGAGATTTCCTGATGAAACTCGCGAAAATTGGTAGTACTCTGCTCGCATTGCTGGTGGTCTTCGGTATGTTTGCGGTCGGTATACGCTCCGGCCAGGTGAGCGCCTCCAGCCATCGCGAAGCCCCGATGATCAGCAATGATCCGGTGGCGGATGATACCGACTACTATGCCTTTGTCAGCCCGGACAAGCCGGACACCGTCACCTTCATCATCAACACGTGGCCGTTCGAGGAACCGGTCGGCGGCCCCAATTATTTCACCTTCGGCGATGATGTGCTTTATGAACTGCACATCGACAACGTGGGCGACGCCCAGTCCCACATCACCTATCAGTTCCGCTTCAAGACCACGGTCGGCAACGGCAATACCTTCCTCTACAATACCGGCCCGATCATGAGCCTGGACGACCCGAACTGGAACGTGAAGCAGACCTACACGGTGACCCGCCTCGACAACGGCAAGGCGACCGTGCTGGGCGAGAACCTCAAGACCCCGCCGGTGAACGTCGGCGCCAAGTCGACCCCGAACTACGAGGCGCTGTCCAACGCCGCCATCCAGACTCTGAGCGACGGCAGCAAAGTCTTCGCCGGGCAGGCCGACGATTCCTTCTTCGTCGACCTCAACGTGTTTGACTTGCTGACCATCCGCAAGCTGCCGGGCAACGCCGGTGGCGGGGTGGACGGGCTGAAGGGCTACAACGTGCAGACCATCGCGCTGCAGGTGCCGATGACCCTGTTGACCGCCGACGGCACCAAGCCCGCCGACGCGAAGGCCGCCAACGCGGTCATCGGATCATGGACCACGACGAGCCGCCAGGCCACGACCGTCTTGCGCGGTGGTGGCGCTGTTGAGCATTCCGGCGATTGGGTGCAGGTGAGCCGCCTCGGCGCGCCCCTCGTCAACGAAGTGGTCGCCCCGCTGGCCGCCAAGGACCTGTTCAACAGCTCCAAGCCCGCCGATGACGCCCAGTTCCTGGGCGCCGTGACCGACCCCGAGATGGGCCGGCTATTCAAGGCGCTCTACAATATCCAGGTGCCGCCCACCCCGCGCGACGACCTGGTGGCGATCTTCCTGACCGGCATCCCCGGCGCGACCATGCCGCCGAACGTGAAGCCGTCGGAGCAACTGCGCCTCAACATGGGCGTGCCGCCCGCGGCCAACCCGAATCCGCTGGGCGTGGTCGGCGGCGACCTGGCCGGCTACCCGAACGGGCGCCGCCTGGCCGACGACGTGACCGACATCTCGCTCAAGGCCGTGGCCGGGGCCGCCTATCCGCTGTTCCACCCGGACTTCAAGGCCGACGCGCTCGCCGCGCAGTTGGGTGACGGTGTGGACGCCAACGACGTGCCGTTCCGCAGCAGCTTCCCCTACGTGGCCCTGGCGTGGGACGGCACCACCTCCGTGCCCCACGGCGCCTATGCGCCCAGCACGGGCGGCGCCCAGCCGCCGGTCGCCGGCTCGCCCGGTATGCCGCGCACCGGCGCGACCGACAGCGGCCACCTGGCCGACATCTACGCCTGGCTGCTGGCGCTCGTCGCCGTCGCCGGCGGCCTGATCCTGGCCGGTGGTTGGACGGTACGCCGCCGCGC
>DASSGZ010000397.1:0-4916 GCA_035693165.1 Chloroflexia bacterium | reverse complement strand
ATGGGCATTGTGATCATCATTTTCGGCGCGGGCAAGCTGCCGGAGGTCGGCGCGGCCATGGGCAAGAGCATCCGCGAGTTCCGCAGCGCGACCGAGGAACCGGCCAAGAAAGATACCGTAGCCTAGTGCGGCGCTGCCCGCAGCTGCTAACCCCAACCGCGGGCGCCCGTTCCCCGCCCCGGCACATGCAGGCCGGGCGGCGAGAGGAGTTATGTGATGAGTGTGCTTACCTGGAAGCGCAGGGCGCCCCGGCCCGGCAAGAGCTACGGCCCCGGCGCGACCATGACGCTGGTCGCGCATCTGGAGGAACTGCGCGACCGGCTGATCCGCGCCACGCTGGCGGTAGTGGTGACGACCACGCTGGCCTTCGTGTTCATCAACGCCATTATGAGCTGGTTGCTCGACCTGGCCGGCAACCACGTGATCCAGGCGCTCGATCCGACCGAGACCTTCGCCACCTATTTCAAGGTCGCCTTTACCGCCGGGCTGGGCCTGGCGATGCCGGTGCTGATCTACCAGTTGTTGCGCTTCCTGGCGCCGGGCCTGACGCGCGGCGAACGGCGGGCGCTTTACCTGAGCCTGCCCTTCGTGGTCGTCTGCTTCGTGACCGGTGCGCTCTTCTGCTATTTCGTCATTCTGCCGTCGGCGCTGAACTTCCTGCTGGGATTCGGCGATCCGCGCATCTTGAAGCAGATCTCCCTGACCAAGTTCATCGGCTTTGTGAGCAACTTCATCCTGGCCGTCGGCGTGGCCTTCGAGTTGCCGGTGTTTATATTCATGCTGGCGAAACTGGGCATCGCCACCTATAGTCGGCTGGCCCGCTTCCGCAAGTATGCCTTTTTGCTGGCGTTTGTCGTCGCGGCCATTATCACACCCACCCCCGATCCGATCAACCAGGCGCTCGTCGCCGTGCCGCTGTTCCTGCTGTATGAAATCGGGCTGCAACTGAGCCGCTTCGCCCGCAAACCGCGCACCGCGTCCTGACGTTGACTGGAAGGATGGGCACATTTCATGCTATGCACCTACCCGCCGCCAGGAAGCCCAGCAGGCTTCAGCTATCACGATGCACGCCGGGCCCCCGCCGGTGGTCGGGTGGATGTGCAAGCACGAGATTCGGAGAAGGCCCTATTGGATAGTCGAGACCCGGCCACCCTCCCCAGCGATACGGAATTGATGGAAGCTGTACGCACACGGAATGCCGGCGCGTTGCAGCAGCTTTATGATCGCCATTTCCGGCGCGCCTATGCGGTCGCCCTCCGCATGCTGGGCGAAGCCGGGGCCGCCGAAGATTGCGTCCACGACCAGTTTCTCAAGCTCTGGCAAAAGCCGGACCTGTATGATCCCCGGCGCGGCGTCTTTATCTACTGGTTTCTGGCGACAGTCCATAACAACGCCAGTAACTACCTGCGCCGGCAGGGTCGCACGCGCCCGCTGGGCAATCCGCTCAACGAAGAGGAGCCGGGGCTAACCCCCGAACCCGCCGACCGCGACGCGGGGCAGTCGAGCGTGGAAGATCTGGCGCACCAGGCCGAGGCGCAGGCCGTGGTGCGCGCCGCCCTGGCCGAGTTGACCAGCCAGCAACGCGCGGTGCTGGAACTGGCCTATTTCGGCGGCATGAGCCAATCGGAGATCGCCCAGTATTTGCAAGAGCCACTGGGCACGGTGAAAACACGTATCCGCACGGGGATGATCAAGTTGCGCGCAGCGCTGGAAACCCGCGGATGGGGAAAGGACATGGGTTTTCGATGAACCCGAGCACGAACGGCGGCGAGGATCTCTTCCGGGAGCAACTCGCGGCGTATGCCCTGGGCGCGCTTGACCCGGACGAGGCCGCCGAACTGGAGGCCCACCTGCCCACCTGCGCGGCGTGCCGGGCGGAACTGGCCCAGTTTGAGTCGGTCGTGCCCGCCCTGGCCTTCAGTCTCGATGTGCCGCTGGAGCCGGCGGGCCACCGCGAGCGCTTCCTGAGTAAGTTGAATGCGTCCGCCGAGCCGGTCACCACCCCACCGACACCGGTGCCGGCTCCCAGCCCTGAGCCTGATGCGCGCGCCGCCGCAGCGCCGGGCCGTCCCTGGTGGCAGGCACTCAACCCGTTCGCGGGCTGGGCCGCCGCCGGGCTGATGGCCGTGCTGCTCATCGCGGCGCTGCTGTGGGGCGCGGGGGCCCAGCAGCGGGCCGCGGACGCCGAGCGCACCGTCGCCGCGCAGCAGGCGCGCAGCCAGGCCATGGCAGCCATCCTCGCCAATCCTGATGCCCGCCGGGTAACCCTGGCCGGCCAGGGCGCATTCCAGGATGCGGGGGTGCAACTCTGGGTTGATCCGGCCAGCGGGCGCGCCGTCCTGGTTAGCGGGAACCTGGCCGCGGCCCCGGCGGGCCAGCTATACGAACTCTGGTTGATCAAGGGCCAGACGCCCGTCGCGGTCGACGTGTTCCAGCCCACTGCCGGGCCGGGCGGCGTGCTGTTCTTCGACATGCCGGGCGCACTGAGCGACTACGCCGCCGCCGCGATCACGATCGAGCCCAGCAAGCAACCGCAGCCGACCAGCACGCCCATCCTCGTCGGCCAGTTTTAAGGGCCCCGGCACTGGATTTGCTTTATGGTATACTGAGCGTAGAACTAAACAGTGCGCCCTTCCGTCTTACTTTATAGCAGCGGCCCCTTGCCGAGACTAGACGACCTTACGCAGAAACAATGGTGACGCGACGATGATCGGAAGCCAGACAAACCCCGCCATCCCGGATCAGCCCATCGAGAATAATATCGAACGTGCCGCGGTGCTGCCGGCGCCCGCCGATCGGCGGCGGATCTGGGCCCGCCGCCTGGGCAACCTGCTGATTATCGCCGGCGTGCTGCTGATGCTGGGCGTCGGCGGCTACCTGGGCTACCAGTATTACACGAACGAACAGGCGACCCAGGCGATCAACGCGCAGCACGAACAGGCCGGCGCGCTGAACCTGGTGCCGCCGAGCGCGGCCACCCCCGCTACGACAGATACCAGTGGCGCCCAGGCCGCCGCCCCCGCCGCCGACCCGAATACCATCCGGGTGGACGACATCCCGCTGGCCCGGTTGAACACCGGGGTGAGCGCGGCCAATTTCGCCGCCATCGCCAACAACAAGCCGCCGATCAAGATCGACATGCCGCGCATCGGTATCGATACGTCCGTCGTGCCGGTGGGCTGGGAGATGATCCCCGGCAAGGAGGGGCGAGACTCCAGCCGCTGGAAGGTAGCGGAATACGCGGCGGGCCACCATGACGGCACGGCCAACCCCGGCCAAATCGGCAACGTGGTCATTTCGGGCCACGACGACTGGAAGGGCGAGGTCTTCAAGAACCTGCACGAAGCTAAGCGCGGCGACGAGATCCATATCTACACCGACGACCGCGAATACCTCTACATCGTGCAGGATATTGTGCTGGTCAAAGAGGACGGCGTGAGCGACGCGCAGAAGCGCGAGAACGCTCGCTACATGGACCCCACGCCCGACCAGACGCTGACGCTGATCACCTGCTTCCCCTACGGCATCGACGATCACCGCCTGATCGTCATCGCCAAGCCCTACGACTCGGGCCTGCCCGCGCGGCCCGACCTGCTGATGAAGTAGCGGGCCGCAAAGCAGCGTAATGAGGCGGACCGGCCGCAAGCCGGTCCGCCTTTTTCTGTGCCTCCCGACATCGGTATAGCCCCAATATTCGCACCGCAGAGACACAGAGAACGCAGAGATTCTAATGGAGTAGGGTTATAAAGTCGGAGCGATACGCGGCTTCTGTAGAGCAAGCGGCGCTGAGTCGGATCGTCCCTACCCAACGGCATATCGAAACAATACTAATTTCAATAATCTCTGCGTTCTCTGCATCTCTGCGGTTAATCAGCATACGTGTCTGCCGTGCCTTGACACTCCGGCGGCCCAGCCCCTAGAATGGGCGCGAGATTGCGCCGCAAGGGAAGGAGCCGCCGCCATGACCGCCGTGAAAAAGGTTGTCGTCGTTTTCAAGACCCATTTTGATCTAGGGTTCACCGATCTGCCGGATAAGGTGATGGCTGCCTATACCGGGCCGATGTTCGACGCCGTGCGCGCCGTCATGGCGACCACCGAGGCCGAGCCGCCGGGGGCGCGCTACACCTGGACGCTGCCCGCCTGGCCGTTGCGCTACCTGCTCGACAGCCCCACCGTGTCCGAGGCGCGCCGGGCCACCGCCGATGCGCTGGTGCGGGCCGGGCGGCTCACCTGGCACGCCTACCCCTTCACCACGCACACCGCTTTCTGTGGATTGGAAGACCTGGTGCGCGGGCTGCAGATGGCCCGCGACCTGAGCGAGCGCTACGGGCGCCGGGTCACGGGCGCCAAGCAGACCGATGTGCCGGGGCACACCTGGATTTTGCCGAGCCTGCTGGTGCGCGCGGGCGTGCGCTTCCTGCACCTGGGCTGCAACAGCGGGTCGTCGTCGCCGCAGGTGCCGCGCCTCTTCTTCTGGGAAGGCCCCGACGGCGCGCGCCTGCTGACCTACTACTCGCCGGGCGGCTACGGCACGCCCCTGCTGCCCCCACCCGACTGGCCGTTCGATACCTGGCTGGCGCTGCAACAGACGCAGGACAATCACGGCCCGCACCAGCCCGAAGAGCTACGCGCCATGCGCGCCGAGATCGCCGATGCAGCGCCCGACATCGAGGTGGTCTTCGGCGAGTTGGGCGACTTTGCCGCCGCGCTGGAGGCTAATCCCGCGCAACTGGCCCAGATCCCTGTCGTCACCTACGACCTGGCCGACACCTGGATCCACGGCATCGGCACCATGCCGCGCGAGGTGGCGCGCGCCCGCGCGCTACGCGGCACGCTGGCCGCGGTCGAAAGCCTGGCCGCGCTGCGCGAGCCGCAGGACACCGAAGCCGAATCGCCGGTGGCGCGGCTGGTGGAGC
>DASSGZ010000396.1:0-8443 GCA_035693165.1 Chloroflexia bacterium | reverse complement strand
CCCGCACGAAGGCCGCCTGCGCGGCCTATTTCACCCTTGGTCCAGCCCGCGCAGGCGGCCTTCGTTGTCGTAGCCCGACCCTTGAGGGTCGGGGCGCTCCTTGTCGCCGGGCAACGGGATCGGTATAATGGCTGGCGGAATCGTTTCCAGCAGGGGAGGGAGGCGGCATGACGACAATTCGCGATGTGGCGAAGGTGGCCGGGGTGGGTATCGGCACGGTGTCGCGGGTGCTGAGCGGGCACCCCAATGTGGCGGAGGAGACGCGGCGGCGCGTTCAGGCGGCCATCGAGCAACTTGACTACCGGTCCAGCCCGGTGGCGCGGGCCTTGCGCCGGGGACGAACGGGCGTGATCGAGGTGCTGGTGCCGCTGTTTACCCGCCACTTCTACGTCGAGGTGCTGCGCGGCATCGCCGAGGCGGCGACGAGTGGGGGCTACACGCTGCTGATCCGCACCATCGAGCGCCCCGCCGACCGCGACCGCGCGTTCGCCGCCTGCGGGGCGGCGGGCACGGCCGATGGCGTGTTGCTGGTGTCGCTGGCGCCGCCCGCCGCGCTGCGGCACCGGCTCGCTGCCGCCGGGGTGCCGCTGGTGCTGGTCGATCGCACGGATGGCGGCCCGGCCAGCATCGGGGTGGACCACGCGGCGGCCATGGCCGCGGCGGTGGGGCACCTGGTGGGCCTGGGCCACCGGCGTATCGCGCTCATCGACCGGCGGGAGGATCCCTTCGCGCTGGAGGAACCGGGCAGGCGGCAGGCGGGCTACCGGCAGGCGCTGGCCGAGGCCGGGCTGCCGCGGAATCCCGCCTATGACATCGTCACCGAGTACACGCCCGAAGCCGGGCAGGCGGCGCTCGGCATGTTGCTGGCGCTGCCGGATCCGCCCACCGCCGTGCTGACCGGCAGCGACGGCCAGGCTATGGGGGTGTTGGAGGCGGCGCGGCAGGCGGGCCGGGCGGTGCCCGCCGCTCTCTCGGTCGCCGGCTACAACGATATCGACGTAGCGCCCTACCTGGGCCTGACGACCGTGCATGTGCCGATGTATGACATGGGCCGCGCGGGCAGCGAGATGCTGCTCGATCTGCTGGATCGGCCGGGCGCCGCGCCCGCGCCGCGCTGCTTCCCGGCGGAGCTCGTCGTCCGCGCCACCACCGGCCCCGCGCCGCCCGGCGGGTGATCGCCGCCGGCGGGGATAGACCGGGCGCGACAGGCGAACCGTCGCGCCCGGCCCTTCGGTTCTAGCCGAGCACCTCGGCCAGGTCCGGCGGCGCCAGGTCGTCGGGCCGGAGCTGGTCGAGCGGCGTGATGCTCAGCGTTGCCACGTCGGCGAGGGTTTGCAGATCGGCCAGGGCCACGGTGCGCAGCCCGGCGTAGATCGCGGGCACCGTCGCCGCCGGGTCGGCAATTGCCAGTTGGAGTTCGAGGCCGGCGGGCGTCTCCACGGAACCCAGCACATCGCCGAGCGCGCGCTTGATGGTCAGCTCGGTGATCAACTCCGTGCTGAGATCTTCCGTGGTTTCGCCGTCGAGCGGTTCTTCCACCAGCGGTACGCTAATCAGGACCGAATGGGTCAATTGATGAAGGATACTCATGGGACTACGCCTCCTTTCCCCTATTGGATCAGCAACGACTATACCATGAGTCTCTTATTTCCGGCGTCGCGTGCGGCAATTCGGACGCCGGGCCGGGCCGGTTTCAAACCGGCCCCTACACCGCTATTGGAGGCCGGGCCGGTTTGCAACCGGCCCCTACAGCGCGATCCGGGCCGGTGCTACGCGGGCGCGGGTCCCTGCGGGTGCACCGCGGGCGGGATTGCGGGCTGGGTCGCGGCGTCGGGCGGCAGGTAGCGCAGGAACCAGTCGCGCGCCCGGCGGGCGACCTCCTCCAGGGTGCCCGGTTCCTCGAAGAGATGGGTCGCGCCCGGCACGATGGCGAGTTCCTTCACCCCGCGCAATTGGGCCAGCGCCTGCTCGTTGAGGGCGATGACCGGGATATCGGCGCCGCCGACCAGCAGCAGCGTGGGCGCCTGGACGCGGGCCAGGGCCGCGCCCGCGAGGTCGGGCCGCCCGCCGCGCGACACGACGGCGCGGATTGCGGCGGGGCGCGCCGCGGCGGCCACCAGGGCCGCGCCGCCGCCGGTGCTGGCGCCGAAGCAGCCTACCGGCAGGCCCCGCGTGCCCGGCGCCTGTTGCAGCCAGTCCGTGGCGCCGGCCAGGCGCTGCGCCAGCAAGCCAATGTCGAAGCGCAACTCGGTGGTGCGCAGGTCGATGCGCTCTTCCTCCGGCGTCAGCAGGTCGATCAGCAGGGTCGCCAGTCCGGCCTCCAGCAGCACCCCGGCCACGTAGCGGTTGCGCGGGCTGTGGCGGCTGCTGCCGCTGCCGTGCGCGAACAGCACGACGCCGCGCGGCTGGGGCGGCAGGCCCAGGTTGCCCTCCAGGGTAATGGCGCCGAGCGGCACCTGGACGACCTGCTCAGCGCCGCCGGTTCCTCGGTTGGCGGTCATGGTCGCGCCTCCTTTCGTCACATCGCCGTCGGATAGGTCTCCGGCACCTCCTCGCCGGTCTCCCAGCCGGCGGTGCGCTCCAGCGGCTCCAGCGCGCGCGTGTGGTCGAGATGGATCACGGCGTCGAATTGCGCCGGCAGTTCGGCGGTGAAGTAGTGGCTGATGCGCTCGGTGTCCGGGCGATAGATGACGCCGATGGCGCGTTCCAGGCGCGGGCGGCGCAGGGCTTCGGCGGCGGGTCCGGTGCGCAAGGGCAGCCAGAAGCGCGGGATGCCGACCTCGTGGAACAGGGCCTCGTAGCTGCCGGGCAACCCTGATCGCACCCGTTTGCGCTCCGCCGGTTCGTCCCAGTCGGCGGCCGCCGTCACGGTGCCGGTGTAGGTGGTGAAGCCGATCAGTGCGGTGTCGCCGTCGTGGCGCTCGCGCACCAACTGGCCGATGTTCACCTCGCCGCCCTGGCCCATCTGCGTGGCGCGGGCATCGCCCAAGTGCGAGTTGTGCGCCCAGAGCACGACCTTGCTGCGCCCGCCCAGCCGGTCGAGATGGCCCACGAGCGCGTCGAGCGTCTCGACCATGTGCGTATCGCGCAGGTTCCAGGACGAGACGCGCCCGTGGAACATGCTGCGGTAGTATTCCTCGGCGTTCTTCACCAGGCGGGCGTTCTGTTCGGCAAAGAAGAACTCGTCCGCCGCCACCTGGCCGTCGCGGCTGCTGTAGTCGGCGGCGTGGCGCTGCAACTCGACAAGCTGTTTGATCACCTCGTCCTCGCAGGGCTGGCTCATGCCGAAGCTGGCGGCGTAACCGTAGGCTTGCGAGTCTTCGCCGAAGTGCTCCAGGCAGCTATAGCGGTAGCGCGCGCGCTGGGCGGCCTCCGGGTCCACCTTGTCGAGATACTGGAGCACGGCGCGCATCGAGCCGTACATGCTGTAGAGATCCAGCCCGTAGAACCCGGTCTTGGCCGCGCCCGCCGGGCGGTTGTCGTTGTAGTCGCGCAGCCAGCCGACGAAGTCGAGCACCACGGTGTTGCGCCACATCCAGGTCGGGAAGCGCTCGAAGCCGGCCAGCGAGTCGATGGCCGTGGCGCCATCGCCGCTGCCGCGCACGTAACGGTTGATGCGATAGGCGTCGGGCCAGTCGGCTTCGACGGCGACGGCGGTGAAGCCCTTGTCGCGGATCAGCCGCTTGGTGATCTCGGCACGTTCGTGGTAGAAGTCGTGGGTGCCGTGCGAGGCTTCGCCGATCAGCACGAACCGCGCGTCCCCGATGAGATCGAGGAGGGGCGTGTACTCGGCGGGCGCGCCGGTGAAGGGCTGGGCCGCGCCGCGCAGGGTGGTGAGGATGCTCTGGGTGTCGGCCATGGTTCGTGGTCTCCTGTTCTACGCATAGGCGGCGGCGGGGGGCGGCTCCGGGCCGCCCGGCGCGGCGAGCGGGCGCGCGGCGGCCTCGGCCAGGTCGGCGCGCACCTCCTGATCGCTGGTGGGCGAGAAATCCTCGTACCAGAGGCCGACGGCGTAAAACGGCGTGGGCGTCAGCAGGCAGATGACCTCGTCGGCCTCGGCCTGCAACGCCTCACAGGTCGGGGTCGCGCCCACCGGCACGGCGATCACCAGCCGCGCGGGACGCTGCGCGCGGATCGCCTGGGCCGCCGCGCGCATGGTCGCCCCGGTCGCCAGTCCGTCGTCGACCAGGATGATGACGCGGTCCTGGATCGCGGGCATGGGGCGGTCATCGCGGTACAGATGATCGCGGCGGGCCAGTTCCCGGCGCTCCTGGGTCACTACAGCGGCGAGGACGCGTTGCGGGATGCCCAGTTCGCGCACCACGTCTTCGTTCAAGACGACCACGTCGCCGCCGGCGATGGCGCCCATCGCCAGTTCTTCATGCCCCGGCACGCCGAGCTTGCGCACGAGGAACACGTCGAGGGGCACCTGCAGCGCCTGGGCCACGGCGAAGCCCACCGGCACCCCGCCGCGGGGCAGCCCCAGGACCAGCACATCGGGCCGCCCGGCGTAGGTCTCCAGCCGGGCGGCCAGTTGCCGGCCCGCATCCCTGCGGTCATGAAATACTCCCGTTGTCATGTGTGTCCCCCCTCGCTGTGCGTGTGTTTGCCGCCGGCGCGCGGCGCGCGCGGCTAGCCGCCCGGTGTGTGCTTCTGATACGTGCCGGTCAATTGCGCCTCGGCGATGATATGGGTGCCCATCGCGTCGATCAGCTCGCGTTTGGTCGCGCCCGGCGGCAGGTCCAGCGTTGTGTCCAGCGCGTAGAGGTCGAAGACATAGCGATGCGTGCCGCTGGGCGGGCACGGGCCGGTATAGCCCAGGTGGCCCGCGCTGTTGCGGCCCTGGCGGCTGCCGTCGGGTCCCTCCTTGCCGGGGATCACATTCTCCGGGATGGATCGCGCCCCGGCGGAGATGCCGTAGAGCACCCAGTGGGTGTAGACGCCGTGCGGCGCGTCGGGGTCGTCGAGCAGTAGGGCGAAACTCTGCGTGCCGGCGGGCGGGTCGTCCCAGGCGAGGGGCGGGGAAATACTGTGTTCTTCGCAGCTATAGCGCCGCGGGATCGGTTGCCCGTCGGCAATCGCGGAACTGGTGAGGCGAAAGGTCATGCTGGTGAATCCTCCTCGTTGAGGTTACGCTATGCCCGGTCTGCGGGCCGGGCGGATTTATGCCTTTTAATTCGTAGCAAAGTATGTGCCAGAAACGAACTAGCGATTGTTCTATTTCGACACAACTGTATGCTACAAATGCAGAAAAGATGGATTTGGCTTTTGTATCAGAACGATTTCTTTTCACCTGACACCGACTCGCTCTTTTTTGCGAGGATTTAGCCGCGCCGGAACAACATCGCGGCCCGGCTACGGCTCTGTCATTCTGAGCGCAGCGAAGAATCTCCGTCTCGTGAGGGATGATGCGCAGGTGGGACCAGGAGACGAGACTCTTCGCTGCGCTCAGAGTGACAAAGGCGGCGGATCGGCGGGAGGTGGGGCGCCCGGCTGGATCATACACCACAAGCCACGGGCTATAGGAAGCAAAGATCGCCTGCGCGGCCTCACGTAAGGTCTGTTCGCTCGACCTATGGTATACTGCGATATAGTCGCTTGTGCCCGCCGCACGGTAGCCGGCGGGCGCCATGCTGGAGGGTAGCGCAATGGTTTACAGCACGCTTATTTCTGCCGCCGATCTGCGGCCCCACCTGGGCGAGGCCGATTGGGCCGTGGTCGATTGCCGCTTTGCGCTCAATGAACCCGAGCGGGGCCGGCGCGAGTATCTGGCGGCGCATATCCCCGGCGCCGTCTATGCCCACCTGACCGAGGATCTGTCGGCGCCGGTGGTGCCGGGGCGCACGGGACGGCACCCGTTGCCGGACGTGGATCAGTTCGCCCAGGTCCTGTCGGGCTGGGGCATCGACGCGCGAGTGCAGGTGGTGGCCTACGACGACAGCGGCGGGTCGATGGCCGCGGCGCGGCTGTGGTGGATGCTGCACTGGCTGGGCCACGAAGCGGCGGCGGTATTGGACGGCGGCTGGGCGGCCTGGCGGGCGGCGGGCTACCCGGAGGCGCGCGGGCCGGAACAGCGCGCCCCGCGCACCTTCACGCCGCAGGTCCACCCCGAACTGGTGCTCAGCAGCGCGGAAGTAGCGGCCCGACTGCACGACCCGCGCACCCGCCTGCTCGATGTCCGCGCCGCCGCGCGCTATCGCGGCGAGCAGGAACCGATCGACCCGGTCGCCGGGCACATCCCCGGTGCGACCAGCGCACCCTACGAAGACAGCCTGGATGCCGCCGGGCACTTCCGCGCGCCCGAGGAGTTGCGCGCACGGTTCCAGGGCCTGCTGGGCCCGGCGCCGCCGGAGGGCGCCGTGGCCTATTGCGGGTCGGGCGTCACCGCCGCGCACACGTTGCTGGCGCTGGCCCATGCCGGGCTGGGGCCGGGCCGGCTCTATGCCGGCTCGTGGAGCGAGTGGATCACCGACCCGGCCCGGCCCATCGCCACCGGCGAGGAGTGACCCCGTTTCCGGTACGCGCAAGTGCGAGCGGCTGTCCGCACAGGGCAGCCGCCCCCTCGTTATACGCGCCATCCAACGCCCCCGCGCCGCCCAGCGGCGGCATACTTCGTGCAGCGAATCGCCTATCCCCGCTGTCGGTTTTCATTGACATATGGGCTAATAATGTGCTAAGACATCCGCAGGTAGCGCGCGCGGGAGGTTAGGTGCCCGCCGCTGCCTGCACTTTCGTCCTACCTTCAAACAGCAGCTAGAGGAGAGTACTATGCCGGTGGCACAGGTGGACTCGGATCCCATCGACGCAAAACAGCTTTTGCGGGTCCTGATGGCGGTCAAGAAAGGCGACTTCTCGGTGCGCATGCCCAGCGATGAGACGGGCATGGCCGGCAAGATCGCCGATACGCTGAACGACATCATCGAGATGAACGAGCGGCTGACCACCGAACTGGCGCGGGTGGGCACCGTGGTCGGCCACGAGGGCAAGATCACCCAGCGGGCCTCGCTCGGCGATGCGGGCGGCGGCTGGGCGGCCAGCGTGCAGGCGGTCAACGGCCTCATCGGCGGGCTGGTGCAGCCGATGACCGAGGTGGGCCGGGTCATCGGCGCGGTCGCCCGCGGCGATCTCTCGCAGACGATGGTCCTGGAGATCGACGGCGAGCCGCTCAAGGGCGAGTTCCTGCGCACGGCCAACATCGTCAATACGATGGTCGATCAACTCGGCTCGTTCGCCTCGGAGGTGACGCGCGTGGCCCGCGAGGTGGGCACCGAAGGCAAGCTGGGCGGCCAGGCCCAGGTGCAAGGGGTGGCCGGCACGTGGAAAGACCTGACCGATAACGTCAACCTGATGGCCGGCAACCTGACCGGCCAGGTGCGCAATATCGCCGATGTTACCACGGCGGTGGCCAATGGCGACCTCTCCAAGAAGATCACAGTCAGCGCCGAAGGCGAGATCCTGGAGTTGAAGAACACCATTAACACGATGGTCGACCAACTCAACGCCTTCGCCTCCGAAGTCACCCGCGTGGCCCGCGAGGTAGGCACGGAAGGCAAGCTGGGTGGGCAGGCGCAGGTCAAAGGCGTCGGCGGCACCTGGAAGGATCTCACCGACAACGTGAACCTGATGGCCGCCAACCTGACCGGCCAGGTGCGCAACATCGCCGACGTGACCACCGCCGTCGCCAATGGCGATCTTTCCAAGAAGATCACGGTGGACGTGAAGGGCGAAATCCTCGAACTCAAGAACACGATCAACACGATGGTCGACCAGCTTAGCTCGTTTGCCTCCGAAGTCACCCGCGTGGCCCGCGAGGTGGGCACGGAAGGCAAGCTGGGCGGCCAGGCCGAGGTCCAGGGCGTGTCGGGGACGTGGAAGGACCTGACCGATAACGTGAACTACATGGCGGGCAACCTGACCGGCCAGGTGCGCAACATCGCCGAAGTGACTACTGCGGTAGCGAACGGCGACCTGTCGAAGAAGATTACCGTCGATGTCAAGGGCGAGATCCTCGAACTCAAGAACACCATCAACACGATGGTCGACCAGCTCAACGCCTTCGCCTCCGAAGTGACGCGCGTGGCGCGCGAAGTCGGCACCGAAGGCAAGCTCGGCGGGCAAGCCGAGGTGAAGGATGTCGCCGGGGTCTGGAAGGACCTCACGGACAATGTGAACTATATGGCCGGGAACCTGACCGGCCAGGTGCGTAACATCGCCGAAGTCACGACCGCCGTGGCGAACGGCGATCTCTCCAAAAAGATCACCGTCGATGTACGCGGCGAGATCCTTGAACTCAAGAACACCATTAACACGATGGTCGATCAGCTTAGCTCGTTTGCCTCCGAAGTGACGCGCGTGGCCCGCGAAGTGGGCACCGAGGGCAAGCTGGGTGGGCAGGCCGAGGTCAAAGGCGTGTCCGGCACCTGGAAAGATCTCACGGATAACG
>DASSGZ010000395.1:0-2773 GCA_035693165.1 Chloroflexia bacterium | reverse complement strand
CGCGGGGTTCAGATCAGGTGGCGCCTCGGCCACGGGCAGACTCCTCTTGTGCATGGACGGCGCGCAGCATGGCCCGCTTGGAGTCGCGGGCGAAGCGGCGCTGGACGATCCGCGCCACCGGGTAGCCCGGAATGAGCAGCGAATGGTGAGGCCGTGAGAAGGCTAATATATCATACCATACCGAGTCGTCGGCGTGGCGCCATTCGACGCAAAACCGCTCCTCGCCGCGCTCGACATGATGGGGCAGCGTGCCGTAGGCGAAGCCGAAGCGCGCCACCGGCCCGTCGTCGCAGATGGTATAGACGATGCGGGCCGCGTTGACCGACCAGAAGCCCCACTGCCTGCTGACCACGGCCACGGTGGACCCGGCGGCAATCGGCGTATCGGGCCAGTAGAGGCGCACCCAGCCCAGGTGGAACATCTCCCAGCGGCGGACGGCGGCCACGGCTCGCTCCCACACGGCGCGCCCGCGGCCCAGTCGCACCCGGTTGTGGTCGACGGTGTGCCATGGTGGCGGCCTGGTGCGCGTGGCACCCACGGCGCGATACGAAAACGGCCGCGCGCGCTGATCGGCCAGCAGGCGGCGGATCTGGGAGTCTGTCGGTGGCGTGAGTTGCAGCATCAAACAGGCGCGCCGCCTCAGCCGCGGTTCAGCGGCGCGATCACTTCCTCGGCGAAGCGCAGGATCGGCTCCGGCGAGCGCGGATTGCCGAAGTCGAACAGGAAGCGAGTGACACCCAGGTCCACGAAGGGCCGCAACAGGTCCAGCCACTGCTGCGATTGCGCCGAGTCGCGCGGCAGGCGGCAGCCGGTGCTCGAAATACTGCGCGGGATGCTCGCCGGGTCGCGCCCGATGGCCTCGGCGGCGCGGTTCAGCGCGTCGCGCCTGGGCCGGTACGCCTCCGCGCTGATCTCCGCTGCCGTCCAGAACCAGACATCCCACCAGTCGGCGCGCCGGGCCACCAGCGGCAGGATGGCTTCGCCGGAGCTACCGATCATGATCGGCGGGGGCGGCGGCTGCGGGCGGCAGTAGGCATCCTGGATCTGGAAATACTCGCCCTGGAAACTCGGCTGGGCGTCGGTCCACATGCGGCGGATGATCTCCAGGGCTTCGTCCAGTTGCCGGCGGCGGACGGAGGCGGGCGGGAACGGATAGCCGAAGGCGCGGTGTTCGTCTTCGCGCCAGCCCGCACCGATGCCCAGCACCAGGCGCCCGCCGCTGAGTGTCTGCAATGTGGCGGCCATCTTTGCCACGAGCGCCGGGTTGCGATAGCCCAGGCCGAGCACGATCGGGCCGACACGCAGCGTGGGAAAGCGGGCCGCCAGCCAGGTCAGCGTGGTCCAGCATTCGAGCCAGGGGTCCGCCGGGTCGATCAGCCCGTAGAGATGGTCGTAGATCCAGACCGAGTCGAAGTGCTGCGCCACCACCGGCAGGATCGTCTCCTGCTGGCTCATGGCGATGGGCACCCAGCCGGTCTTCTCGGCGCCCATCACCGGCGCGATCCAGCCGAACTTGATCTCCGGCATGCGTTCCTCCACAGATTATCGGGCCGGCGGAATACTGCCCAGGCCGGGCCGGTTGCAAACCGGCCCCTACAATTGACAGGATCGGGCATTGGGTAAGGCCGGCTCCGGCTATCGCGCTGTAGGGGCCGGTTTGCAACCGGCCCAACGCCTGCCCGGCTGATCGGCTTGAATTGCCGGAACAACGCGCCCGCCGTCGGGACAATTATAAGGTATGCGGCCCAGTTACCGCTAATCACACCGGTTGCACATCGCGACCGCCGGCGGCCCGCGTATGTAATGCGTGGCGCCAATCAAGCAAAGCGGTGCCGATATGCAAGCGGCGTTAGCGGTAGAGCGCGACAGCCAGATCGGCCAGCCCGGCCTGTTCGAGGCGGGCGCGCGAGGGGCGGCCCATTTCGTCCAACTCGCGCAGGGTATAGAACTCGGCCAGCAGCGCGTCGAGATCGAGGGGCGGGGTATCGCCGGGGCGCGTCTTCACACGCTTGCGCAGGCGTGAGGGCAGGGTGTCGTCGGCCTTGCGCGCGCCGCAGAGGTAAGCCAGGCCGCGCTTGAGATTCCAGATGCGGTCGCCCGCGGCCAGCAGATCGTCCGTGGTCCAGCGCGTGCCGGTGACGGCGGCGTAGGCGTCGAGAATGTCGGTGGTGTCGAAGGCGCGCCCGGCCAGGTGGCAGAAGGCCAGGGCCATGCCGTAGACCTGGTTCAGGTTCTGCGCCTGCATCACCAGGAGGCCGCGATCCTGATCCTCGCTGGGCAGGCCGCCGTCGAGGCCGCGGATGGCGAGGCGCTGGGTGCCGCTCTCCACCGGGTAGGTCAGGTCGGCGGTGTGGCTGGCCCCGCCCGGCGCCGTGGCATACGACAGGCCGAGACCGTGGAAGGCGCGCGGGTCGTGCATAGGCGCTTCGAGCCGCTTCACGGTGGTCAGGTAGGGCGCGGCGGCGGGGCCGAGCCGCTCGGCCAGCGCGGCGGAGCCGTCAGCCAACCAATCGCCGAAGCCCTCGCGGCGGGCGATCAGCGGGATCAGGGCCAGGGCGGTATCGACATCACCCCAGCGCAGGACCAAGCCGCCCGTGTCGGCGGGAGTCAGCAGGCCCTGCTCGAAGCACTCGGTGGCGAAGGCGATGGTCGAGCCGCAGGAGATGGTGTCCATGCCCAGGCGGTTGCAGAGGTCGTTGGCGCGGGCCACGGCTTCGAGGTTGCTGTTGCCCAGCAGCGTGCCGAAGGCGGCCACGGTCTCGGACTCCGGCCC
>DASSGZ010000394.1:0-6074 GCA_035693165.1 Chloroflexia bacterium | reverse complement strand
CCGTGGCCCCTGGCCCCCGCGCGGGGCCGGTCGCGTGGTCGTCGTCACGGGATGTCCCCTGATTGTAGTCGGCGGGTGCCCGGCTTGTCAAGGCGGCGCCCGGTGGCCCCCGCCGTTCCGAATTTCACCGCGAAGACGCGAGGGATGCGTTGTCCGGGCGTTCCCGGCGTCCCGCCGATATTCCGGTCGCGGCGAGGCGGCCCCGGCTCCCGTCACGAGCCGGGTGCATTTAAGCTACGCAGGGCGAGGCGGGCGAGTTGCAGGCGGCGATGGCGGGAAATTTAGCGGAACAAGCTCATTTGCGCGGAGTACGAAACCGCCGATAGAGTTTCTCATATAGCTTCGTGCTAGCGGCCGCCATTTGCGAATCTCCGCCCGTGGTCATGGGTGTGTTAAGCATCGAAATCATCCCAAACGCCACAATGTGCCCATCCATTACCAGATCATAGTCCAAGCGAACGGTGGTGCCGCGCACGGTAACGCCGATGGGTTCGGTCTCGTAGCGGCCATATGCTGCATCGATCTTGAATCCCGATTGCTCCAAAAACCGACGCACTTCGTCGGGATCAGCATAATATTGAAACTTGCGCATTATCGGTATCCCCTATGCAATGCAGCGCCCACCCTGGAGATCCCGGTAAGGAGGCAGGCGCGATGTGCTACGCAGCGCTGCGCGATCAATCGCGCCGCTACGAATTAAACCTGCTTCTCGGCGCGATAGGGGCTGTGTACCGACCCCGGTAGTCGCCATAGCCGTAGAACGTCGGCATAACGGCGGCCAGCAGCCCGTCGTCAAACATCAGCCCGGCGCCCGTCCACCACGCTGGAGCGATCGCGTCGGCTCATACCACATCCCGGCGATGATGGGGCGCCAACCATACAAGGGTAAAAGTGCCAAACACAAACCCCACCGGCGACCCGTTGATTACGGCAGTAAGCACCTCTTGCCCGCCGAGGACGATGGATGCGATGGTGGCGCTCAGCCAGGCACCCCCGGCAATCCGCAGAGTCCACACGGCCTGCGTACGTGTCACGTGGGCTATCTTTGCTATTCGGGCCATCATTCCGGACTCCTAACTGATTCTGATGGGCGACCGGCCGGTTTGAAACCGGCCCCTACAAGTCAAAGGGTGCGCGTCATCGTTTTGCATCGGGGTGAGCGACCAACCTCTCCCCCGGCTGGGGTAAACCCCGCCCCGCCGCGGGGAGGGGAGTGACGTTCCCGCGCGGCGGTCATTCCCCCTTCCCGCGGCGGGAAGGGGGGCAGGGGGGTTAGGTTGGTCGCCTTCCCCGATGCCGCCGAGCGGGTGCAAAAGTGTGACGCACACCCCAAGTCAAAATGTCCGTGGTCGACTACTAGCCGGCCTCCGCCAGCAGCGCATCCACATCCCGCCGGGCCGCCAGGGCGGCGTGGAGGCCGGGGGCCGGGGCCAGCCAGTGGGCGATCTGGGCGATCGGGACGGTGCGGCGGGCCTGGATGGCGCGGCGCTGGGCGAGGACCTGGGGCAGGGCCTGGAGGCCGGCGAGGCGGCCCTGGATGAGGGCCGGGTCGTGGCGGGCCAGGCCGTAGAGGACGGCCAGGGTGTCGTAGCGCAGGATGTAGGGCCAGTCGCGGGCCAGCAGCGGGCCGGGCAGGTTGCGGGCGATGCACCAGACGCGGTTGCGCGCCAGGTGGTAGTTCTTGAACGGCGAGCCCTGGCCGCCGGTGGCCGAGACGGCGTGCAGCACGCGGGCCTGCGGCGCCCAGACCGCCCGCCAGCCGCGCAGCCGCGCCCGCCAGGCCAGGTCGGCGTCTTCCAGGTAGCTGAAGAAGCTCTCGGCGAACAGGCCGATGTCGGCCAGCAGGGCGCGCCGGTAGAGCGCCGCCCCCGCGCTGGCGCCGAAGACGGGCTGCGGGCGGGCGGGCAGCCGGGCGGCGTCCCAGCCCACGCCCACATCGAGCGCCAACCCGTCGCGGTGCACGCTGATGCCCGCGGAGGCGACGCGATCCGGGCGGGAGGCGAAGAGCATGGTGCTGGCGACGCTGCCGAGGCGCGGGTCGGCCTGGGCCGTGGCGACGAGCGTGCCCAGCCAGGCGGGGTCGGCCACGGTGTCGTTGTTCAGCGGGACGAGGTAGCGCACGGTGGGGTCGGCCAGGGCGGCGCGGAACGCCTGGTTATTGCCCGCCGCAAAGCCCACGTTACCCGCATTCACCAGCAACCGCAGCGCCGGCACCCACTCCGCACCCGCTGCCTGACGGCTGACGGCTGACGGCTCACCACCGGCCACTGACCGCTGACCACTGACAACCGGCCACTCGCCTTCGGCGGCGCGCGCCAGCAGCGGGCGCGACTCGTCGGTCGAGCCGTTGTCCACGACCCAGACGGCGAAATCGCGGTAGGTCTGCGCGGCGAGCGCGGCGAGGCAGCCCGGCAGGTGGCGGGCGCCGTTCCAGTTGACGATGACGACGGCGCAGGCCGGCACGCGCTATTTATCGCGGCTGCGCCGCTTGGAGGACCTGGCGGGCGCGGGCTCTTCGGCGGGGGCCGGCGACTCGCGGGCCATCTCGGCGGCAATGGCGTCCATGTCGATGGGTTCCAGGCCGGTATCGAGCGTGGAGAAGGGGTCGGCCAGTTCGGGAGCCACGCCGGGCACCACGGCGGCCTTCTTGCGCGCCTCGAACGCCGCGTCGAGCCGGGCCGCCGCCGCGAAGTCAAACCCGGCCATGCGCTGGAACAGCAGCGCCATCTCGCGCGTGCCCTGGCGGAAGTCGTCCAGGCGGATATTTTCGTCGGGGGCGTGGGCGGCCGAGCCGGGATAGCCGCAGCCCATCGCCACCACCGGCAGGCCCAGGCCCTGGCTGAACGAGTACATCGGGCCGGAGGCAGGCGACGACGGGTAGACATAGGGCCGGCGCCCGCTCAGTTCGGCGGCCACGGTCATCGCCAGGACCACGAAGGGGCTGGCCGGGTCGACCCGCGCCGGGTAGAGGTTGGCGTCCAACTGGCTGATCACCACGTCGCCGAAGCCCTTTTCGTCCAGGTGCTCGCGCAGGCGCTTGACGATCTCGTCGGGGTTCTGGTCGGGCACCAGGCGGAAATCGAGCTTGGCGCGGGCCTCCTGCGGCAGAATGGTCTTCGAGCCGGGGCCGGTGTAGCCCGACCAGAGGCCCTCGACGTTGCAGGTGGGCGAGAAGCACTCGGCGATGCGCAGGTGGTAGTCGCGCAGGCCCACGGCGAACTGTTCGAGGCCCAGGCTCTCCAGGCGCGTGGCGGTGTCGTCGGGCAGCGCCTTGACCAGGGCCAGGTCGGTGGCGGTGGGCGGGCGCATGTCGTCGTAGAAGCCGTCGATCAGCACATACTCGTTTTCGTCCTTGAGCGTCGCCAGCGCCCAGATGAGCCGCCAGGTGGGGCTGGCGACATAGGCGGCCATGGACGAGTGCAGGTCGCGGTTCGGCCCGGTCACGCTCAACTCGACCGTGACCATGCCCTTCATGCCGAGCATAATCTGGGGCGTGCCGTCCCAGTGGAAGCTGCCGAACTCCCACAGGCAGCCGTCGGCGGCCAGCCGTTCGCGGTATTCGAGCAGGAACTGGTCGAGGCTGGCGCTGCCGGTCTCCTCCTCGCCCTCGATGATCCACTTGATCTTGATGGGCAGGGTGCCGCGCACGGCGCGCAGGGCGTCGATGGCCGCCAGCCGCGAGACGATGTTGCCCTTGGTGTCGGCCACGCCGCGGGCGAGGATCTTGCCGTCGCGAATCGTCAGGTCGAAGGGCGGGCAGGTCCAGAGGGCGGGGTCGCCTTCGGGCTGCACGTCGTAGTGGTTGTAGATGAGCAGCGTGGGCGCGGTGTCGGGGGTGGCGTCGGTCGATTCGGCGTAGACGATGGGGTAGCCGCCCTCCTGGGGCACCAGTTCGACCTGGAAGCCGCGCCGTTCCAGGGCGGCGACGCAGAGCGCGGCCATCTCGGCGAGGCCGCGGCCGTCGGCGGATACGCTGGGCTGGGCGCAAAAGGCGCGCAGTTCGTCCAGCGCCTCGCTCTGATGGGCCTCGATGTAGTCGTAGACGGCGTGCATGTCCATGACGGGTTCCTCTCCTGCGGGCGGCGCGCGGGGCGCGGTGGATTGTGCCGCCAGTGTACCGCAAAAAGCGCGAGGGCGCAAGCGTAATTGGCCCCTATGACCAACCTTCACCTGAGCCTGCCGGCAATCGGCGATTCCCTTTTACTTGCGGACCTCCAGTTTTAGGATAATGTTCTGATCCCGTTCAGGATCGTAGAAGTAAGCAACTCTCACATATAGGCCATTGTTCAGCGGCCCGCCCAATCCGCTCTCGCTCTTGAAGCCGGGATTACCGGCGTCCGCCGCGTTGTAGCGAAAGGTGACGTTGTTCACGGCAAAGCTCTCTACTTTGCTGCCGTCTACCCCGCCCGGCTGAAAGTTGGTGATTGGCCCTTCTGTTATCTGATATTGCCCTGCGCTGATCCTGTTTTGGACTTTCGTATAGTAGCCATAGCTTCCCGTAAAGGCGGCAATCGTCAAGGAGGCCGTGAATAGAATACTGAAGACGAGGAACACGAAGACGAGTTCTCGCCTGAAGGGGATTTGCCGGCGTTGCTTCCACAGCAGTAGCTCGAATGCCAGCAGCCCCAGTCCCAGAGCCGGCATCCACCAGGCATAGCCCTGCCTGGAGGCATCGAAGAGTAGCTGATACTCCATTCGCTATCTCACGTGCCCTGTGGGTTCCCGCCGATCCAGCCCTGGAACCAACCGACGACCTCATTATTGCTCAGGTCAAGGGGTGGCTGGACCTTCTGCAGACGATAAAACTGCCCGGCGGCCTCGGCGCTTGCGTTCACCACCTTGTCCGGGAGATAATCGATACGCGTGCTTGTAGCATCGTAATCCCAACCGTTCGTGACCATCTGCGTGAACAAGTTGTGCCGATGAGTCTCTTCCGCTGCCTGCTGGTTAGCGAGCTGGACCACCAGGTAGATCGGGGCGAATGACTCGGTCTCGTACCGCACTGCCGCGTTCCACATCTGAAACCAGTGCAGCCGACCTTGGTACTCCACACCACCGCTAATGGGAACATCGTAGTAGTCCACGATCCATAACAGGCGGTATGCCTCTTTGGACAGTTCGGGCGCTACCCGGTAATCGCCTCCGTTTATTAGATCCACTAGCCGCGGCATGTATCCTCCTGAAAACCGGGCGGCAGACTGCAGCAGCTTAGCCCGCCGGTTCGGGGCCGGCGCTGTGCGTGGTGAGGAAGTCCCACCAGGCGGTGAGCACGGGCGACAGCGGGGTGCGGCTGTCGCGCACGGCGAAGAGGATGCGGGTCAGCGGGCGGCCGTCGGGGCGGACGCGCGCCGCCGGGCCGGTGTAGCCGGCGAGCTCGGCGGCGGGCAGCAGGGCCACGCCCGCGCCGGCCTCGACCGCGCGCACCACCTGCAGCGGGCTGCCGAGTTCGAGCACGGGCCGCAGGCCGGCCCAGGGCACGTCGCGCTCTTCCAGCAGGTCGCGCAATTCGCGCCGGGCCTGGGCGCCCAACGGCGCATCGGCGCTTTCCAGCACCAGGGGCTGGTCGCGCAGGGCGGCCAGGGCCACGGTGGGCAGCGGCGGCGCCGGGTCCGGGCGGCGCGCGGGCGGGCGGCCCCGCTTGCGCCTGACCGGCGGGGCGGCGGCGGGCGGCGGGTCCACGCCGTCGGGCGGGGGCGGGCCGGTCCAGGCGTGGCCGGGCGGCGCCAGCAGCAGCCACTCGTCGGCGGCGAGGGGCAGGTAGTGCAGCCGGGGCGCGGGCAGCGGGGTGGCCAGGAAGCCGGTATCGAACTCGCCCTCGCGCAAGCCGTCGAGCACGGCGGCGGGGTAGCGGGCCACCAGGCTCAGGCGCAGGGCCGGGTGGCTGCCGGCGAACGCGCCCATGCGCTCGCCCAGCAGCGGCCCGCCCGCCGAGGTGGCGGTCGCCAGCCGCAGCGCCCCGCTGAGCACGCCCTTCTGGCCCATCAACCCTTGCTCGGCCTGGTCGGCCAGCACGAGCAGGCGCCGGGCGGTCTCGATCAGGTTCGCGCCCTCCGGCGTGAGCGCGGCGCGGTGGC
>DASSGZ010000393.1:0-2972 GCA_035693165.1 Chloroflexia bacterium | reverse complement strand
GGCGGCCACGCGGGCCAGCGGCTTGTTGGTGGCCGGGCTGATCGTCTCGATATACTGCCCGCTCTGCGGCGCCACCCACTCGCCGTTGATGAACAGCTTCAGTTCGCGCCCGCGCGCGTCGAGCCAGGCCAGCGCCGGGTCGGGAGCCTCGGGCGCCGGGCCATACTCCATCGTCTCAAAAATCTCCGCGATTGCAGGCATGGATGCCTCCTCGTCTTGTACTCATAAGGGCAGGTAGTGTATTTGCCCTTCCCACTCATTTGCTTCACTACATTCCGCTATTAGCAAGATGTCATCAATAGCCGTGGCAATCGGAACTGCGCGGCTTACTTCTATGACACCGGGCATAGGCAACCCGTCATGGACTCGCTCATAAGCATATTTTGTGATTGTGGCTCTATCGTGTGTCAGTAAGATCCGTCCTTCTTGTGCGGTCCACTCCAGCACGGTTGGGTCATCAGCGCCCGCTGGACCTACATCCTGAACTCTGACGATATCAATCTCCGCGTTGCGCCTTAGCACACCGCGGACAATGACATTGTTAAAATTCTCGTCGGCTGCTAGCCTGAGCATAGCTCAGACCTTGCGTTCGGCGCGACGTGCCAGCAGACGATCCCGTAACCCGTCGGGGTCAAGACGTTTCTTATTCTCTTCGTATATGCGATCTGCCAGTTCTTGCCGCTGTTGTAAATAAGCTTCGACTTCAGCTCGGTGGCGCAGGTAATAGCCAATTACCAAATAGACATCCGGCAGCTTGAGCGCGGGATATTGTTGGACAATTTCCTCCGCTGTCGCGCCTTCCTCGAAGGCGGCGACCACCGTATCGAGCGTGACCCGTGTTCCGCCCACCCGGACCACACCATCCTGGTTGGCTGCCAAGGGGACGGGTTCGGTGTCAATGGCGAGGCTCATAGTTTGATCTCCAAGTAGGGCAGCTAGCTTACACACGCGCTCACAGCGGCACGGCCTCTTTGAGTACCCGGTCGCGGATGTACCAGTGCAATCCTTCTGGTTCTACCACGTCCACCCGGCGCCCGAGCAGATCCTCCAGATCCTGAAGCAGGGCAACTTGATCCAGTAGGCTACGATCCGGTGCCAGTTCCACCAAGAAGTCGATGTCGCTGGCCGGTCCGGCTTCGCCGCGGGCGACAGAGCCGAACACGCGCACATTGGAGGCTCCGTGCCGGGCCGCCGTGCGCAGGATGTCCTCGCGCTTGGCGCGCAGCAGTTCGTTGATGTCCATGCTCGTGTTCTTGGCGGCCATGTTCATGGACTCCATCTCACCTGGGGGCCGGTTTCAAACCGGCTCCCTCCGGCGCGACCTTGCCGCTACGCTAGCGGGTTGTGATGCGCCGCCGCGTAGTGGCCGGTGACGTGGTGTGACAGTTGGCGCTCGATGTCGCCCAGCAGGCTGCTGGCGCCCAGGCGGAACAGGGCCGGGCGCAGCCACTCGTCACCCAACTCTTCCTTCATCAGGATCAGCCATTCGAGCGACTCCTTGGCCGTGCGGATGCCCCCGGCGGGCTTGAAGCCGACTCGGTGGCCGGTCTGCTCGAAATAGTCGCGGATGGCGCGCACCATGACCAGGCCCACGGGCAACACGGCGTTGACCGACTCCTTGCCGGTGGATGTCTTGATGAAGTCGGCGCCGGCCTGCATGCAGACCACACTGGCCTGGCCCACCTGGCGCAGCGTCGCCAGTTCGCCCGTGGCGAGGATGGTCTTCATGTGCGCGGGACCGCAGGCTTCGCGGAAGGCGGCCACCTCGTCGTAGAGCGCGCTCCAGTTGCCGGTCAGCACATGGGCGCGGGAGATGACAATATCGATCTCCTTCGCGCCTGCCGCGACCGACTCCTTGATCTCCTCGATCTTCAAGTGCAGCGGGGTCTGCCCGGCGGGGAAGCCGGTGGACACGGCGGCCACCGGGATGCCGGACCCGGCCAGCGCTTCCACCGCCACCGGCACCAGGTTGTGATAGACACAGACCGCGCCCACGGTGAGATGCAGGTTGCCCACGCCCAGCGCCTCCAGCACATCCTGACGCACGGGTTGGCGGGCCTTGGCGCAGAGCCGGCGCACGTTGCCCGGCGTGTCGTCGCCGGCCAGCGTGGTCAGGTCGATGCAGGTGATGGCGCGCAGCAGCCAGGCCGCCTGCCAGTTCTTCTTCACGGTGCGGCGCGTGCCCATCGTCGCCGCCCGGCGCTCGACGGCGCTGCGGTTCACGCGCACCGCCTGCACGGCGCCCAGGTCGAGGGGGGTGCCGGGGTTGCGCGGGTGAACCTCCACCGTCACCGGTGCGCGATCCAGCGTGGTTGTCATTGCCGTTATCCTCCTGGCCGCCCGCGGCCACGTTGCTGATGCGAAGTTACGCCGAGCCACAACGCTCAGGTAGATCCCATTGTCCCGCAAACGCGGCCTGCTTGTCAAGCCCGGTAGCCGCGCGGGGCACGCCCGCGCCGGCAGTGAGCGCCCGGCGGCGCTGCTCGGGGCGCGCTTGCTCTTTATAGTGGAACGGGATTTTCCCACGCGGGAAACGAAATTCGCCCTCCGGACAGCACCTGTATGTACAGGCTGCGAGTTTTCTGCTATAATCAGCAGTGTTTCTCCGAACATTCCGCGCGGGTATCGTGCCGGCCCGCGCGGGATTGAACCGGGCGCTCTTTCCGTCGCTTCCGCCGGCACGTCACCGGGTGCAGATGGGCACCCTGGTCGCTGTCCTGGGAGAACATATGCAACCGCGTCTTGGTCTCGTCGCCGTGATCAGCCTCGTCCTGTTCGCCATACTTCTGTTGGGCGGATCGCCCAACACCCCCGCCCATGCTCAAGCGGGTGCCCCGGCCCTCGCGGCCTCCCATGCGCCGCTCGGCGCCCTGGGCGCGCGTGCCCCGCTCACGACCACCACCCCCGCCATGACGACCCCGACGAGCACGGCGACCGCGACGCCCGTGCCCTGCCAGGTGGGCGAATGGAAT
>DASSGZ010000392.1:0-2137 GCA_035693165.1 Chloroflexia bacterium | reverse complement strand
GAAGCAGACTCAGCGCGTGCTCAAGCTAACCTACGCCGAGGTGCCGCCCCCCGCCGAGATCGCCGCCCTGCGGGCGCTGCCCGGCGTGGCGCGCGTCGAGCAGGAGGGGCGCGGAGTGCGGGTGATCGCCCGCGGCGACGTGGACGCCCTGGCGGCGCAGTTGCAAGCGCGCCCCTATCCCGTGCGCGACCTGGACAGCGTCAATCTGAACCTGGAAGACCTCTTCCTTGAATACATGAGGGAGGGCACCGATGGTCGCTAAAGAACTGATCGACGCCCGCTGGAAGCTGATTATCGGCGGGGCACTCACGGTGCTGGTAGTGGCGGGCCTGGCTGTCCTGTATAGCGTCATCCGCGATCTCGCAACCAATCCCAGCAGCGCGGCGCTACCGGAGGCCGTCAAGAACGATCTGCAACTGTCGGTCGCCAACTTTGGTCTGTACGCCTGGGGCCAGTGGTTCCCGAAGAATGGGCCGCTGCTGCTCGGCGGGCTGGCCGCCTTCCTCGGCGCGGGCCTCATCGCCGGGGAGGTGGGCAAGGGCACGATCTACTTCCTGTTGAGCAAGCCCGTGAGCCGGGAGCGTGTGCTGATCACCAAGTACGTGGTGAACGCCGCGATCTTGCTGGGCGTCGCCCTGCTCGGCAGCCTGGTCATGCTGCTGACGGCGGTGATCCTGGGCCAGAGCGTGCCGGTCGACCGCATCCTGCTCGCCACGGTGCTGCTGTGGCTGGGCACGCTGTCGATCCTGGGGGTCGCGCTGCTCTTCTCCACCCTGTTCGACGACGTGCTGCGCCCGGCGGGGCTGGCGATCCTGGTCGCCGTCGTGATCGGCCTGCCCGGCGTGGTCGGTGCGTTCCTGCCGGGCTGGGCCGAGTGGAGCCTGCCGGGCTACTGGGCCAGCCTGTCGGGCTTCCTGGGCACGGCTTTCCCGGCCAAAGAGTTCGTGATCTGCCTGGTGACGGCCATCCTCCCGGTGGCGGGCGCGCTGGCGGTGTTCCGCAAACGGGCATTTTAGCGTAAAGGAGCAGCGCGGCCATGAAACGGATGCTGAAATGGTTCCTGCCCGCCCTGATCGTGGCGGAGATCGCCCTGGTTTGGGGTAACGTGCTCGACGTGAGCACCGCGCTGCTGGTGGGCGGGGCCGTCGAAGGGCTGCTGCTGCTCGTCGTCGCGGGCGAGATCGCGCTGATGGTGCGCGACTACCGGCGCAACCGGGCGGCGGGCCTGAACGTCGAAGCCGCGGTCATCGAGGGGCTGAGCGTGCTGCTGCCGCGCCCGGTGGCCCGCTTCGTCGCGCTGGAGCCGCGCATCTGGATCTGCCTGTATCGCTGGGCCTTGCGCCGCCGGCCCCTGGCCGCCGATGAGTTTCGCTACAGCAAGCGCTCGATGATGGGCACCATGCTGGCCTTCGTGGTCATGGTCGTGCCCGTCGAGACGCTGGCCTACGAGTTCCTGATCCCGTGGCCGTGGCTGCGCTGGGTCCTGTTCCTCGCCACTATCTACATGACTCTCTGGGTGGTGGGCCTGTATGCCTCGCTGCAAGTCCTGCCCTACAGGCTCGAAGCGGACGGCATCCGGCTGCATTACGGGCTGCTGGCCGACGGCTTCGTGCCCTACGCGCAGATCGCGGACGTGGTCGTGGAGCGGGCCAAAGCGCCCGGTGGGCAGGAGGGCCTGCGCGTCGTGCCCCAGCGCGGCGCCGCCTACCTGGCGGCGGGCGGGCGCACCGACCTGACCCTGCGGCTGCATGAGCCGGTCGTGCTGCAGGGCCTGATCAAAGCGGCGGCGCCCGCCCGCGTGCTCTACCTGGCCGCCGACGACCCGGCCCGCCTGGGCGCCGCCCTGCGTGACCGGACCGGGCTGCCTGCGGCGGAACCGCCCGCGCCGGGCCGTGCCCCCCTCCGGGGCACAGCGCCGCCCGCTACGGCGGCGCTATTGGCGGAGAGCCGCCCGGCCACCCACCGTATCGCGCCCGGCGCGGGTGAATAGAGGAGAAGTGCAGATATGCGGCAGAATATCAGCGGCAACAGCCCCTGGGAACCGATCGTCGGCTACTCGCGCGCCGTGCGCGTGGGCAACATCGTCCACGTCGCGGGCACCACGGCCACCGGCGCCGATGGGCGCATCGCCGGCCCC
>DASSGZ010000391.1:0-4316 GCA_035693165.1 Chloroflexia bacterium | reverse complement strand
GGCGCGCACCCCGGCATATAGATTGCTGATGCGGAGCGGTGGTGCTATACTGCGCACGGCAGGGTGGGCGGGGCCCGCCCGCTGTATCGGATAGGAACAGGATCATGAAAATCGAGATCGAATATTGCCAGGTTTGAAACTATGGCGCGCGAGCCGTCCGTGTGGCGGACGAACTTTTAATGCATTTTGAGCAGGTGATCGCGGCCCTGACGCTGATCCCGTCGCGCGATGGTCGCTTTGAAGTGACCGTGGATGGGCAGGTGGTCTTTTCCAAGGCGGCCCTCCACCGCCACGCCAACAAGGGAGAAGTGGTCGAACTCGTGCGACCGCTGGCGGAAGCCGCGGAACACGCCGTCCGCGGCGGCTATTAGCGCGCCCGCGGGCCGATTGTCACGCGTTAGCAACCGGCATATACGCGGTTTGCAACCGTCTGGCGCGATAATGACGGATGATGAGCAGGTTTTGCTGTTTGGGGAAGATCCGTGCGCCCCGGTAGCGGGTATCGCACCATACCGGTCTGGATAATTACGCTGCTGGGAAATAGGAAACCGTTAGTATAATAAGGCAAGGAGACAACGCCGTCTCAGTACAGAAGGAGGTCAGATAACCTACATGGCTGACACAAAAACGCGGACGACAGTGCGCATGACGCGCGGCAAGTTCAACGGCATCAACCAGATCGCCGGGGACAACGGGGTGATCGCCGCCGCGGCCATGGATCAGCGTGGCTCGCTGCAAAAAGCGATCACCAAAGCCAAGGGCAGCCCGGCCACCGACGCCGATCTGACCGAGTTTAAATCGATTGTCACCGAAGTGCTGACGCCCTATGCCACGGCGATCCTCATGGACCCCGAATATGGCCTGCCCGCGCTGGAGCATCGTGCGCCGGGCACCGGCGTCCTGCTGGCCTATGAGAAAACGGGCTACGATGCCACCGTCCAGGGCCGCCTGCCCGACCTGCTGCCCGACTGGTCGGTGCTGCGCCTGGCCGAAGCCGGGGCCGACGCGATCAAGATCCTGCTCTACTACGATCCCGACGACGACCCGGCGATCAACCGCATCAAGGAAGCCTTTATCGAGCGCGTAGGCGCCGAGTGCCGCGCCAACGATATCCCCTTCTTCCTGGAGCCACTGGCCTATAGCGACACCGTGGGCGACGAGAAGAGCTTCGAGTTCGCCAGGGTGAAACCGGCCAAGGTGCGCAAGTACATGGAGGTCTTCTCGCAGCCGCGCTTCGGGATCGACGTGCTGAAGGTCGAGGTGCCGGTGAACATCCGCTATGTTGAGGGCACCAGCGCCAACACCGACGGCCAGGTGGCCTACACGCGCGAGGAAGCCAAGCGCTACTTCCGCGAGGCCGCCGCCGCGTCGGGCCTGCCCTTCATCTACCTGAGCGCGGGCGTCACCGACGAGGTCTTCCGCGAGACGCTGGAACTGGCCGCGGAGGCGGGCACCCCGTTCTCCGGCGTGCTCTGCGGGCGCGCCACCTGGCAGGACGGCATCCCGGCGTACGGCAAGGGCGGCGGCGCCGGGCTACGCGCCTGGCTGCAAGACCGCGGCGTACAGAACATCCAGATGCTCAACGAGGTACTGGCGCGCGGAGCCAAACCCTGGTGGGACTTCTACGGCGGCAAGGACAACATCGAAGTCGTCGATCCGCCGAAGGTCGACCGCTAGCAGCCGGCGCCGGTCGTTTACGGTGTAGGGGCCGGTTTGAAACCGGCCCGCGCTCCGTCCAAATTCTGCAACCGGCGACGCAAAGCGAAACTCCGGCCCTGTTGGGGCCGGAGTTTTTTGCGGGTGGCGCGCCGGCTCAATCGGGGACGATGGGCGGACCGGGCGGGGCGGCGGGCGGGTCTTCCGGATAGGCGACCACCAGCAGCCGGTAGGTGTGCAGGCCGGGCCGGTCATCGCGGCTGTCGCTGTCGAACTCCAGCAGCAGGGCGCGCAGGCGGGCCAGCATCCGTTCGTAGCGCTGCGGCGAGAGGCGCAGCGTCAGCTCCTGCCAGACCATTTGCTCCTGGCCCGCGCTGCCCGCGCCGTGTTGCAGCCGGCGCACGTAGCCGCGCACGGCTTCTTCCACCTCGGCGTCCACGGGATCGGCTTCGCCCGGCCCGGTGGTCAGCGTGCCGGCGAGGCGGAAGCGCCCGGCCACCGCGCGGTAATACTTCTCGAGGATGCCCGCGTGTTCGCGCTGCTCGACCATGCGACACAGGCCCGCCGCTTCGAGTTGCTTCACGTGGTAATGCGCGCGCGAGGGCGCCATGTCGAGCACGGCGCCCAGTTGCGTGGCCGTGCGCGGCTGGTCGATGAGCTGCTCCAGCATGCGCATGCGCAGCGGGTTGCTCACCGCTTTTAGCTGCCGGGGGGCGCTGATCAGGTATTCATCGTCCACGGGTGAATCCCCGCTAATTGAAGCGACCACGCCAGCCGGGCAAGAACCCGGCGGGCAGCAACGGATCGGCCACCGGCTCACCCTCGCGGGCCAGCAGTTCCAGCAGGCACTCGCCGGCTTCCGGGTCCAGCCGCCCCTGGTCGGCCAGGGCGTCCAGCCCGCCACGCAGGTCGAGCAGCAGGAAGCGCGGCACCAGCACCTCCAGCCGCCCCTCGGCCCAGGCGTCGAGCATGGGGCGCAGCTCCTTGCCGCCGCCGACCAGGTAAGTGAGCAACTGGTGGGCGTCGAGCATCATGCGCGGCACGCCACCGGGGCCAAGCTCCGGGGCGCCGGGAGTGGACTCGTCGGCGAAATGGGGCAGGAAGATGCCCACGCCGCGCACCGCCGCTTCCGCCGCCAGGATGCGGCCCCGCCCTTCCTGCTGGGCCTGCTTGGCGAGGTCGCGCGCCTGGTCTTCGCTGAAGCCGTTGACCAGTGTGGCCTCGTCGGCGGCGCGGTGGATCGTCTCCAGGTCGCGACGGAAGCGCGCCTGCCGCTGGCCCTTGAGCCGCTGCCAGGTCTGGTATTCCGCCGCCGAGATGAGCACCGCCGCCGGGCGGCCCCCTTCGTGCTGCACGGTGATGGCGCGCCCTTCCTCGGCCACGCGCCGCACCAGGTCCTGCGCACGCCGGGCAAACTCGGCTAGATCGATCTGCTCGGGCATGTCCACCCCTTCCCCACGCGAGCCACGCACCAACCGGGTGGCCCTGCGCGCATTATACCGCCCGTTCCGCAGAGCGTCAATGCGTGCCCGGTCGCGCGATCTGCCCGGTGCCGCGCAACAACCTTTCCCCCGGTGCTCCGTTTAAGATGGCGGAAGCGCTGCTTGCATCGCCATCCTAAACGTGGTATCTTAACGCCAGGGACAAGGTGTAGGATTATTTGATGGACGCCCAGCACGCCATAGAACGGGGCATCGCGGCCGCACGGGCCAACAAGCAGCGCACAGCGTATTACTATTTTTACGCCGCGACCCAGGCCGACCCGGACAATGAGCAAGCCTGGCTCTGGCGGGCGAGCACGGCGCCCCAACCCCGCGATGCGCTGTTTTGCCTGGCCGCGGTCCTGGCGATCAATCCGGACAACCCGGTCGCGCGCCACGGCATCGAACAGATCAGCGCCGCCGTGGCCGCCGAAGCCGTGCCCGAGGCGCTGACGATCACGCCATCCTTGAGTTCCGGCGAGTTCAAACCGCCGGAGCGGCGCCTGGAGTGGCAGCAAGCCTTCCAGCGCGAACTGTATGACATGGCGCAGGTGCCGCGCATGGAGCCGGTGGACGGGCCGGCCCCGGAGATGCCCGGCGCCAACGGCGGCGCGCCGCCCGAGGTGGAGTGGGCCGCCTATGCGCGCCGCCGGGGCCCCGGCGAGAAATTGATTGCAGCCCTCAGGAGGATCTTTGTGGATCGAGATACACAACGGGTGCAGTTCGCCATACCGGTCGTGATCGCCGTGCTGCTGATCATCGGCGCGGTCGCGGTTCTCGGCTGGGGGCAATTATCCTCCCCCCTGCCCGCGGCCAATCCCACCAGCGTCCCGACCGTCGCGGCCGGCGCCACGACCCCGACCGCTGCGGGCCCGGATTTCGGGAACGGCGCGCCCACCGCCACGCTCGTTGCCTCTACCGGCGGCGCCACCGTCACCCCGCCCGCCCCGCCGCCGGCGACGACCGCGCCTGCCTCTACCGAGGCACCGCCCGCCACCACGGCGCCCGCCCCACCGCCAAGCACGCCGGTGCCCGCCGCTCCGTCCAACACCCCCGTCCCCGCGCCGCCGGCCAACACCCCTGTCCCGGCCCCGCCGGCCAATACGCCGGTGCCTGCCGGCCCGCCGACCGTCAACGTGGCGCCGGGGCAAACCTTGCAGCAGGTAGCCCAGGCGCACA
>DASSGZ010000390.1:0-6718 GCA_035693165.1 Chloroflexia bacterium | reverse complement strand
GCCGTCGCCCTGCCCTTCCTGGTGAAAGACAGCCTGCATTCCGATGTTGGGGTGCTGGGCCTGCTCTACTCGATGACCTCGGTGGGCGCGGTGCTGAGCGCCATCTGGCTGGGCCGGGCGCGGCGCATCCGGCGGCGCGGCCTGCTGGCCTATCTTGGCCTGCTGGCGGGCGGCCTGAGCACGCTCATGCTCGGCCTGCCGGTGCCCCTGCCGGCGGTGGCCGGGGTCATCCTGGTGAACGGCGCCGCGGTCACGGTTTTCGGCCTGATCTGGACCAACACCCTGCAGGAGCTCGTGCCGCGCGCCCTGCTGGGCCGGGTAGCGAGCATCGACATGCTCGGCTCGTTCGCCCTGCTGCCCATTGGCTACGGCATCGCCGGGTGGGCCACCGACCTGCTCGGCCCGGCACTGGTGTTCATCACGGGCGGCGCGCTGACCTGCCTGCTGGTGCTGATCGGCCTCGCCCACCCCGGCATCCGCAACCTGGATTAGCGCACGGTCATTCTCCGCGGGCCGGTTTGAAACCGGCCCCTACACCACAAAATCCCGGTGGCCGGCTAGTAGTCCGATACGGTGATGTACGGTGTAGGGGCCGGTTTCAAACCGGCCTGCCGCCCATCCGAATTACCGTGACGGACGACCAGGCAAAGCCACGGGCCGCCCGGCAGTTTCCGGGCGGCCCGTTTTGTTATGAGCGGGTGGCGGGATTACGCGGTGCGCGCCTGGGCCGCGTCGGCGGCCTTGCCGCGCCCGAACCAGTTGCGCCACTCCTTGTTCTCCCAGACCACCAGCATCATGCTGGCGTTGAAGATCGAGGAGTAGGTCCCGGAGACGATGCCGATCAGCAGGGCCAGGACGAAGTCGCGGATGGACACCCCGCCGAACAGGAACAGCGCCGAGAGCGTGAAGATGACCGTCAGCGAGGTGTTGATCGACCGGGTGAGGGTCTGCACCAGGCTGTAGTTCACGACCTTCTCGAAGCTGTCGAAGCGCCGCTTGAGCAGGTTCTCGCGGATACGGTCGAACACCACAATCGTGTCGTGGACCGAGAAGCCGATGACCGTCAGCATGGCGGTGATGAACAGAGCGTCGATCTCGATGCCGAACAGTTCGCCCAGCAGCGAGAAGATGCCGACGACCACGAGCACGTCATGCAGCAAGGCGATCACGGCGCAGACGCCATAGCGGATCGCGTTCGGCACCCGGCGGAAGGCGTACCAGAGATACGCCAGGATGCCCAGCGACGCGGCCAGCACCGAGAGGATCGCGCGGCTCGCCACTTCGGACCCGATGGTCGGGCCGACGGTGTTGAACTGGATTTCGCCGCCCGGCGCGATGCGGGTGACGGTGGTGGTTTCGATGGCGGGCGCGGTGGTTGCGGTCGTCGTGGTCGTGGCCGTGGCCGTGGTCGTAGCGGTGACGGGCGCCGTGCTCGACACTGAGACTGTCTGCTCGGTGCCGGAGATGATGCCGTGGTCCACCAGCACCTTGGTCAGCGCGTCCTTTTCATCGGGCGAAATGTTGGGCATGCGCATCACCAGCGTGGGCGTGGTGACATTGCCGACGATGAGGGTCGCCTTTTGCACGGCGACATCGCTCTGCCCGTTGTCCTTGAGCAACTGGGCCACTTCGTTGGTGTTGACATCGGCGTTCTGGGGCACGACTTCCCAGTAGGTGCCGCCGGTGAAGTCGATGCCCAGCTTCAGCCCAAAGAGGAACAGCGAAATCACGCCGGGAATAATGATAATCAGCGAAACCAGGAAGAAGAGGTAACGCTTACCTACAAGATCGATCATGAAACGGTTAGCTCCTGTACTAGCAGACCGGTGGCGGGCCACCGCGAGCGATCAAACGGTGCAGGCGGGGCGGGACCCGCCGGAACGGCGCCCGCCCCCATCACAGTTAGCGGGCCGGTTGCGTGCCCCCCTCGGGCGGCAGCGTCGGGCGCGGCGAGCTCTCCACGCCGAACCACCAGGGATTGCGCGCCATGCGCGTCGAGACGACCAGCCGCAACAGGGTCCGCGTCACGGTGATCGCGGTGAACAACGACACCAGCACGGAGATGAGCAGGGTCAAGGCGAACCCTTTGATCACGCTCGCGCCGAAGAAGTTGCCGAACCAGTACAAGATGAGCGTGATGATCACCGTGGTCATATTGGAGTCGCGGATGGAGGGCCAGGCATGGTCGAAGCCGGCCTCCACGGCGGCGGCCACCGTTTTGCCGCTGCGTAACTCTTCTTTGAGGCGGGCGAAGATCAGCACGTTGGCGTCTACAGCCATGCCTATGGAGAGGATGAAGCCGGCGATCCCGGCCAGCGTCAGCGTCACCGGGACGGCGCGGAAGATGGCGAAGGTGATGCAGGCGAAAATGAGCAGCGCGATGTCGGCCAGCAAGCCGGGCAGGTGATAGTAGAGAAGCATGAACACCATGACCAGGCTCAGGCCGACGATACCGGCGATGAGGCTTTTGTCCACGCCCTCGGCGCCGAGCGTCGGGCCGACGGTGCGGTTCGCCACCACGTCGAGGCCCACTGGCAGCGCGCCATAGCGGAGCTGGATCGCCAGGCGCTGCGCGTCGGACGCGGTCATGTGGTCGATCTGGCCCTGCCCGTTCGGGATCACGCCCTGGATCACGGGGCTGGCGACGACGACCTTATCCAGCACAATCGGCATATACTGGCCGATGTGGCTTTGTGTATACTGCTGGAGTTTGGCCGGGCCCTGGCCCTTCAGTTGGAAGGAGACCTGCGGCGTGCCGTTCTGCGAGTTGATGCCGGTGCTCACTTTGGTGCCGTCGATTTCGGCGCCGGTGACGACGACCGGGAAGACCTGACCGTTATTGTAGGTCTGGAAGGCGTTGGTGCCGGTCAGCGTCTCGGTGGTCGTGATGCCCTGCGACGCCTGGTACGCGCGGATCTGCTCCGGAGTCGGCGGGCCTTTCTCGGTGGTGACGATGGAGCCTTCGGGGATAGGATTGGCGCCCGCGTCGATCCATTCGAGGTAGCCGGTCTCGCGCAGCGTCTTCACCACGTCGTCGGGGTTCTTCACACCCGGCAACTCGACGAGGATGCGGTTGTTGCCCTGCACCTGGACGAGCGGCTCAGAGACACCGCTGCCGGCGGCGCGCTCCTCAACCACGTCGCGGGCGGCGCGCAGGTTGCTCGCCAGCACCGACTGGTCGGTGATCGTGGGGTCGGGTCGCGCCTGCAGCACTACCTGCGATCCCCCTTGCAGGTCCAGGCCCAAGCGCACCGCGAGATCCCTATTGATGCCGATGGTTTTGAGCACATCGGGCCAGAGGTTCATCGTAGCGGTGATCGCCACGATCACGACGATGAGTGCTACCCATGTAGCATTATTGCGACGCAAAGCAGACTCCTCTCAGATGCACAACCGCGATAATATTGTCAGGGATTGGTGGTCCTTTATAGACGAGAACGTTTGGCGCCGTGGATTCCTGACAGATCGGGCGCGAGGATGACCCACCGCCGTTAGCGATCCGGATCAGCGTCCCTGGGGAATGAACCGGGGGATTACAGCTAAAGGCTTTCGCGCAAGAAAAACCGGCGGCCCCGGAGGGCGCACCATTGGTGATTATAAGCCATCGGCCCCGGCCTGTCAAATTGATCCGACCGTGTTTGGGCTGCGGGCCGCGCTTGACAACCCCGCGGAGGCGGGCCTATAATTGGGGCGCTGTACAGGCTTGCTCCGCTGGGAGCCACAACACGGGGAGGTCGCCCCTTTTTGTCGTATCGTATCTTAATGATTGCGCCGACGTCGTTCTTCGCGGACTATGGCGGCCATATTCGCATCCTCGAAGAAATCCGCGGGTTGCAGGCCCGCGGGCATCAGATCACCGTCTGCACCTACCATACGGGCAATAACGTTTGCGACGTGGCGATCCGGCGCAGCATCGACGTGCCGTGGCGGCGGGGCGTGCAGGTCGGGTCCTCGCGCCACAAGATCTATTTCGACGCCATGCTCGGCCTCACGGTGTTGCGCGCTGCCGCCGCGACCAATCCCGACCTGGTGCATGCCCATATGCACGAGGGCGCCCTGCTCGGCTACCCCATTCGCCAGTTGGCCCATGTGCCGCTGGTGTTCGACTATCAGGGCAGCCTGACCGGCGAGATGGTCGATCATCATTTCCTGCGCAAACAGGGACCGTTTTACCGGCCCATGCACTGGATGGAGAGCCGCATTAACTACCTGGCCGACGCCATCCTCACCTCATCGGAGAACGCCGCCGGCATCCTGCGCCGCGAGTTCCACTATCCGGAGAGCCGGGTCTTCCCGGTGGTCGACGCGGTGAACACGGCCAATTTCCACCCCTTCACCAACCCGGCGGACCAGGCGCGCAGCGACGCCCACCGTGCCGAACTCGGCATCCCGCCCGGCGTGCCGGTGGTGGTCTACCTGGGCTTGCTCGCGCCCTACCAGGGCACCGACCTGCTGCTGCAGGCGGCGCGCCAGGTGCTGGCCGAAGAGCCGGAGACGCGCTTCGTGATCATGGGCTTTCCCGGCGTGGACAGCTACCGGGACCTGGCCGAATCGCTGGGCCTGAGCCACCGCGTAGTCTTCCCCGGTCGCATCCCCTACACCGAGGCGCCGGAATGGCTGGGTATGGGCGATGTGGCCGTGGCGCCCAAGCTCTCGGACACCGAGGGCGCGGGCAAGATCCCGCTCTACATGGCGATGGGCCTGCCCACGATTGTCTTCGACACGCCGGTGAGCCGCGAGTTCCTGGGGCCGCTGGGCATCTACGCCAAGCGCGGCAGCGCACCCGCCCTGGCCCAGAAGATCCTGGCGACCCTGCGCGACCCGGAGGGCAGCGCGGCCCTCGGCTGCCGCCTGCGTGAGGTGGCCGTGCGCGACCGCTCGTGGGACGTGGCGGTGAAACGGATCGAGGATGTCTACGACCGCGCGCTGACCTGGCGGCGCGACGCCCGCTTCCGCGGCCACACGCCCATCCCCGCCCATCGCGACCACTCCTGACGAGGGCACGCCACTTCGGAAAGACCAAATGGCCCGCTGCATGGCGGGCCATTCGCATATCCGAGCAGGCGCGGCTAGACCTTCATCGACTTCCACTTGCCCTGGCGCCAGCGCCAGCCGACCAGCAGGGCGCGCGCCGCGGCGTCCACCACGTAGACCATGTAGATGCCCTGCAACCCCAGGCCGAGCACGATGCCCAGGAACCAGCCGATGGGCAGGCGGACCAGCCAGATGCCGATGGCCGAGGTGATCATGGGGAAGCGTGTGTCGCCCGCGCCGCGCAGGCCGCCGGCCAGCACCGAGGCAATTGCCATGAACGGCTGGTTGAAGGCGATGATGCGCAGCACCTGGGTGCCCAGATCGACCACCTGCGCGTCGGATGTGAAGATGCGCATCAGCGGGTCGGCGAAGACGGCAAAGCCCAGCCCGGCTACCGACATTTGCAGGATGCAACTACGCATGGCGAACAGCGCGCTGGCCTCGGCGTGGCGGATCTTGCCCGCGCCCAGGCCCTGGGCCACCAGCGTCGTGGCGGCCACGGCGAAGCCGAAGCCGGGCATCAGCGAAAGCTGCACCACCATCATGCTGGCGCGCTGGGTGGCATAGACCTGCGTGCCCAGGCTGATGACGATCACGCCGTAGAGCGTCACGCCCAGCGCGAAGAAGAACTGCTCAACGGCCGTCGGGATGCCGACGTTCAGGATGCGCTTGATCAGCACGGGATCGGGGCGCCAGCCCGTGCGGCCCAGGATGCTGACCTGCTGGCGCGGGCGGGTCAAGACGTAAGCCAGGATGACGCAGCCCACGAGCCGGGCCAGGTTCGCGGCCCAGGCCGACCCGGCCACGCCCAGCGCCGGGATGGGGCCGAAGCCGTAGATGAACCACCAGGCGGCCAGGGCGTTGACGGCGTTGATGAAGCCAGTGACGAACATGGGCGTGCGCGTGTTGCCCGCGCCGCGCATCGACGCCGAGCCGACGAACATGCCCGCCAGCAACGGCGTCGCCAGCGCGGTGATCTGCAAGTACGTCGTGCCCTGTTCCGCCGCGCCCGCGTCGAGGCCCAACCAGCGCATGAACGGGTAGGCGCCGAGGAAGGTGATGGCGCCGATCAGCACCGAGGCCACCCCGGCCAGCAAGATCGACTGCTTCAAGGCCATGCGCGCCTCGCGGCGCTGCCCGGCGCCCACGGCGCGGCCCACCAGCACGGTGGTGCCCATCACAGCAGCGGAGAGCAGCGTCGTGACCAGCCAGGCGATCTGCTGGGCGCCACCCACCCCGGCCAGGGCGTCGGTGCTCAGATGGCCGACCAGGGCCGTGTCCACCACGCCGATCATGGTCTGCATGAAGTTCTCGACAATCGAGGGCCAGGCCAGGTTCATGACCCGGCTGCGGATCGATTTGCGCTCTGTCGCGGTGAGCGGCGCATCAGCCGCGGGGGCCTGCTCGGGTGCTTCCGGCGCAACCGGGCGGCGCGCGAGCAGGGTCCGACGGGCGGGCCACGCCAGGGCGCTCCCGTAGGAGATCAGTTTCTTCGCCAAGAGAAATCCATCCTTTTGCATGCGGGTTCGCGGCTTGCGGGGCCGGGGCCAAACCCTAACGTTTACGTTAACAGCTCTATATTATACCAAAAAACAGATATTTCGGATCTTCGTATTACCTCAATCTTTGGTCGGATTTTGGAGGATCAACTGGGGCACGGGCCGGTTTCAAACCGGCCCCTACA
>DASSGZ010000389.1:0-26422 GCA_035693165.1 Chloroflexia bacterium | reverse complement strand
TTGTAGGTCTCCGACCAGTCGCCGGTGCGCGATCCCACCCCGGCACTGGAAGGCCAGGTGCTGGTGAGCACGATGGTGCCGTTCCAGTTCCAGTAGATCCAGTTGGAGAGATCCTGCGACAGATCGTCGGCGTCGCCCTTCTGCCGCCCCATGTCGGCACAGTTACTCGTGCCCGACGGACAGCCGCTCATCCCGGTTTTGTTATAGTTGGGGCCGACGCCGCCCGCGGACGGCAGCCCGCGCCGCGTATCAAAGCCGCTCAGCAGTTGGGTGTTATAGTCTGCGGCGCCGCTGGCGCGATAATTATTGAAGCTATAATGCCGGAAAGAAAGCGTATCCTTCCAACTGCCGTTGAAATCGGGTGTTGATGTCCAGAACCGGTAGGGATGCAGCCGGTCGTTGCCGCTGGTCAGCATCTCTTCTTCGAGCGCCGGGCGGAAGCGGGTGAAAGGCAGGGTGGGGCCGGGGTCGGCGGCGTCGGTGCAGGTGGCGTAGACGCGGGCCGCCGCCGGGGCGCTCACCGGCACGGTGCTGATGTTGATGGCGCGGGCAAACGTCGTCGGATTTTGGATACTGGCCGTGACGCGCACGCCGTCCGTCCAATCGGGCACGGTTTGCGTGCTGCTGTCCACGGCGGTCTGGTAGCAGCCACCGGCACAGCCGGGCGCGCCGGCCATCAGATGATATTCGACCAGCGTCGCCGGGGTGGCGCTGCCGATGGTGCCGCCGGCGTTCGCGGTGACGAACTGCGTCGCCTTCACGACGACATCATGACTGGTGACGAGGTACGTCGGGTGGCAGGTGGTGGCGTTGCCCGAACTGTTCACGCAGGTCACGGCGATGCCGCCTTCCTGCATAACCTGGATGGCGGCCAGCGCGCCGGCATCGGCGGCGTTTTGCATGGTGCGCCGCTGCAATAAGGTGCTTCCGCCGTCCACGGCGAGGCCGACGAAGGCCACAAGAGCCAGCAGGCACAGCGCCGCGATAACAACTGTCTGTCCCTTCCTAAAACGCGCCCATTCCATTGAATTGCTGCACTCCTCATACGCACTACTCACCTCTCCGTCAGCGCTGTCGACGCGGATGTAATCACAACGCTGGACCCAACTCCAGGAAAGGGCACCGCCAGGTGCAACGTGTTACTGATCCGGACGGTCACCGGCGAATACGAACAGGGCGCGGTGCAGGTGGTATCCGTCACCACGCTCAGGTTGAAGTTAGACGCATCGTTGACATTGATGAGGAACAAGGTCGGCGAGATGGCCTGCTTGATATCGTTCGCGGTCGCGCTGGGATGCAGCGCGGCGTAGTGCGAGCCTTCGCGCGCGCCGTTGTTCACCGAATTGATGGTGAAAACCAGCCGCGAGATCTCAAAGATGCCGAACAGCATCAGGAACAGGACCATGGCGACGAGGGCGAATTCGACCATCGACTGGGCCGGCGCGCGGCGATGAGTGGTTACTCGTGGCGATAAGCGAGACAGCGTCATATTTTTACTTTCGTATGGTCCGACTATGGGCCTGTGTACGGCATCGTGGCACTGGCGGCCAGGGCTAAGTTCCCATTGCGAATCAGGCCGAATAAAAAGCTATGCGTGTAGTTGACTGTGACGACCACCTGGCCGCCGGCTGTGTCGCGATTGATGCAGATGGCGTTACCGCAACTCGACCCGCTGCTGTTGGGGACCACGGCCCCGTTTAGCTCGTTGGTAACCACGTTGCGGACATTGGTATCGCTGGTATCATGCATGGCCGCGCGGGCGCCTTCGCGGGCGGCGGCGGTGACGGCGAGTTGTTCGGCGTACATGCGCCCGAAATCGAGCACGCCGAGCAGCAGCGCAGCCAGGATAGGCATGACGAGCGCCAGTTCGAGCAGCGCCGTGCCCCGGCGGGCGCGTCTGCCACGACCGGCGCTTGCGTGTCTCGGTTTCCGACAGATGCTCAACATAGATGGCATACCCTGTGGGTGGTGGCGTAGATTGCGGTCGGGCGGATATCCAGCAGGTGATCCACCCGACCGCAACCCCGCCCGCCTCGCGGCGCGCGTGGCCGGCTAGAGGGCGCTGGCGATGGTCGAGAAGATGTCGTTCACAGCCCCGCCGAGCACGGCGAGGATGACGATGACGACAATGGCGATAAGTACGAGGATGAGCGCGTACTCAACCAGCCCCTGGCCCTGTTTCCGTAGATCGTTCAACTTACGCATGGTGATTTCTCCCGTTTCCGCGCCCCTTGAACTACGATTGCGAATAAGTCCGATTCCGCCGGGAACATCCGCCCCTGTTCAAGCCTACCGCCCGACCAGGCTAACCGGCCGGCGGGCAGCAGCATGCCACCGGCGCGGCGCCACGCCGGGCACAGCACTGTGCTGCCAGGACGGCATCCTGGACCGCGCGCCGTCGCCAACGGACGGGCCGGGATGCTTATGTATCCTCGCCTATGCGCTTTCACTGCGGGTGCCGGTCGCCCCAGCACCCTGGCCCCTGTTGAACGGGTGACAGATGCGGTGAAACTGCGATGGAGGACCTTGCCCGCTACACGTTAGTCCGCCGCGAGCAAGAAGCTAGGTTGAATAGGGCGGTCGCTCTCCCTGTGTGCTGAGGGTAAGCAGCGTGGTACACCGGAGCAGATTGGTTGCCGGGAGCGCCCTTCCCGACTGCGTTCGGTTTCCTCGCTGTTTACAGAGTCTAAAGCCAGGCTTGCGTATCAGGTACCGGCTGCGCCCTTCTGCCGGGTGTGCATCCTGACGGCAAGGACCTGGGAAACGTGAGGTTACAACCCGAAGGTGAAGTAACATGATTGATGGGCCGCAGATTAACCTCTCGTAGAGACTATAGCATAAGGCTCCAGCGGCCGTCAACACAATAATACAGGATTGTAAGTTACTTGTATATCGCTATGCGGCCCTACTGTGTAATTCTATACATTCATACAGAAATCAATCAACTTCTAATAAACCATCCTAACCAGTACCGGGCATATGCGGTAAGGTTCTCTGCGGCGGAGCCGATGCGGCGAGGATGCGATGGCCCGCGCCGATCAATGTTCGCCGCCTTTTGCCGGATGGAAAGATGGACGTGCCCCTGGGCATACCCGGCTGTTCTACAGCGCCGGGACGTGACCTGATATCAATCACGATGAACTTTTGGCACGGCGGGCAGGCCAGGGATATTCCATCCCACCCAGGAAAGTGGTATAATTCGGGTATGGATGCCCGAATCAAAACGGCAATGATCGCCGCGTCGGACTTCTGGTACAGCCTGGTCTGGCCGCCGTATCAGCCCGGTACGCGCGTGGAGCCGGGTGACCGGCCGCTGGAGCCGGGCCAGCTCGTGGCCCCGGCCCTGGAAGTTGCCGGCCTCCAGACGGTGCAGGGGTTCATGATCGCCAGCGAGCGCCTGGGGCCGGGCGTGGTCCAGGAAAGCGACGGCACCGGCAAGGTGCTCGTGCGGTGGAGCAAGGCCGGGGTGGCGACCTGGGCCGAGCGCGCCGATCTGCAGCCCATTGACGCGGGCCGCCGCCTCGTCACCATTGTCCTCTGCGACGCCCGCGGCCACCGCACCCTGCTGCGCCAGCGCGTGGCCTTGCTCCAGCATCACTGGACGATCGAGGTGCGCCCGGAAAATGTCGTGCGCGCCGAACGAAGCGACGGCCTGGCCTGGACCTTCACGCTCAACCCGGTCACCCGCGCGGTGATCGCCTCCTGGATCTACCCGCCCGAAGACGACGACGCCGAGGCGCTGACCGCGGCGGAGTTGGCGGCGGCATAACACCCACGCCTCCTTGTCCGCCCCCGCTCGTAGCCGGCCACGGCGATTTTGCGGTGTAAGGGCCGGTTTCACACCGCCCTGCCACCCGTCCCAAGCACAGTGGCGAAGTATCAGTGCTGCGCGGGCTTGATCCGGCTCAGTAACAGGAAGCCAAGGACACCGGCGATCAACGAGGCCGCGAGGATGCCCAGCTTGGCGGCGTCCAGCACCGCGCTATCCGCGAAGGCGAGCGCGGCGATGAACAGCGACATGGTGAAGCCCATGCCCCCCAGGCAGGCCAGGCCCGCCATATGCCGCCAGGTAACCCCCGCCGGCAGGGCGACCCACCCCAGCCGCACCGCCACCCAGGTGGCCCCGAACAGGCCCACGGGTTTCCCGACCAGCAGTCCGGCCATGATGCCGATCACCACGGGCACCGTCTCCCCCCGGAAGGCATTGGGGCTGAGCGCCACCCCGGCGTTTGCCAGGGCGAAGATCGGGATGATCACGAAGGCCGACCAGGTGTGCAAGCGATGCTCCAGCTTCTGTAGCGGCGCCTGCACACCCTCCGCCAGGTCTTCCAGCGCGATAATCGCCGCCTGCTGCTCTTGATCTTGCAAGATCGAATAGGGCTCGCGCCGGCTGCTAATCTCGAAGTCGTGCAAGAGGGCGCGGGCGCGAGCCAGGAAGGTCGCCTGGTCCATGCGCGTGCGCACCGGCACCAGCAACGCCACCAGCACCCCCGCAATGGTGGCATGGATTCCCGACTCCAGAAACGCCACCCAGACCAGCACGCCCAGCAGCACATAGACCGGGATGGCGCGAATCCCGAGGGCGTTCACGACCAGCAGCACAGCTAAGAAGGCAAAGCCCAGGACCAGGGCGCCGAAGTCGACGGCACCGGAGTAGAAGAAGGCAATCACCAGCACGGCGATCAGGTCGTCGATGATCGCGATCGCCGTGAGCATGATCTTGAGTCCGAAGGGCACCCGGCTGCCGGCCAGCGCGAGCACCCCCAGGGCAAAGGCGATATCGGTCGCCATCGGGATGCCCCAGCCCGCGCTGCCGGGACCGCCCAGGTTGATGCCGGCGTAGACAAGCGCCGGGACCACGGCCCCACCCAGGGCGGCGATGATGGGCAACAGGGCCGCGCGGACGCTGCTCAATTCGCCCGCCCACACTTCGCGCTTGATTTCCAGCCCCACCAGGAAAAAGAACACCGCCATGAGACCGTCGTTAATCCAGTGAAGGATGGTCAGGTGCAACCGCAACGACCCGATCGCCAGGTCCGCGTAACTATGGAGCAGCGCTTCATAGCCGCCGCGCAAGGGCGAGTTCGCCACCAGCAGCGCCACGACCGAGGCCAGCAACAGCACGATGCCGCCCGCCGTAGAGCTATGGATAAACTCCTGCATGGGGCGCACAGCTCGCCCGACCGCAGTTTCGGTCCAGTGGGTCGCCAGGGGTATCTTGAGTCGTGCCATACTGCGTGTAATCCCGATGGATACGTGACTAAACTGCCGCAGAGCGCCGCCACCGCGGCGGGCGGCACGGCAGGTGAGTGGGCAAGCGTTCTGCTGCCGGCGGCACCGGATCAAGTTATAGGCCACCGGTTTGCCCGGCGCGCTCAGGCGCATGCGCGGGCACCCGCGCCGGCCACGCCTGGAACGGGTATTGCAGGAGTCCGGGGGATTGCGGCAGGCCATCGCGGCCTCCGTCGATCTCGCGACCTTCGAGCCGCATCCCGGCCTGGACTGGGATACGGCCTTCGCGCGGTTTACGGCGCTTGTCCAGGCATCACAAGTGGACCACTGCTACCGCTTCTGAGCGGTATGTTGCTAATGAAAGGAGTCGCAACGATGGTCGAGACCGTGAAGGGCCGCCAGGAAGCGCGCGCCCGCGATAGTCGCGTGGACGAGGTGCTGGGCCAGATGACCCTGGAGGAGAAGGCAGCCCTGACCGTGGGCCGCGACGCCTGGACCACGCAGCCGATCGAGCGGCTCGGTGTACCCTCGGTGTGGGTGTCCGACGGGCCGACGGGGCTGCGCAAGGCCGCCAGCGGCGGCGATATGACCCTGGGCCACAACCTGCCCGCCACCTGCTTCCCCACCGAATCGGCCCAGGGCGCCTCCTGGGATGTCGATCTGGTGCGCGAAGTGGGGCGGGCCATCGCCGCCGAGTGCCAGGCGGCGGGCGTGCAGGTGCTGCTGGGGCCGGGCGTCAACCTCAAGCGCTCGCCGCTCTGTGGCCGCAATTTCGAGTATTTTGCGGAAGACCCGGTCCTCTCCGGCGAACTGGCCGCCGCGTATGTGGGCGGGCTGCAGGATGGCGGCGTGGGCGGCTGCCTCAAGCACCTGGTCGCCAATGAGAGTGAGACCGACCGCATGATCACCAGTTCGGAGGTGGACGCGCGGACGCTGCGCGAGCTCTATCTGCGCCCCTTCGAGATCGCCGTCGCCAAAGCCGATCCCTGGACGCTGATGGCGGCGTATAATCGCCTGAACGGTGAGTATTGCACCGAGAACTACGACCTGCTGACCGGCATCGTGGCCGGCGAATGGGGCTATCAGGGCATCGTCATGTCCGACTGGCTGGCCGTCAACGACCGGGCGGCGGGGATCGCGGCGGGGTTGCATCTACAGATGCCCGCCGCGCCCACGGCGCAGTCGGTGGGGGTGGCGGTGCAGGAGGGCCGGCTCGATGAGACCCAGCTAGACGAAATTGTCCGCGCCCTGCTGGCCTTCATCTTCAAGGCCGACGCGGCCCGCCGCCCCGCCGCCCCCGCCGACCTCGACGCCCATCACCGCCTGGCCCGGCGCGTCGCGGGCGAGAGTATCGTGCTGCTGAAGAACGACGGCGGGCTGCTGCCGCTGGAAGACGACTCCCTGGCGCAGATCGCGCTGATCGGCGCCTTCGCCAAAGAACCGCGCTACCAGGGCGCGGGCAGTTCCCAGGTGGTGCCCGCGCGCCCGGTGGAGACGATCTACGACGAGTTGCGCGCCCTCGTCGGGGCCGGCGGCGAGATACACTACGCGCCCGGCTACCGCGCGGACGGATCGACGGACGATGCGCTGCTCCAGGAGGCCCAGGCCGCGGCTCGCGCCGCCGCGGTCGCCGTGGTGGTCGCCGGGTTGCCCGGCTCGTACGAGGAGGAGGGCGCGGACCGCAAGCATATCGACCTGCCGCCGGGGCACAATGCCCTGGTGGAGGCGGTGCTGGCGGCCCAGCCGCGCACCGTCGTCGTGCTGGTCAACGGCAGCGCGGTGGCACTGCCCTGGGCGGCGCGGGTGCCCGCGATCGTCGAGGGCTGGCTGGGCGGCCAGGCCGGCGGCGGCGGCGTCGCCGATGTGCTACTGGGGCACACCAACCCCTCCGGCAAGCTGGAGGAGACCTTCCCCATGCGGCTGGAGGATACCCCCGCCTACCTCAACTTCCCCGACGACGGGTCCGCCCGCGTGCTCTTCGGCGAGGGGCTGTTTACCGGCTACCGCTGGTACGACGCCCGGCGCATCGAGCCGCTCTTCCCCTTCGGGCACGGCCTATCGTACACGTCCTTCGCCTACAGCGACCTGGCCGTGGATCAAGCGAGCATCAGGGACATCGACACGTTGACGGTCACGCTGCGGCTGCGCAACACGGGCAACCGCGCCGGGCGCGAAGTGGTGCAACTGTACGTGCGCGAGCAGCGCCCGCGCCTGCCGCGCCCGGACAAGGAACTGAAGGCGTTTGCCAAGGTAGCGCTCGACCCCGGCGCCGAGCAGGAGGTCCGCTTCCAGCTTGGCATGCGCGACTTCGCCGTCTACGACCCGCGCCTGGCGGCCTGGACCGTGGGCAGCGGCGGGTTCGACCTGCTGGTCGGGGCATCATCGCGCGACATCCGGCTGCAGGCCGGCGTAACGGTGGAGGCGACCGGTAGTGCGCAGGCACCGCTGGATCGGCTGAGTCCGCTGCGCGCCTGGCTGCGCAATCCCAGGGCCCGCGCCCGGCTGCGCCCGATGATAAACGCCATGTTCCAGGGCGTCACCGGCGAGGCCAATACGCTCGCCGAAAACGCGGGAGCAAGCGATCTGGCCCTGAACGGCTTCATCGCCGATCTGCCAATCAGCAAACTGGTAATGCTGGGCGGGCTGACCGAGCCGGAGCTGGCGCAACTGATCGCGGCGGCGAACGCCGGCTAACGTTCGCCCCACCCCGCGACGAAGGCCGGGCTGCGCGTGGTCCGGCCTTCAATCTGCGCCCGCCTGCCTGCCGCTTGCCGCGCGCCGGGGCTTCTCGTATACTGCAGCCGATACATCCCAGGGCCAGATGAGGTATGCCTTTGTCGGAACAACGCGCACGCAGCGGGTGGCCGGGGCGCCGGGTCCTGCGCCTGCCGGCCAGCGCGCGGCCGGGCCTGGCCCTGGCCCTGGTCGGCTTCTGGCTGGGCCTCATCTGGCTCGCGGCGATCCGCCCGTTCAGCGCGCCGGATGAGCCGGCGTATCTGCAAGGCGTGATGCAGACGCAGACAGAACACATCCTGCCGGAACTCCACTTCGACTTCAGCGCCAACCCCGCCGGTGAGGTCGTGGGCACGCCGGGCAATGCGGCCGCGCGGGCCTATATCGCGGCCTCGGGATTCAATGACCGCATCCGGCTGCTGGCCTACGAAAATGTCCAACCGCCGTTATACTTCCTGATCGCCGGCCTGGTCATGCAGTTCGTGCCGCCCAACCCCGTGATGGTGCTCTACGTCAGCCGGCTCATCTCGGTGGTCGCCGGCGCCGGGACGGTCTATTTCTGCTGGGCGGCAACCCGGCAACTGGCCCCCCAGGCACCGGGCTGGGCCGCGGCCGTGGCCGGCGTGATCGCCCTGCTGCCGGAGTTTTGCTTCATCAACGCGCGGGCCGGTAACGACAGCCTGGTGAATTGCCTGGCCGCGGCGGCGTTCTATGTCTGGTTCCGCGGGCTGCGCGACCCGGCGTACGATAGCCGGCTGATCCGGGCCGGGGGCGTCGTCGGGCTGGCGGTGCTTGCCAAGCTGAGCGCCCTGGTATTGGTGCCCGGTCTCGCCCTGGTGGTGCTGTTCCGTGCCCGGCAGAATTGGCCGGATGGGCAGGCCTGGTGGACCGCCGGGCGGCGGGGCCTACGGCTGGCGGCGGGTGCGGCGGGGAGCCTGGTCCTGGTCTGCGGCTGGTGGTTTGTGCGCAATATGTTCGTCTACGGCGAACTATCGGGCACGGCGGCGGCCAACCGGTTCTGGCAATTGAATCTGCCCGCATTCAACTGGCAAGATCCGGCCGCCCGCGTGGGCTTTGTCCAGGCGAGCTGGCAGAGCTTCCTGGGCGTCTTCGGATGGCAAAGCCTGGTGCTGCCGGATGTGTTTTATGACCAGGCCCTCCAACTCAGCGTCATTCTGCTCGGGCTGAGCGGGCTGGCCGGACTGCGGCGGCTGCAGCGCCACCTGGCGGGGCGCGCGCCGATCCCCACCTATGTGTTGCAGGCGGCGTGCCTGATGGGGTTAACCGCGATCCTGGTCGGCTTCAGTTTTGTGCAGTACAGCCTGAACGTCGCGCTGTCGGCCCAGGGGCGCTATTTCTTCTTACTGCTACTGCCCGCGGCGCTGCTATTCACGGGCGGCCTGCAGGCGCTGCTGCCGGGCCGGGTCCTGAAAGCGATCAGCGTGAGCATGCTCATGCTCTGGTTAGCCATCGCCAATATCGTCGGAACGGTGCTGGTACGCTGAAGCACGACCCGCGGCGCCGAAGATAGGGGCCGCAAAGGGCAAAGTCCCCGGCACAGCGCCCGCCGCGAGCGAAGATCAGATCGCCAGTGCGCGTTACTCGTGCTTGCGGACAATTGCCTCTTGTCCGCCGCCCTCCACGACATACGTGCCGTCGCGCTCAACCCACACGCCGCAGGCCCCGCCGCCGCTGCTGCGCGCCAGTTCCAGCGGCGTGCCGTCCATGCGCAGCGCCGGGTGGTAGAACTCGGCCACCTGCTCCGCCGCCCCCTCGATGTAATGCCCGATCAGCGCGCGCCGGAAGCGATCCGTCGTCGTGTTCGGATAGCTGCCGTGGACGAGCGCGCCGTTGAAGAAGAGCACGTCACCCGCATCCATGGGCACCGGGTGCGCGGTCTCGCCCGGCGGCAGCGGCACGGTCACATCGGTGAAGCTGACCCGCGTATCGGCCTTGGTCGTGCAGAGCAGCGGCCAGGTGTGGCTGCCGGGCACCACCTGCATGCAACCGTTCGCCTCGTCGCAGGCGTCCAGGGCCAGCCATGCCGCCATACAGGTGCCCGGCTGCGCCCGCAGGTAGAAGTTATCCTGGTGCAGCGCCTGGCCTCGCGCGCCCGGCGGCTTGAAATAGATCATCGTCTGGACCGCATACGGCTCGCGCCCCAGCAGCCCCGTCAGGCAGGCGTTGATCCGCGGGTCCAGCACCCATTGCCGGGAGAGGTCGTCCCAGCGATGCATATGGATCATGCGCGGGTAGCGCTTCAACGGATCGTTGCTGCGCACGTCCACCCCGGCGAGATCGCCCGGATAGGAACCATGCTTGCGCAGGGTCATGAAATGCTCGCGGTAGCGCGCAACCTCGTCCGGGCGGAACAGTCCCTGGACGACGACATACCCGGCGGCGGCAAAGCGGGCTTTATGGTTCTCGGTCAGCATCATAGTTGCCTCCCTGGCAGGGGCGCGATGGCTGCGGCAACCCGCAGCGGCGCCCGGCGAAAAGATCGGCGAACGCGGGGGTCTCGGTGTGCCTCCCATTATATGTGATAGACGGTGCTTGATCGATCAGACCGCGCTGGACCAAACAAGAGCTAGCCGGCATGCCTGGGCGCCCGATGGTACGCTCACCGCACACATGGCGGCTACTGCTCCACGATCTTCCAGAAGGAGTCCTTTCTCACGATCGCGCCGCCGCGAAACTCCCAGAGGTCGCAGCCCCGCACATGCACACGAACCCCGTCGGTGGTCGTTCCCGTCAGCGTCCACTCCGAGACCCCGCGGTTGCCGCACGCCCAGTGGGTATCGTCCCCATAATGCACATCGGGGATGCCTGTAAAACGAGCGGCGAGACCTGCTCGCACCTGATCTTTGCCCAGGAATCGCCTGCCCCATGCGTCGGGGCCGCGGGGCGATTCAATGACGGCGTCCTCCGCAAAGAACGCCATGATGGCGTCCAGGTCATGACGGTTGAACGCATCAAGTACCTGCTGCAGAACCTCTACCGATGCCGAGTTATCCACGTTCATATGCCCTCGAACCTCCTTGCGCCGGTTGGAACCGCTCTTGCCGCTAACGGTGTGAGTGGTTCCGCTGCCCTGCGCGGTTGCTGTGAGGCTTCCATCGTCTTTGCCCAACAGAGGCTTGACACCGGTGCCGGAAGCCGGGACTTGCATATGAAGCCATCGCTCTCACCTATGACAGTCGCAACTCCGCCGGCCACCGGTCATTGTCTGATCCAGTTCCGGCCAATACATATTATACACCCGCCGCCGCGACGGCACCGGCAGGGGACGGCTGCTACGCGGCGCGCCCGCCCGGCCCGCGAACCACGCGGCCCGGTGTCGCTCCGGTATGCGCCCCATCCCGCAGCACCCGCGCACCGTTCACCCATACGTCGCGCACGCCGGTCGCCAACTGGTGCGGCTCGGCGAACGTGGCCTTGTCGCCGATGGTCGCCGGGTCGAACACCACGACATCGGCGTAGCAGCCCGCGCGCAGCAGCCCGCGTTCGCGCAGCCCCAGCCGGTCGGCCACCGCCGCAGTCATTTTGCGCACGGCATCTTCCAGCGGCAGCACCCCCTCGTCGCGCACGTAATGACCGAGCACACGGGGATATGTGCCGTAAGAGCGGGGATGCACGGGGCCGCGCGCCACCGCCCACGCCGGGTCATAGCCGCCCGCGTCGGTGGCGATCTTGATCCACGGCAGGCTCAGTTGCTTGCGCACGTTCGCCTCGTCCATCGAAAAGTATATCGTGCTGATACGCTGGCCCTCGGCGCTGAGCAGGTCGAGCGCGGCATCCAGCCAGTGCTGCCCGCGCATCTCGGCGATCTCGTCCAGGCGCAGGCCCACGTATGCCTGGTGTTCCGGGCGCTGGAAGCCGATAGGCATGATGCCGGCGGGCGTCGTGTTCAGTCCCATGGCCTCCCAGTCGCCCGCGGGCGCCAGCACCTCGGCGCGGATCTTGGCACGCAGCGCCGGGTCGGCCAGGTTCGCGTACAGCCCGGCGCCCGCGCTGGCCCAGGGCGGCAAGATGGCGCTCAGGCCCGTACCGGAGGCCGCGTAGGGGTACATATCGGCCGTCACGTCCACGCCCTCCGCCCGCGCCCCGGCGATGGCGGCGATGGCCGCGGGCATCAGGTGCCAGTTGGGCCGCCCCGCCGCCTTCAGGTGATAGATCTCCACCGGCAGGTGCGCCCGCCGGCCAATCGTTATCGCCTCGCCAATGGCCTCGACCAACTGCTCGGCCTCCGAGCGCACGTGCGTGATATAGATCCCGTGGTGCGCGGCCACCACCTCGCACACCGCCACCAGTTCATCGGTATCGGCAAAGGAGTCCGGCGGGTAGATCAGCGCGTAAGAGACGCCGAAGGCGCCGTCCTCCATCGCCTCGGCCATCACGCGGCGCATCACGGCCAGTTCGTGGGGCGCGGCCTGGCCCAGGCGCATGCCGCAGGCATACTGGCGCAGCGTCCCGCCGCCGAGGAACGAGCCGATGTTGGGCGAGACGCCATGCGCCGCGGTCGCCTCCAGCCAGTCGCCGAAGCGCCGCCAGGCGCGGGCGCGCTCCGCCCAATCCGCGATGTCTTCCATAAAGATCGCGTTGGCGAACGGGTCCGCGATCTGCCCGCCGAAGGGGGCCGGCGTCCACGCCTCGCCCATGATCTCGGTGGTGACCCCCTGGGTGATCTTGGACAGCGACCGGCCGTCGACCATCAGGGGCAGGATGGAGTGGCTCTGGATGTCGATGAAACCGGGACAGACGACCATGCCGCGAGCGTCCACCACCTCGCCCGTCTGATCCGGCGAGATCAGGCCGGGGGGCGTGACGGTGGCGATGCGGTCGCCCTGAATCGCCACGTCGCCATACCACCAGGGGTTGCCGGTGCCGTCCACGACGCGGGCGCCGGTGATCAGAATATCGATGCTCATACCAGGCTCCTTCCGCTAACAACACATCCGGATCGCTGCCGCAGGCCGGTCCGTGGAGGCAACACGCCGGTGTCTCCGTGGGCGGCCGCCGGATTCCCACTCTTTCTTAATGGCTGCCTTTGTTGGCGCATAATTGGCCCTTTTGATACCTGCATTATAGTGGTATGATAGTGGTGGAGCAACAGTCGCTCCCGGAATACCAATGCAAAGGATGGATAGCAATGCAAGCCAGAATGAACTACGGCCAGGTGGCGCCGGGCGCCGTGAAAGCGATACAGGGACTCGAAGCCTACAACCGCAATTGCAGCATCGAGCCGGAATTACGTGAGTTGGTGAAATTGCGCGCCTCGCAGATCAACGGCTGCGCGTATTGCGTGGACATGCACAGCCTGGATGCCCGCGCCCTGGGCGAAACCGAGCAGCGCCTGTATGCGTTGCCGGTGTGGCAAGACACGCCGTTTTTCAGCGAACGCGAACGCGCCGCCCTGCTCTGGGCCGAAAAGCTGACCCTGCTCGCCGTCGATCACGTGCCCGATGAGATCTACGAGCAGGTCCGGCCACATTTTACCGACGAAGAATTGGCGGATCTGACGATGGTGATTTCGGCTATCAACGTCTGGAATCGCTTCAGCGTCGCATTCCGCGCGGTCCCCGGCCACTACCGCCCCGCCCGGCAGTCGGAAAGCGCGACGGTCCATGAAGCAAGCCCCGTGCAGTAGATCCTGAACGGCAACCACATCCGGCGGCAGCAGCATTGCCTGCTGCCGCCGCTGTTTTCGCGCCATAAGCTTATTGCCGGGGCGGGGCGGCGACACCGACCCCGCCGCGGTGCAGCGCGCTGCATGTACAGATCCGTGTTCCGGTTTCGACCTCCAAAACCGGCCGCTAACCTATTGACAGGGCGCTGAGGTTGGTATATACTCTGCCCATGCACACGTGTGCATTGCCCTATCCCGATCAGTTCAGCACACCCGGATCAGCAGCGCGTCTTCCTCGTCCAGCGTCCCGCAGCAAGCCCGCACCATCTGCATGGTAGCCGAGTAGCCCATTCTCGCGGAGGACCGCATTTTGGCGCAGCGTTCGGTGTCGATTGAGGATATTGCACGCGCCGCGGGGGTATCGCACTCCACCGTGTCGCGGGCGCTACGCAACAGCCCGCTGATCAGCCCCGATGTGCGGACGCGCATCCAGCACCTGGCCGGGGAGATGGGCTACACACCCAACGCGCTCGCCCAGAGCCTGCAAACGCACCGCTCGCATACGCTCGGCCTCGTCGTGACCTCCATCGCCGATCCCTTTATCGCCGACGTGGTGCGCGGGGTCGAAGAGATCGCCCGGCCCGCCGGGTTCAGCGTGTTCCTCAGCGCCGCGTACAACGACCCGGCGCAGGAGGTCGAGGTGATCGAGACCTTCCACCGGCGGCGGGTGGACGGCATCCTCGTCGCCTCCGGGCGCATCAGCAGCAATTACGAAGCGCACCTGAGCCGGGTCAAAGTGCCTACGGTGCTGCTCAACAACGAGGCGCGCGGGGATGGCCGGCGGCTCCACTGGGTGCGCGTCGACGACGACCTGGGGGCGCAACTCGCCACCGATCACCTGCTGCACCTGGGCCACCGCGCCATCGGCTATCTCGGCGTGGCGAACCGCCCGCGCTCGAATGACCAGCGCCTGGCCGGCTACCGGGCCGCGCTGGCTGCCGCCCGCGTCGCCGCGCCCGATGCCTGGGTGGCGATGCCCGACGCAGTGGGAGACGATACCCAGGATGGGCCGGCAGCCGACCTGGCCGCCGGGCAGCGGCTCCTGTCCCAGTTGCTGGCGGCGGGGGTCACCGCCGTGTTCTGCTTCAACGACATGGTCGCGGTGGGGGCGCTGCTGGCCTGCCGGGCGCGCGGGATGGTGGTCCCGCGCGACCTGAGCATCGTCGGGTACGACGACATCGAAGTGGCCCGCTATGTCACGCCCCCGCTGACGACGGTGGCCCAACCGCGCCTGCGGCTGGGCACACTGGCGACCCAGGTGCTGCTGGACCTGCTGGCCGAGCGCCCGGTCCAGAACCATGTGCTACCGCCGGCGCTGGCGATCCGCGAGAGCACCGCGCCGCCGTGCTCGGCGGCGATCCCCGCCCGGCCCATAGGAGACTAGCCTGATGACCACAGAGACGACCGAACGGATGACGATGGCCCAGGCGCTGATCGCCTTTCTCAAGAATCAGTACGTCGAGCGCGACGGCCAGGAGCAGCCCTTCTTCGCGGGGTGCTTCGGCATCTTCGGCCACGGCAACGTGGCCGGCGTGGGCCAGGCGCTGCAACAGATGCCCGATTTCCGCTACTATCAGGCCCGCAACGAGCAGGCCATGGTCCATGCCGCCGTCGCCTACGCCAAAACCAAGAACCGGCTGCAAACCCTGGCCTGCACCACGTCCATCGGGCCGGGCGCGACCAATATGATCACCGGCGCGGCCACGGCCACGGTCAACCGCCTGCCGGTGCTGTTGCTGCCGGGCGACATCTTTGCCCGGCGCAACGTCGCTCCGGTGCTGCAGCAGATCGAGTGGGAACACAGCCAGGACGCCTCGGCCAACGATTGCTTCAAGCCGGTGAGCCGCTACTGGGACCGCATCAACCGCCCCGACCAGTTGCTGACCGCCCTGCCGGAAGCCATGCGCGTGCTGACCAGCCCGGCAGCCACCGGCGCGGTCACGCTGGCCCTGCCGCAGGATGTGCAGACCGAGGCGTATCCCTACCCGGCGGTGTTCTTCCGCAAGCGCGTCTGGCACATCCCGCGCAACCGGCCCGACCGCCGGGCGTTACAGGAAGCCGTGGCGTGGATCCGGCAAAGCGCGCGCCCGCTCATCGTCGCGGGCGGCGGGGTGATCTATTCCGAGGCCACCGAAGCGTTGCGCCGGTTTGTCGAGGCCACCGGTATCCCGACCGGCGAGACGATGGCCGGCAAGGGCATCCTCCCCTACGACCACCCGCTCAACATGGGCGCGATCGGCGCGACAGGCACCCTGGCGGCCAACCGCCTCGCCCACGGCGCCGACCTGGTCATCGGCATCGGCACGCGCTATAGCGACTTCACCACGGCGTCCAAAACGGCCTTCCAGGACCCCGGCGTGCGCTTCGTCAACATCAACGTGGCCGAGTTCGACGCGGCCAAGCACCTGGCGCTGGCGCTGGTGGGCGACGCCCAGGTCACGCTGGAGGAACTGGCCGCCGAGCTGGCCGGCTACCATGTCGCGGCGGAGTACGAAGCGGCGGCCCGCGCGCTGCACGACGAGTGGGAGCACGAAGTCGACCGCATCTATGCCATCCGCAACACCCCGCTGCCCAGCCAGGGCGAACTGATCGGCGCGGTGAACGAACTGAGCAGCCCCGACGCGATCATGGTCTGCGCGGCGGGCAGCTTGCCGGGCGACCTGCACAAGCTCTGGCGGGCCCGCCACCCCAAGAATTACCACCTCGAATACGGCTATAGCTGCATGGGCTATGAGATCGCCGGGGGCCTGGGCATCAAGATGGCCGCCCCCGACCACGATGTGTACGTCATGGTGGGCGACGGCTCGTACCTGATGATGAACAGCGAGATCGTCACGTCGGTGCAGGAAGGCTACAAGCTGATCATAGTGCTGCTGGACAACGACGGCTTCAAGAGCATCGGCGCCCTCAGCCGCTCGCTCGGCCAGCAGGGCTTCGGTACACGTTATGTCTACCCGCAGAACGGCGTCTTGCCGGGCGACGAAGCCGCGGAGGTGCAACCGCTGCCCGTGGACCTGGCCGCCAACGCGCGCAGCCTGGGCGCCCACGTGATCACCTGCACGACTTATGACGACTTCACCGCCGCCCTCGGCGCCGCGCAGCAGACCGACCGCACCACGGTGATCTATATCCGCAACGACCGCTACGTCGGCGTGCCCGGCTACGAAAGCTGGTGGGACGTAGCGGTGGCCGAAGTGAGCGACCTGCCCACCGTCCAGGCTGCCCGCAAGGAGTGGGAAGCGCTACGCGCCCGCGAGCGCGAGTATTTCTAGGAAAGGAGGAAGATGCCTATCACCAGCGGCTTTGATTAACGGACTCGGCTAGACGCACCAGAGCAACAGCCCCCAAAGGAGGAGACCATGAAACGCATATTCCAGGCGATTGCTTGTCTCACGGTTGCCATGCTCGTGCTGGCCGGCTGCGGCAATGAGACCGCGCCGACCGCCACTCCCGTTAGCAGCGCGCCCGCCGGGGGTCAGGGGTCGGCCCCGGCCCAGAGCGGCGAACGCTCCGCCATCCATATCGCCGTGGTGACGCACGGCCAGGCGTCCGACCCCTTCTGGTCGGTGGTGAAGAAAGGCGTGGACCAGGCCGGGAAAGACATGGGCGTGACCGTGACCTACCAGGCGCCCGACAAGTTCGATATGGTCGCCATGTCGCAGTTGATCGACGCCGCGGTCGCCACCAAGCCTGATGGGTTGGTGGTCTCGGTCCCCGACGCTAACGCCCTCAGCCCCTCGATCAAGAAGGCCGTCGCCGCCGGCATCCCCGTGATCTCGATCAACTCCGGCAGCGATGTCGCGAAAGACCTGGGCGTGCTGGTGCACGTCGGCCAGACCGAATATGAAGCCGGGCTGGGCGGCGGCGAGAAGATGGCCGCGGCGGGCGTCAAGTATGCCCTCTGCGTGAACCAGGAAGTGGGCAACGCGGGTCTCGACGCCCGCTGCAAGGGCTTCACCGACGCCATGACCAAGGCCGGCGCCAAAGTCGAAGTGCTGGCGGTGGACCTGGCGAACCCCACCGAGTCGCAGCAGCGCATCCAGGCCGCCCTACAGTCCAAGCCCGACGTGGACGGCATCCTGACCCTCGGCCCGACCGGGGCCACGCCCGCCCTGGCCGCCCTCAAAGCGGGCAACATGCTGAGCAAGATCAAGCTCGCCACCTTCGACCTCTCGCCCGACGTGTTGCAGGCGATCAACAGCGGTGATATGCTGTTCGCCATCGACCAGCAGCAATATCTGCAAGGCTACCTGCCCATCGTGCTGCTGACCCTCTACAAGACGAACCTGAACACCATCGCCAACGACATCTTGATGACGGGGCCGGGCTTCGTGACCAAGGACAACGCCGCCCGCGTGATCGACCTGTCGAAAGCCGGCACGCGCTAGCCGCCGCCGGGGGCCGATCTGCGGATCGGCCCCCAGTAGGGCCGCGGATTCTGCGCGGCCAATCCAGCGCAAGAGCGGGGGTGCATATGGGTACGACCCAAAACGCAATCGGCCAGCGCGAGACAGCCGGAGACGACCGGCTGCTGCGCGCTAATCCGCTGCGCCGCCTGTTGGTCCGCCCGGAGATGGGCGCGGTGGCCGGGTCCATCGCCGTCTGGATCTTCTTCGCCGTCGTGGCCGGGCAGCGCGGCTTCCTGAGCTTGAGCGGCACGGCGACCTACCTCAGCGTGTCGGCCGACCTGGGCATCCTGGCGATTGCCGTGGCGCTGCTGATGATCGGCGGCGAATTCGACCTGTCTATCGGGTCGATCATCGGCGGCTGCGGCATGATCGTGGCGATTTTGCCGGCGCAGTACGGCTGGAACATCTGGGCGGCCATCGGTGTGGCCCTGGTGTTCGCGCTGGTCGTCGGCTTCTTGAACGGCTACCTGGTGCTGCGCACGCTGCTGCCCTCATTCATCGTGACGCTGGCAACGATGTTCATCCTGCGCGGCGCGACCATCGGCATCACGCGCCTGCTCACCGGGCGCACGCAGGTGGGTGGCCTGCACGAGGTGGCGGGCTACGACTCGGCGCAGGCGATCTTCGCCAGCGACATCCCCATCGCCGGGACGGGCTTCACGATCACGATTGTCTGGTGGCTGGCGCTCGCCGCGCTGGCGACCTGGCTGCTGCTGCGCACCTCGTTCGGCAACTGGATCTTCGGGGCCGGGGGGGACGCGCAGGCGGCGCGCAACGTGGGCGTGCCGGTGGCGCGGGTCAAGATCATCCTGTTCATGCTCACCGCGGTCGCCGGCTGGCTGATCGCCGTGATGCAGGCATTGCGCTTCACCGGCTCGGACGTGCTGCGCGGCCAGGGCAGCGAGTTCCTGACCATTATCGCCGTGGTTGTCGGCGGGACGCTGCTCACCGGCGGCTATGGCTCGGCCATCGGCGCCGTCTTCGGGGCGCTGATCTTCGGCATGGTGCGCCAGGGCATCGTCTTCATGGGTATCGACGCCGACTGGTACCAGGTCTTCCTGGGCGGCATGCTCTTGATCGCCGTGGTGCTCAACCGCTATGTGCGCAGCCGCGCAATGGAGTCCCGCCGATGACGACGACCCCCGCCGCCCCCGCGCCGCTGCTCGAAGTCCAGCACGTGTCGAAGCTGTTCGGCAGCGTGGTCGCGCTCTTCGACATCTCGATGACCGTCTATGCCGGCGAGGTCATGTGCCTGCTGGGCGATAACGGCGCGGGCAAGTCCACGCTGATCAAGATCCTCTCCGGCGTCCATCGCCCAACCGAGGGCCGCTACCTCGTGGAGGGCAAGGAAGTCCATTTCGCCTCGCCGCGCGACGCGCTCAACGCGGGCATCGCCACCGTCTACCAGGACCTGGCGATGATCCCGCTCATGGGCATTTCGCGCAACTTCTTCCTGGGGGCCGAGCCGCAGGTGGGCTGGGGGCCGTTCCGCCGCTTCGACGTGGAGCGCGCCGACCGCGTGACGCGCGAAGAGATGGCGAAAATGGGCATCCAGATCCGCGACACCACGCAGCCGGTCGGCACGCTGTCGGGCGGCGAGCGCCAGTCGGTCGCCATCGCCCGCGCGGTCTACTTCGGGGCCAAGGTGCTGATCCTGGACGAACCGACCGCCGCGCTGGGGGTGAAGGAGGCGGGCATCGTCCTGCGCTATATCGCCCAGGCGCGCGCCCGCGGGCTGGGCGTCATCTTCATCACCCACAACGTCCACCACGCCTACCCCATCGGCGACCGCTTCACCCTGCTCAACCGCGGGCGCAGCTACGGCACCTTCGCCAAGGCCGGCGTCAGCCGCGAGGAAGTGGTGGGCATGATGGCGGGCGGCGAGGAACTGGAGGTGCTGACGCACGAACTGGCCGAGTTTGCGCACACCGACGCCGCCACCGGATCCCAACTGGCCGAGGTGGCGCACGAGTTTGAAGCCGAAGCCGAGCAGTTGCATGTCACGCACGAGGAAGCATCCACCCCGCCCCAGCCGTGAGCGCCACCGGTCGCTGTCCTGGGGCATGCCATACATCTTGAAATCGAAGGAGCCAACGTTGAGCAAGCTGTTACAGGTGGGCCTGATCGGGGCCGGGCGCATCGGCCAGGTCCATGCCGCCACGATCGCCTACCGCGTGCACGGCGCGCACCTCGCCGCCGTCAGCGATCCCCTGCCCGATGCGGCGCAGGCGGTAGCCGAGAAGTTGCGCGTGCCCCGCATCGCGGCCGATTACCAGGAGATCCTCGCCGATCCGGAGATCGACGCCGTGTTAATCTGCACGCCCACCCCCACCCACGCCGAGATCATCATCGCCGCCGCGCAGGCGGGCAAGCACATCTTCTGCGAAAAGCCGGTCGCGCTCAATCTGCCGGACACCGACGCGGCCCTTGCCGCCGTCGAGAAGGCCGGGGTGAAGCTGCAACTCGGCTTCAATCGCCGCTTCGACGCCAACTACGCCCGCGTGCGCCAGGCCGTCGCCGGCGGCGAGATCGGCACGCCGCAGATCCTGCACATCATCAGCCGCGACCCGGCCCCGCCGCCGATCGCCTACGTCCGCTCGTCGGGGGGGATCTTCCTGGACATGACCATCCACGATTGGGACATGGCCCGCTTCCTGATCGGCAGCGAGATCGACGAGGTATACGTGCAGGGCGCCGTGATGGTCGATCCGGCCATCGGCGCGGCGGGCGACATCGACACACACGTCACATTGCTGCGCTTCGCCAACGGCGTCATCGGCACCATCGACAACAGCCGGCAGGCCGTCTACGGCTACGACCAGCGGGTCGAGGTCTTCGGCAGCAAAGGGGCCATCCAGATCGACAACAACTACCCGAACACGGGCGTGCTGAGCACCGCCGATTCGATCCACCGCGATCTGCCACTGAACTTCTTCATGCAGCGCTATCTCGATGCGTTCGCCGCGGAGGTGGAAGCGTTTGTCGGGGCGGTCGCCGCCGGCCAGCCGGTGCCGGTGAGCGGGCGCGACGGGCGGATGGCGCTGGTCGTCGGACTGGCGGCGCAGAAGAGCTATGCCGAGGGGCGGCCCGTCAAGATCGCCGAGGTGGGGTAACAGACCATGGACGAAATCAACGTAGCATTCCTGGGCGCGGGGCGCATGGGCATGACCCACCTGCGCAATCTGGTCGGCATCCCCGGCGTCCGCGTGCGGGTCGTGGCCGACACCAACCGGGACAGCGCACAGCAGGGTGCGGCCCTGGTGCGCGCCGACCGCGCGAGCGACGACATCGGCGCCACGATCAACGCCGGCGACGTGGACGCCGTGCTGATCGCCACTTCTACCGGGACGCACGCCGAACTGATCGAGGCCGCGGTGCGCGCGGGCAAGCCGGTCTGGTGCGAGAAGCCGGTGGCGCTGACCCTGGCCGAGACCCGGCGGGTGGCGGACACTGTGGAAGCAGCGGGCGTGCCGGTGATGATCGGCTTCATGCGCCGCTTCGACCCCGGCTATGCCGCCGCCAGACAGCAGATCGCGGCGGGCGCGATTGGCCGCGTCGAGCGCTTCCGTGCCGTCAGCGGCGATCTGGCGCCCCCGTCGCTGGCCTTCATCCGCACCAGCGGCGGCATGTTCGTCGACTTCTTTGTACATGACATCGACCTGGCCCGGTTTCTCGTGGGCGAAGTCGAGGAAGTGAACGCCTGGGGCAGCGTGCTGATCGATCCCGGCTTTGTCGACGCGGGCGACGTGGACACCGCCGTGGCGATGCTGCGCTTCCGCAACGGCGCGCTCGGCGTGCTCGAAGGCTCGCGGCGCTGCACCTGGGGCTATGACATCCGCACCGAGGTCGCCGGCAGCCGCGCCAAACTGGTGATCGAGGCGCCGCGCAAAACCCCGCTGCAGACCATGCGCGACCTCGGCGTGGCCGAAGACCACTACGAGAGCTTCCCGGATCGCTTCCACGAGGCGTATCGCGCCGAGTTGGAGTACTTCTTCGCCTGTCTGCGGGCGGGGACACCGCCGGCCCCCGGCGTGCGCGATGCGCTCGAAACCCTGCGCGTGGCCCTGGCCGCGGCAAAAAGCATGGCCGAGGGCCGGCCCGTCAAAGTCGACGAAATCCAATAGGAGGACAGCCTTTAATGAAAGCAGCCAGCGCGCCCGTCTCGTGGGGCATCACCGAGATCGAGGGCCTGCAAGCGGACCTGGGCTATGGGCAGGTCATGGACGAGATCGCGACGGCGGGATACGAAGGCACCGAACTGGGGCCGTGGGGCTTCTACCCGACGGCGCCCGATGACCTGCGGGGCGCGCTGGACAAGCGCGGCCTGGCGCTGGTGGGTGCCTTTGTCGATGTGCCCATCCACGACCCGGCGCAGTTCGCGGTGGGCCGCCAGGCGGTGCGCCAGGTCGTGCCGCTGCTGGCCGCCCTGGGCGCCCCGACGCTGATCCTCTCGGCCCGGCAGACCCCCGAGCGGGCGGCTATTCCGGGCCGCGTGACCGAAGCCGACGGGCTGAGCGCCGCGCAATGGCGGCAGGCCGGGGCGTATCTCCAGGAACTGGCCGGCATCGCCCGCGACGCCGGGTTGGACGCCACCTTCCACCACCATGTCGGCACCTATGTCGAAACCCCGCAAGAGATCGCGCGCCTGTTTGACGCGGTGGACCCGGCCCTGCTGGGGCTGTGTCTCGACACCGGCCACCTCGTGTTCGGCGGCGGCGACAACGCGGCCTTTCTCGCGCGCTACGCGCCCACCGTCCGGCACCTGCACCTGAAGAACGTGGACGCCGCCGTGCTCGAAGAGGTGCGCAGCGGCGACATGAACTACCTGCAAGCGATCCGGGCCGGGGTGTTCGCGCCGCTGCAAGCGGGCAGCATCGACATTCCCGCCGTGATCGCGACCCTGCAACGCGCCGGGTACGACGGCTGGGCGGTGGTCGAGCAGGACATCGACCGTAGCCAGCCGGACTATCCCGACCCTTTGCAGGGGGCGACGGCGGCCCGGCGCTTCCTGCGCGAAGCCGCCGGCGTGTAAGCCGTCGGTTCGGCACCCGGCGCGCCTGCCCGGCGTGGTACGCGCCGGGTGCTGCTTCCTAATGCGGCATTTCCGGCCCATGAAACGGAGGGCTTTGACCATTGCACTACGGCGTGACCCTACCCCCGTTTGACGAGTTCTTCGATCCGCGGACGCTGGCCGAGATCGCCCGCGAGGCCGAACAGGCCGGTTGGGACGGATTCTTCCTCTGGGACCATGTGCTGCTCTGGCCCACGCCGATCGCCGACCCCTGGGTCGCGCTGGCCGCCGTGGCTCTCGCCACGGAGCGCATCCGCATCGGCCCGCTGGTCACTCCCTTACCGCGGCGGCGGCCCTCCAAGCTCGCGCGCGAGACGGTCTCCCTGGACCACCTCTCGCGGGGCCGGCTGGTGCTGGGCGTCGGGTCGGGCGGCGGTCCCTGGGAGTGGGACTACCTGGGCGAGGTGCGCGATCCGCGTGTGCGGGGCGCCATGCTCGACGAGGGACTCGACCTCCTGGCCAGGCTATGGAGCGGCGAGCCGGTGCTGCACGAAGGGCGCTTCTATCAGTTCCGCGGCGATCTCGGCCCCGATAATCCGGCCGTCTCGCCCACGCCGTTCCTACCCCGGCCCGTGCAGTCGCCGCGCATCCCCGTCTGGGTGGCCGGCACCTGGCCCCGGAAAGCGCCTTTTCGCCGGGCCGCCCGCTGGGACGGCGTGGTGCCGCTCGCGGAAGGGAAAGCCTTTGGCGAGTACATGACTCCGGAGGAGGCCGGCCAGATCACCGCCTACGTGCGCGGGCAGCGCACGAGCGCCGATCCGTTTGACGTCGTGATCAGCGGCCACACCGCCGGGACCGACCCGGCAGCCGACAGTGCGCTGGTCCAACAATACGCCGAAGCCGGCGCGACGTGGTGGCTCGAAGACATCAGTCCCTGGCCGTTCGGCTGGACCTGGCAAGGCCCCTGGCCCACGGACGCGATGCGCGCCCGCATCCGGCAAGGCCCGCCACGCAGCTAAGCGCCGCCCACCCCGCGGGAGCCAGGCGTTACACGGATGCCGGCGCTTCCGCCGCCCCAGCATTTCTGGTCATCACCGTGGCGGTCCTCCGCGGCCATCGCCTGCCCCACTGATCCACGCTGGAGTTGCTTGACTTCTGCCGGCGTGGTCACTATACTTGGCACACCTCTTCGTCCGTCCGGTACCTACCGACTGGGCCAGGCAGCGGCCGTGCCGACCCACTCAACGCCCGTCTGGAGGAATCATGAATAGGATCAAAGCTCCCGTGCTGCTCACGGTCGTCTTCCTGCTCAGCGCCTCGTTCTCGACTGGGGCGTTAGCCGCCGCCCCGCCGGTGCCCCCGCTGCCCGCGAGTAGCACGCCGCAGGAGGCCAATACCTCCAGCGCAGCCCTCAGCGTGAAGGATCGCCTCACCGCCGATCTGCAACAGATCGGACTGGCATTGCAGAACTATCACGACGTGAACGGCCACTTCCCACCCGCCTACATCGCCGACGCCAACGGCAGGCCGCTCTTTAGCTGGCGAGTCCTGTTGCTGCCGTACCTGGGGCAACAAGCCCTGTTCAACCAGTTCGACACCAGCAAGCCATGGAATGACCGGGCCAACTGGGCGGTGCTCCAGCAGATGCCCGACGTGTTCCGCGGACCCTGGGCACCGCGCTGGTCGATATTCACGCACTACGCGGGCGTAGCCGGCCCGAGCACGATGTTTGACTGCGTGCAGGCCCGCGCCACCGGCACGGCCTGTGTGGGTACGCGGCGGGCGGATATCACCGACGGCACGAGCAACACCGTAGCCGTGGGCGAGGTCGCGCAGACGCTGATCCCCTGGACCATGCCGGAGGATGTCGATATTCGCGTGCACCCGACTCTGGGCGAGCGCGGCGGGTTCGCGGCGGTACTCGCGGATGGGGTGCCGTTCGCCTTCGCCGATGGTTCTGTCCGGTTCCTGCCCAACTCCACCCCAGCCGACGTGCTCCACGCCTACTTCACGATCAACGGTGGGGAACCAATACCGTAACAGCATTTATAGGGTGTGGAGTTGGCTGAGGGTAATTACAAGCTCGCCGCACAAGGAGTGAGCACGTCGCCACGCGAGACGCTGTTGGTTAACAGGCTAGATCGCTATGCCGGGGCAGCGTGGGCACCCGGTTGGGGGGCGCGGTCGCGAACCGCTCGGCGGGGCCTTCCCGCTCCTGAGCGCACTCGTGCTGCCATCGCGGTCCTAGGGCGGACCGGTGGCCCCGGCCATGCCGATAGGCTCCCGATGGGCCGCCCCCCGGCCGCCGGCCTGTGCGGGCACGGCCGGCCCCGGCATGCTCAGCGGACGGCCGCAGCCCGGTCCGCCGCGGCCCGGCAAAACGCCGTGAAGAGCCGCAGCGACGCCGCCTGGCGCGTGACCAGTTCTTCGGGGTGCCATTGCACGGCCAGCACAAACGCCGCCCCCGGCAGTTCCAGCCCCTCGCAGAGCCCGTCCGGCGCCCAGGCCACCGGCTGCAGGTCCGCGCCCAGGTCCGCGAGGCCCTGGTGGTGCAGCGTATTGACCGCGACCTCCTCCGCGCCGAGCACCGCGGCCAACCGGCTGTCCGGCGCCAGTGTGACAGGGTGCGCCAGCAGCGCCCGATCGCCCGCCTGGGCCGAGGCCTGGTGCGCGATGGGTCCCGGCCGGCAGGTGTCCAGATCCTGCCAGAGGGTGCCGCCACAGGCGACGTTGAGCACCTGCAGGCCCCGGCAAATGGCCAGCACCGGCAGCCCGTCGGCCAGCGCCCAGCGTAGCAAGCGCAGTTCCACCGCATTGCGCAGCGGGTCGGGCGGCTCGGTCGCGGGGTCGCGCGGCGCGCCGTACAGGGCGGGGTCTACGTCCACGCCGCCCGGCAGCAACAGGCCATCTAGGTGACGATAGAGCACCCGCAGAGGCGCGGGGTCGGCCATCAGCGGGATTAGCACGGGCACGCCGCCGCCCGCCTGCACGGCCTGCGAGTAAGCCTGGTTATTACTGAAGCGCGGGGGCCGGCGGCCGCCCGCCGCGTCGTCGCTGAGGGTCGGAATGCCGATCAGCGGGGCATCTGCCATCATGGTCTCCTGTGTGCGTACTGGGTGCCGGCGCCGCCCATCCCCCGGCGCGCCGTGCGGCAACCGCGAGCGAGTGGGGGCTCGCTTCTTCTATAGTATCATACGTGTCTATAGCGCCGCGGGCGCGCCGGCGCCCGCGGCCCCGCGAATGCCGGCCCCAACCCCGCCGCCCCGCGCGCCCCGACCATCGCCGCGACCAAAGTCGCGGCCAGGGCCTCGGCAATCTCAGCCCAACGGCGACCGCGGTGGATTGAACCGC
>DASSGZ010000388.1:0-17792 GCA_035693165.1 Chloroflexia bacterium | reverse complement strand
CTGCCGGCGCTCGCCATGAAGCCGATGGCGCTGGGCAGCAGCCGCGCGGGCACCAGTTCGGGCATGATGGCGATGGGCGTCGGGAAGATCGGGCCGAGGGCGAAGCCGGTGAGCACCAGGCCCGCCGCCGCGGCCACCGGGCCCGGCCCCACCCAGATGATCACCAGGCCCGCGGCCACCCCGGCCAGGCAACTCGTGATCAGCCGCCGTGGCCCCACCCGCGCCGACAGCTTGCCCAGGACGATGCGGCCCAGCGTCAGCCCCAGCCAGTAGCCGCTGACCATCCACCCCGCCGGCAGCGGGTCGATCTGCCGGGTCTCCGTCAGCAGGCTGTAGCTCCAACTGCCCAGGCTCACCTCCGCGCCGACATAGGCCAGCAAGAACGCGGCGGCCAGCCAGACCGCGCCCAGACGCAACGCCCCGGCCAGCACGTTGCCGCCCTGCGCGGCCTGCTCGTGCGGCGACGGGGCGACGGGGCGCGGGAAGCGCAGCGCCAGGCCGAGCAGCAGCAGCAGTCCCGCCCCCGTCCAGATGGCGTAGACCACCGGCCAGCCCAGGCTCGCCGCCAGCACCCCCGACGCCACCAGCGGCCCGATCAGCGCGCCCGCGCCGTAGCAGGCGTGCAAATAGTTGAGCGGCCCCGAATTATCGGGCAGCGCGGCGATATAGGCGTTCAGCCCGGCGTCGAGGATCCCCACGCCGAAGCCCGTCACCAGCAGCGCCGCCAGCAAGCCGAGGAACGGCACCTGCAGGCTCAGAGTGCCCGCGCCCAGCACGAACATCAGCGTGCCCAGCAGCAAGAAGCGCCGGATGCCCAGCCGTTCCACCAGCAGGCCGCTGCTGAACGCGGCGCACAGGTAGCCGCCCGTCGCGGCCAGGAAGATCAGGCCGATGGTGGCCTTATCCACGCCATAGGTGGCCTGCAGGCTGGGCAAGAGCACGCCGGTGCCGCCGTCGTTGGCCCCGATCATCACAAACGCGGCAAAGGACAGGGCCAGGACCGTGGCCCGTCCCGCCATGGGCTGTTGCGCGGGGGTCTCCACCACCGCCGTTGTCGAATCGCTAATCGCCGCTCCTCCTCCTGCTACCCGACCAACCTAACCCCCCTGCCCCCTTCCCGCCGCGGGAAGGGGGGAGACGACGCTGACTCCCCACCACTTCGGCAAGGATCGGGCCATTGCGCTTTCGCGGGATCGGGGCTATACTACCCCCCAACGCAGGCAGCGAGGCCGGGGCGGGGCCCGGTGCGCCTGCGCCCGCCCCACCCGCGCCGTCCGATCCCCGCGCCCACACACAAGCTACCAACCGGATACCGGAACCAGTCACAGCAATGTTAAACGATCAGTTTAATTTGTAGGGGCCGGTTTGCACCCGGTCCGCCCCGCCAATCGCGTCTAGCCAGGAGGTGCCCCATGTCCGAGTCTCGCCCGTTGACGGTCTTGTGTTTAGCCGGCTTTGAGAAGGGCTATGCCTTCCTGGAGGAAGCCAAGCGCCAGGGCGCGCGGGTGATCCTGCTCACCGCCGAAAAACTGGCCGACGGCGCCTGGCCGCGCGACAGCATCGACGAAATCCACCTCATGCCCGACCTGGCGCACCGCCAGGATGTCCTCTTCGGCGTCAGCTACCTGGCCCGCACGCGCCTCATCGACCGCATCGTGCCGCTGGACGACTACGACGTGGAGACGGCGGCGGCCCTGCGCGAGCACCTGCGCTGCCCCGGCATGGGCGACACCACCGCGCGCTACTTCCGCGACAAGCTCGCCATGCGCGTCCAGGCCCAGGAAAAGGGCATCCTGGTGCCCGAGTTCGTGCATGTGCTCAACTACGACCGCTTGCACGAGTATATGACCCGCGTGCCCCCGCCCTGGGTGCTCAAGCCGCGCTCTGAAGCCTCCGCCGTCGGCATCCACAAGGTCAACAGCGCCGACGAACTCTGGCCGCTGCTCGACGCCCTGGGCGACCGCCAGTCCTTCCATGTGCTGGAACAATACATCCCCGGCGACGTGTATCATGTCGACTCAATTGTCTCCGAGCGCGAGGTCGTCTTCTCCATCGCCCACCAGTACGGCCACCCGCCGATGGACGTGGTCTACGGCGGCGGCATCTTCACCACGCGCACGCTGCCCCGCGACTCCGCCGACGCGCAGACGCTGCTGAGCGTCCACCGCGAATTGATGCGCGCGCTGGGCATGGTGCGCGGCGTGACGCACACCGAGTTTATCAAGGGGCGCGAGGATGGGCGCTTCTACTTTCTGGAGACGGCGGCGCGCGTGGGCGGGGCCAACATCGCCGAACTGGTCGAGGCCGCCACGGGCATCAACCTCTGGGCCGAGTGGGCCAAGATCGAACTGGCCGGCGGCGAGCGCCCCTACGAACTGCCCTCCACCCGCGAGGACTATGCCGGGCTGATCATCTCGCTGGCCCGCCAGGACTACCCCGATACCAGCGCCTACCAGGACCCCGAGGTCGTCTGGCGCATGGTGCGCCTGCACCACGCCGGGCTGATCGTCGCCTCGCCCGACCCGGCGCGCGTCCAGGCCCTGCTCGACGACTACAGCCACCGTTTCTACCAGGACTTCTGGGCCACCCTACCCGCCCCCGACAAAGCGGCGCACTGACCGTCAGGCCGGGTTATTATTTCACCGCGAAGGAACGAAGGACGCGGAGAACAGGACTCATACCAATAATCTTCGCGCCTTCGCGGTGAATTTCGTAACGGGAGAGCCTACGCACCGGGCAGGGCCGGTTCTTCGGCGGGCGCGGCGCGCGTGGGGATGCGCTCGGCGGGGAAGAGCCAGGTCGCCAGCGCCGTGCCCAGGCCCAGGAAGGCGGCGATCCACAGCACCGGGCGCAAGCCCGCGGCCAGCGCGCCTTCGAGTGCCGCCAGCGTGGCGGGCGCCAGGTGCGTGCGCGCGTTGAGGTCGAGCAACACGCTGGCCGGCCCCAGTTGCGACCCGCCGGCCGCGGCGGCCGGCACGCCGGGCAGGGCCGGGATCTGGGCCAGCGCCCCGGCCAGCGTCGTGCTCAGCGCGAAGCCCAGCACGGCCACGGCGATCACGCCGCCGATGTTGCGCGAGAACTGGTAGAGGCTGGTCGCCGCGCCTCGCCGCTCCCAGCTCGCGGCGTTTTGCACGGCCATCAGCATCGTGGTGAAGTTGAAGCCGCAGCCCAGGCCCTGCACGAACATCGCCACCGGCAAGAGCCAGATCGGCCCGCCCGGCCCCAGCGGCAGCAACAGCAGCCCGCCCAGCGCGATCAGCACCGCGCCGATCACGGCCACGGGCCGGTAGCCCCAGCGCAGGATGGCCCGCCCGGCCACCGTGCTCGCCAGCGGCCAGCCGATCGACAGCGGGGCCAGCGCCAGCCCGGCCTCCAACGGCGATCCTTGCCACACCCCCTGCACCAGAATCGGCAGGTAGGCCCCGCCGCCGAACACCAGCCCCGACGAGAACAGCCCGGCGGCGATCGATACCTGCGTGATCGGCGCGGTCAGCAGGTCGAGCGGGATCAGCGGCTCGGCGGCGCGGCGCTCCACGACGACGAAGGCCACCAGCAGCGCGAGGGCCAGCCCCAGCAGCGCCAGCACCGGCGGGCTGCCCCAGCCCGCGCCGTTGCTCACCAGGCTGAGCGCCGTCAGCGCCGCGGTCAGCCCGCCGGTCAGCGTGGCCGCGCCCAGCAGGTCGAGCGAGGGCCGCCGGGCATGGCTGCGCACCGGTTCGCGCAGGTAGAGCGCCAGGATCGCCATCGCCAGGAAGCCCACCGGCACGTTGACCAGGAACACCCACGGCCAGCTCCAGACCGTGACGATGAACCCGCCCACCAGCGGCCCCAGCACACTCGACACGCCCCAGACGGCGCTGAACAGCCCTTGCAGCCGGGCCCGTTCCTCCATCTCGAACAGGTCGCCGATCAGCGTCAGCGTCACCGGCACCACGCTGCCCGCGCCCAGCCCCTGCAACGCCCGGAAGGCGATCAGTTGCTCCATCGACCCGGCCATGCCGCACAGCGCCGACCCGGCCAGGAACAGCGTCACCCCGGCCAGCAGCACCGGCTTGCGCCCATAGAGGTCGGCCAGTTTGCCGTACAGCGGCACGCTCACGGTCGAGGTGAGCATGAAGGCCGTGACCAGCCAGGGCAACAGGCCGATCCCGCGCAACTCGCCCACGATGCTGGGAATGGCCGTGCCCACGATGTTGGCGTCCAGCGCCGACAGCGCCGTGGTCAGCATGACGGCGAAGATGATCAGGCCCTTATGGGTTTGCGGGTGCGGCGCCGTCGCGACGTGCGCGGGCGGCGGATTGGTTTCGACGGTAGCCATAATGTGCGAATACCCCTGCGATAATAGCGATAAAACCGATGCGCGGCTGCCCTATCTATAAGCATGGGGCGGGCCGCGGCCCGCCCCCGTAGCCCGCGCGGGCGGGCTTCGTCAACGTTGCCCGCCCGTTCACGGGCGGGGCGATCCCACGTTATAGGAAACGCGCGATCCCGGTGGGCTGGATCGCCCGGCGCCGATCAGGATGTGACCGGGAAGACGATGCCCTCGATAGCCAGCAGCGCGCGCTTGTAGGCGATGCCCGGTGCGCCATAGCCGCCGATACCGCCGTTCGCGTGGACCACCCGGTGGCAGGGGATGACCAGCGCCAGCGGATTGTGCTTGCAGGCGCTGCCCACGGCGCGGGCGGCGCGCGGCGCGCCCACCCGGCGGGCCAGTTCGCTGTAGCTGACCAGGTGGCCCCAGGGCACGGTGCGCAACTCCACCAGCACGCGGTGGTTGAACGCCCCGCGCAGCAGCCGCAGATCCAGCGGCACCGTGAAGGTGCGCGTCGCCCCGGCAAAATAGCCCGCCAGCTCGGCCAGTGCCGTGTCGAGGATGGGGCTGGCCCCGGCGATCAGGTGGGCGCGCGGGCCGAGGTCGGCCTCCAGTTCGGCCACGAACCGGTCGTCGCTGCCCACGCTGGTGGTGATGCTGACCACACCCTCCGGCGTGGCCGCGGCATACACCGGGCCGAGCGCCGTCGCCAGGCGGCCCCAGTGGACCGGCATGACTTCGGCGGGCGGCCCCAGGTGGGGCAATATCGTGCTGGGTGCCTGCATAATGGTGCCCTTTCTTGCTCCCCAGGGTACGGATCTTGTGGTATTATAGCACACGCCATCCAGAGGTCCAATTAGAGTGTACCGGCCGTTTACGATTCCCGCGCCCGGAGGTGACGCATGGCGCCAACTGCCCAGGATCATATCAACATCGGGATGCAACTGGTCCACGACGGCGACACCAACGCCGCGTTAGAGCAGTTCAACCACGCGCTGCAACTGGCGCCGGGGTCGCCTGCCGCCCTGCTGGGCCGCGGCTTCTTGCGCCACGAACTCGGCAACCTGGAAGGCGCATTGCAGGACCTGACCGCGCTCCTGGCCCAGCAGCCCGATCACCTGGGGGCGCGCATGCGCCGCGGGCTGGTGCTGCGCGAGCTGGGCCGCGTCGAGCAGGCGGGTGCCGATTTCGCCTACGCCGTGCAGCGCGCCCCGCGCGACCCCGACGTGCTCTATAACCGCGCCCTGTTCTACCAGGAGATCGGCGACATGCCCGCCGCCCTGGCCGACCTGACCCGCGCGCTCGACCTGCGCCCCGACCACATCCCCACGCTGAACAACCGCGGCCTGGCCCGCGCCGTGCTCGAAGACGTGCCGGGCGCCCTGGCCGACTTCAACCGCTCGCTGGCGCTGCAACCCGATCAGCCGCGCGTGCTCAACAACCGCGGCCTGGCCCGCCGCACCATCGGCGACCTGAGCGGCGCGATGGCCGACTTCACCGCCGCCCTGGCCCTCGATTCGGGCCGCCCCGACACGCTCTACAACCTGGGCGTCACCCGCGTGCGCGCGGGCAACCCGCTCGGCGCGGTGGAGTCGTTCCAGCGCGCCCTCGCCTTCTGGCCCGACGACCCCGAACTGACCTACCGCGTCGGCTGGGCCTACGCCCACGCGGGCCGCTGCCGCGAAGCCCTCGAATGGCTGGGCGAAGCCATTTCGCTGGACCCGCATCTCGGCGACCTCGCGGCAGAAGATCCGGCGTTCGATCCGTGCCGCGGATAGCCGTCAGCCGTCAGCTATCAGGAGACGGAGGCTTGTGGCTTGATTAGTGCGCTATTTTATAATGTGATCATATTGAAGTTGTGGTCAAAGATCGGCAATTAACCAGCAGAAACGACCTGACGGCTGATAGCTAAGGAGAGATCATGGCAACCGCACAAACACTCCCCCACTGGGATCTGACCGAAGTCTACCCGAGCCTGCAATCGCCCGAATTTGAGCAGGGCTTCCAGGATGTCGTGGACGATATTGCCGCGCTGGCCGCCTTGTTCGAGAAGTACGGCATCGGCGGGGAGGCCGGGCAGGCGGCGGCGACCGGGGCGGAGACCGTGGCCGCGTTCGACGCCGTGACTGAGCGCATGAACGCCGTGCTGGCCGCCTTGCAGACGCTGAGCGCCTACATCCAGAGCTTTGTCGCCACCAATTCGCGCGACGACCTGGCCCAGGCCAAAGCCAGCGAGTTGCAGCGCGATGCCGTGCGCCTGGCGCAACTGAGCACGCGCTATACCGCCTGGATCGGCGGCCTCGACGTGGACGCGCTGCTGGCCGCGTCGGAGACGGCGCGCACCCACGAGTTCATGGTGCGCCGGGCGCAGGAGCAGGCCCGCCACCTGATGACCCCCGGCGAGGAAGCCCTGGCCGCCGAACTGGCCGTCTCTAGCAGCACCGCCTGGAGCAAGCTGCACGGCAACCTCACCTCGCAGATCATGGTGCCGGTGGACGGGCCGGACGGCGCGCAGACCCTGCCCATGCCTGCCGTGCGCAATCTCGCCTTCGACCCCGACCGCGAGGTGCGCCGCCGCGCCTACGAGGCCGAACTGGCCGCCTGGGAGCGCGCCGCCCTGCCGCTGGCCGCCGCCCTCAACAGCATCAAGGGCGAAGTCAACACCACCAGCGCCCGCCGCCACTGGGAGTCCGCGCTCGACGCCTCGCTGTTCAACAACCACATCGACCGCCAGACGCTCGACGCCATGCTGACCGCGGCCCGCGAGTCGTTCCCCGCCTTCCGCCGCTACCTGCAGGCCAAGGCCCGCGCTCTGGGCCAGCCCGCGCTGGCCTGGTACGACCTGTTCGCGCCCGTCGGGGCGAGCGAGCGGGTGTGGGAGTTCGACCAGGCATCCGCCTTCATCGTCGAGCAGTTCGGCACCTACTCGCCCAAGATGAGTGACTTTGCGGCCCGCGCCTTCCGGCAGCACTGGATCGACGCCGAGCCGCGGCCCGGCAAGCGCGACGGCGCCTTCTGCATGTACCTCTGGCGCGACGAGTCGCGCATCATGGCCAACTTCAAGCCCGCCTTCCCCGGCATGAGCACCCTGGCCCACGAACTCGGCCACGGCTACCACAACCTCAACCTGTTCGGGCGCACGCCCCTGCAGCGCGCCACGCCCATGACCCTGGCCGAGACCGCCAGCATCTTCTGCGAGACCATCATCCGGCAAGCGGGCATGCGCGGCGCCGCGCCCGCCGAGCAACTGGCGATCCTGGAAGCCGCGCTCCAGGGCGACTGCCAGGTGGTGGTCGACATCACCAGCCGCTTCCTGTTCGAGCAGGCCGTCTTCGCGGGGCGCCAGGCGCGCGAACTCTCGGTGGACGAGTTGAACGCGGCCATGCTCGACGCCCAGCGCCAGACCTACGGCGAGGGCCTCGACCCGGCCCTGCTGCACCCGTATATGTGGGCCGTCAAGAGCCATTACTACAGCACGCGCTCGTTCTACAACTATCCCTACATGTTCGGCCTGTTGTTCGGTCTGGGTCTCTACGCCCGCTACCAGCAAGACCCCGCCGGCTTCAAGACCGGCTACGACGCGCTCCTGTCGTCCACCGGGCTGGCCGGCGCGGCCACCCTCGCTGCCCGCTTCGGCATCGACATCCGCACGCCCGACTTCTGGCGCGCCAGCCTCGCCATCATCGGCCAGGACATCGACCAGTTCGTCCGCCTGGTGGACGAGTGCTGAGTACGAGTGGTCCGTACGACGAGTGATCAGCAAATAGATTATGATCGCTTGTCCCTCGGAGTAGGCCGTCACACATGAATTGTCACTCTGAGCGCAGCGGAGATTCTTCGCTCCGCTCAGAATGACGGATCGTGGCCGCCAGACCACTCAGGGGAACAAGCGGCCAGGATCCATTTACTGACCACTGACCACTCGTCCGGCCCGCGCCATACATCATCAGGCGGACTCTGCCACCCTGTTGACAGATTCCCCAGCACTAGTATACAATCCGGGACATTGGCAACCGCCGATCGGCCCTGAACCGGGTACGGGGTCGATGTGCTTGCCTGCCTCAATCGCTCCACGGTTGGCTTAGTGCATCAGGGAGGTAACGAATTGAATACCAAGCGGGTTCGACTGGGACTAGCGGTCCTGGTCATGTTGGCGCTACTCGCCGGGCTGGGCCGTTCGGCCCTGGCGGTGGAGGTGCCCCCCATAGGCAGCCTCATTTATCTCCAGACCAATGGCCCCACCGACGATATTTCCGATGGCGACTGGTACGGCAGCAACATGAACGGCGCCGTCCCCGGCTATCATTACTTTTCCGTCACCGTGCCTTGCGGCTGGCCGAGCAATCTGACGATTTACTTCGATCTGCAAAGCCCGGAGATGAACACCAACCCCGACGCGCAGCTCTACGACGAACTCTACACGACGTACGAACAGACCGAGTTCGAGATCTATCCGCCCAGCGTCACCATTCGCCCCGGCCCGACCACGCCGAACGTGCCCGCGCCGGGCACCGGCATCCCCGGCTCCCGGATCACCTACGCGCCGGCCAACGTGCCCGTGACCACCGGCGGCATCTCCACCATCGGCCCCGCCGAGGGGTGGGTGCGCTACCACAGCCTCCCCGCCCCGGTGACGTGCGGCCAGTACCTGCTCCGCAGCCAGGCCAGCGGCGATAATCAGAACGGCTGGCGCTTGCGCGTCGGCTCGGACAACGACGGCGACCCGAACAACGCGCCCCCGCCCAACTACGACAACCCGGACGGCCTGCCCGGCACCGGCGATGAACTGGCGCTAGGCGTGCTCCAGGGCGCCTATCAGCACGATCAGACGACGGTCGCCACCCAGTGCCTCGACCTCTACGAGTTCGTGGCCCCCGGCGCCGCCACCGTCACCTTCCACAACTTCGACATGGATCTCTCCCTCGACCCGAGCCGCAACAACGTCACGTACTACGACCCATCGGGGACGGCCCATACCGGCACCACCTCCGACCAGAACGTCTGGAATAACGGTACGCAGACCAGCCGCGGCGCCGGCGATGTGATCTCCAACCCGCAGCCGGGCTGGTGGCGCATCCATAGCTGCACCGGCGAGCACAACGAGTTCATCCAGGAAGGCCAGTTCAGCATCCCGGCCTACTACACCCAGCCGCCCTACCCGGTCATGACGCTGACGAAAGACGACGGGCGGACCGTCGTCGGGCCGGGCGATGTGCTGACCTACACCATCAACTTCGCCAACACGTCCAACGCGACCAACCACCCCGGCGCCGCCGTCAACGTGGTGCTGACCGACAACCTGCCGCCCAACACGACCTATGTGGGCTGCGGCTTTAACGCGCCGACCAGCGGCACCTGCGCCCAGGCCGCCGGGGTCGTCACCTGGAACGTGTCCGGCATCGTCGCCGCCGGCGCCGGCGGCAGCGTCCGCCTGACGCTGCAGGTCAACGCCAACGCCACCGGCACCGTGGTCAACAACGTGACGGTCAACTACGGGGATCCCCTGGGCAACATCTATCCGCCTGTGCCCGCCAGTGATACCGACACCATCCAGCAGGTCGCGCCCACGCCGACGGCCACGCCGACCCAGCCGGCCGGTCCCACGGCCACGCCGACCGTGACCGTGACACCGGGCGGCCCCACGGCCACGCCGACCAGCCCGGCCCCGCCGCCCACGGCCACGCCGACGAACGTCGCGCCCCCGCCGCCGCCGACGGCCACGCCGCGCCCCGGCAAGACGCCGCCGCCGCGCCCCACCCCGCGCCCGCCGACCGCGACGCCCACGGGTACGACGACGCCGACGCCGCCTCCGGCCCCGGCCCCGCCGACGAATACGCCCGAGCCGCCCACGGCCACGCCGACGACGGCCCCGCCCGCGACGGCCGTGCCCGCCCCCCCCAGCCCCACGCCCGTCGGGAATGTCGGCAGCGGCATCGGCATGCCGCGTAGCGGGGCCGGCGCCGGGGACGCCCTCGGCGGATGGCTGGCGCTGCTGCTGGTCGCTCTCGGCCTGATCGGCGGCGGCCTGCTCGTCCTGCGCCGGACGCGCCCCGCCCGCCGCTAAACCACCGCGCCCGCCGGTCAGACGACCGGCGGGCGCAACAACTGAAGCGCGCATCCGCGCATACGTTCACCGCGAGGACGCGAAGGGCACGAAGAAGACGACTGGTCTAAACCATCTTCGCGTCCTTCGCGTCTTCGCGGCGCAAACTCCGTAACCCCTGCCGCACCCGGCGCAGGGCAGACCGGGTCCGCGCGAAGCCCGCCGGGCCGAGGACCGCCCGCACGACCAGCCCCACCTTCTCCTTCGTCCGGTAGCCCGGATCCAGCGCCAGGGCCGGCAGGGCCGCGCGCAACGTTGCTCCCCGCGCCGCCCCCTGGTCGGCCAGCGCCGCACCCATATAGAAATAGCTCATGCTCTGTCCCGCGCACCACAGGTACGCCCGCTGCGCCGGGGACTGCACCGCGCCCAGGTAACGGCGGCGGATGGTCTGGTTCGACCGGTGCCGTGCGCCCGCCTTCCCCGCCGTCAGGCTGCCGTCGTGTTGCAAAAATTCGATGAGCGGCACGTCGATCACGCCGATGGGATAGGCGCGGGCGATGCGGATCCACATCTCCCAGTCCTGGCCCAGCGGCAGGGTCTCGTCGAACTCCCCCACCTGCGCGAAGCAGGCCCGCCGCACCAGCACCAGCGAGGGGTTGCCCACGAGGTTCTCGATCAGGATGCGCGGGTACAGCCGGGCGGCGTGGGCCGGGCGGCGATATTCGCGCACCGGCGGCCGGTCCGCCCCGAACACCTGCCACTCGTCGCCCGTGACCAGCCCCACCGCGGGATAGCGGCGCAGGTGGGCAAGCTGGCGCTCCAGCTTATCGGGCAGCCAGCAGTCGTCGGCGTCGAGAAAGGCGATCAACTCGCCGCGCGTTTCGCGGATGCCGCGGTTGCGCGCCGCGCCCGCCCCCGCGTTCGCCTGGCGGATATAGCGCACCCCCCGCCCGGCATAGCCCGCCACCACCGCGGCGGTGCCGTCGGTCGAGCCGTCATCCACCACCACGACCTCGTCCGGGGGCACCGTTTGCCCCAACACACTTTCAATCGCCGCGGCAACGTACCGCTCATAGTTATAGGTGGTGATCACCGCACTCACGCGCGGTGGTGTAACCAGGTCTGGCATGGAGGTAAAGTCCCAGTGGGCTGAGCCTATAAGAGGAAGAGCGCGCCGGCATCCGCCCCGGTGTTCGATGTGCGGGCGCCCGTTACCGGCCAGGCCGGCCGCCGGTCGAATCAGATCCATAGCGCGGCGGCCCGGCAGCCAACTTCTGCCCGGCCCGCCCCGGTCGCGCCTCACCGGCGCCCGGCCGCCCGGCCCGCCGGCTGCAGTATACCACAGCCCGCCGCCGCGCCTCCGCCGCACCCGGTCGCGACCTCGCCGTGCGTACAATCTCATTATATCGGCCGAGTGTTAAAATCTGATGAGGAAAGCATCGCAAATGCTGGCAATCCCGCAACTTCCTCCCACCTCAGGCCGCGCCGGCGGCCTTCGTAGCGCTAACCCGCCCCTTGCGGGGGCGGGCGCGCCTGCCCGCTATTCACTCCCTGTTCACCCGTGCATACCTGCACTGCCACCGGGGCGTGCTAGGATGGAGCGTGCGGGGGCATCCGGCGCAACGTGGCGCCCCCCTGCGCATGCCCAAGGAGGTGGCACTCGAATGCAACACGAAATCCTGGTCCCGCTGGACGGTTCGCCGCTGGCGGAGACCATCTTGCCCCATGCCCAACTGCTGGCCCAGAGCACCGGCAGCGCCCTGACGCTGCTCAGCATCGTCCCGGTCGTGCCGGTCGCCAATCCCATGGCCGGCGCGCTGGGCATGGACCCGCTCGACGAACATGATTGGGAAACCGATGTGGCCCGCGCCCACGACTATCTGCTGGGGGTGGCGGCCCGGCTGGAAGCCGACGGGCTGCGCGTGCGCGCGGAGGCCGTCGAAGGCGTGCCGGCGCAGGCTATCCTCGCCTACGCTGCCCGCCACCCGGCGGTGCGCACCATCGCCATGGCGACGCACGGGCGCGGCGGGGTGGGCCGCTGGGTGTTCGGCAGCGTGGCCGAACAGGTGCTCCACGGCGCGCCGATCCCGCTCTTGCTGGTGCGCCCGCAGCCGGGGCCGCGCGGCCCGCAAACCCCCGCCGCCCGCCCCTACCGCACGCTCCTGGTGCCGCTCGACGGCTCGGCGCTGGCCGAGCAGGCGCTGACCCAGGCGACCGCACTGGCCGCCCAGGCCGGCGCGGCGCTGCTGCTCGTCGCCGCCGTGCCCGAGCCCGACGCCGCCGTGGGCCGCCCCGGCCACGAGACCCAGCCGCGCAGCCGGGCCGCCGCCGCCCGCGTGGCCGAGGCCACCCGGCTCGAAGCCTACCTGGGCCGCACCGCCGCCGATCTGCGGGCGCAGGGCGTGGGCGCGGGCACGGCCCTGCCCGCCGGCCCCGCCGCCGAGGCGATTCTGCACACCGCCGAAACCAGCGGCGCCGACCTGATCGTCATGGCCTCGCACGGGCGCAGCGGGCTGGCCCGCCTCTGGCTGGGCAGCGTCGCCGCCAGGGTCGTCCAGGGCGCCCCCCGCCCCGTCCTCCTCGTCCGAGCTTCCGGGCCGGATACGCGGTAAGTTCACCGCAGAGACGCAGAGAACGCAGAGATTCTATTGGAATAAGGTGTAAATCCGACAACCGGCCCCGCAACAGTGTGTTGTAGGGGTCGGTTGGCAACCGGTCGACCGCCGCGCAAACACATGTCTTCATGAACTGTGCCAATCCCAACAACCGCTACATCCCCCCGCCACTACGGTGCAAATTACACGTGGATGCGAAGCACGCGATCACTCCAAATAGTCTCTGCGTCCTCTGCGTCTCGGCGGTGAGCACAAACGGCTACCTTGACCTGGGTGACAAGGACTGTTAAAATAGTCACAAAGTCAGGAGAGACGCCCAATGTCCGACGCCCCGACCCAGAATCCCGACGCCCACCTCAGCGGCGAAGCCAAGCGCCGCTACGTCCGCGGCATGTTCACCCGCATCGCCCGCCGCTACGACCTCATGAACACGCTGATGACGTTCGGGCGCGACGAGGAGTGGCGGCAACTGACCGTGCGCGCTGCTCGGCCCCGCCCCGGCGACCGCGCGCTCGATATGGGCAGCGGCACCGGGCGCATCGCCACCGAACTGGCCCGGCGCGGGGCGCGCGTCTGGGCGCTCGATCTGACCCACGAGATGATGGTCCGCGGGCGCGCGGATCTCGCCGCCGACCCGCTGCTGGCCCACCCGGCGCGGCACGTCTACTTCATCCAGGGCGACGCCCTCACCCTGCCCTTCGCCGACGCCGCCTTCGACTGCGCCACCAGCGGCTTCACCCTGCGCAACGTGCTCGACGTGCCCCAGGCCCTGGCCGAACTGGTCCGCGTCACCCGGCCGGGCGGCCGCGTCGTCATACTCGAGGCCTCGCAGCCGCGCTTCTGGTGGCTGCGCCTGGGCAATCGCCTCTACATCCGCTACGCCATCCCGCTGCTGGGCCGGCTCGTGGCCGGCGACGCCGACGCCTACAGCTACCTGCCCAGTTCGATGACCCGCTTCTACGATGCGCCCGCCCTGGCCGCGCTCATGCGCGACGCGGGCCTGCGCAACGTGCGCTACAAACGACTCATGTTCGGCAGTGCCGCCGTCCATGCCGGCACGCGCCCATAACGCCCGGCGGCCCCGGCGTGCCGGGGTCCCCGGCCACCGGGGAACAGACGCAGATGGAAACGACCAACGAGGATCAGGATCTCGAACTCGACCCCCAGCTTGAAGGGGACCGCCGCCCCCGCACGCGCAAAAACGGGCGCGGCGAGAACATCCCCGACGTGGTGATCCGCCGCCTGCCGATCTACGCCCGCACGCTCGAATATCTGCTGGCCGAGGGCATGGTTCACGTCTCGTCCGAGGAGTTGGGCGACCGCATCGAGGTCAGCGCGGCCCAGATCCGCCGCGACCTGGCCTACTTCGGCGACTTCGGCAAGCAGGGCAAGGGCTACAACGTCGAGTTCCTGCTCACCCAGATCAAGGCGATCCTGCAATTGCAGCACGACTGGAACGTGGCCCTGGTGGGCGTGGGCGACCTGGGGCGCGCGCTGGCCCGCTACGACGGCTTTGCCCGCAGCGGCTTCCGCGTGGCCGCGCTCTTCGACCACAGCGCACGCAAGCAGGGCCAGCGCGTCGGCCCGCTGGTCATCCAGGGCATGGACGCCCTGCCCGCTGTGGTCCGCGAGCTCGACATCGCCATCGCGCTGATCGCCGTGCCCGCCGCCGCCGCGCAGGAAGTGGCCGATCTGCTGGTGGAGAACGGGGTGCGCGCCATCCTCAACTACGCGCCCACCGTGGTCAAGGTGCCCCGGCACGTCAGCATCCGCCACATCGACCCCATCGTGGCGCTGCAAAGCATGACCTACTACCTGTCATCCACGGACGAGTGCTGAGTGCTGAGCCAAGACGAGTAATGCGTAGGGGCGGACACGTGGGTCGCCCTGCTCAGTACTGCTTCCAGTCCTAAGTGTCATGTTAGTCCACGGCTACCGGTGCCTATAGCAACATGACAGATACCGCTGGAAGCAGTACTCAGTAATCCGTACTCGGAGATTTGTCATTCTGAGCGCAGCGAAGAATCTCCGTCTCGTAGCCCAAACGACGAGACTCTTCGCTGCGCTCAGAGTGACAATTCATGTATGGCAGACTGCTCAGAAGATCAGCGGCGCGGGCTGCTCCCGCAGGTTCTGCCGCTCGACACGGACCATATAGCGGCACTCGACAAACACCCACGCCAGCAGCACGCCCCCGGCATACAGCCCCAGCACCGGCGCGAACGGCCCCGGCCCGGTCACGGCCACCACGCCCAGCAACATCTGGCCGCCGCCCAGCGCCCGGTAGACCCCGGCGTGGCCCTCCATGCCGCACAGGGCGAACGTGCGCCGCATGAACAGGGAGAAGCCGATCATGCCCAGGCCGAGGACCAGCCAGGGCAGGGCGCCCAGCCATAAACACGAGACGGCCACCCAGCCCAGGAGGATGGGCGGCTCCAGCCGGGCGCGCTGGTACACGGCCACGGGCGGCGCGTCGCGGCGCAACAACGCGGCCAGGGACAGCGCTGTGGGCGGCTCCGGCAGCACGCGATAATCGGCGTCGAGCGCCTGCCAGCCGTTCGCGGGGTTCACCGGGATGGGCGGCGAGGCGAGTGGCCCGGCCCCGCGCACGGGCGGCGCGAACCCGTCTGCCGGCGGCTCGATCCCGTCGCCCGCCGCGTCCTCGTCGTCCAGAAACGCGAAATGGGCCCGGTCGTTGGAGTTAAAGTCCGCTTCCGGCAGCTTCGCCATCGCGCCACCTCCCCCTCGGCTCCCTGGCATGCCCTGCTCTCTGGGCACCCCCGAATCTCATTATAGCCCAAAACCCCCGCTACCGGAATACCTGTGCTTTGATGATCACCGCAGAGACGCAGAGGACGCAGAGGTGACTTGAGGATTTTCTCGGATCAACGAAAGGGCACAAACAAGACTCCTTTCAATGATCTCCGCGTCCTCTGCGTCTCTGCGGTGATCATCGAGGGATGGGGACAATTGGCCCTTGCCGGCGGGCGGGAAGGTTGGTATAATACGTCCTATCCGGCCTATTCTCACTACCAGTAAACCCAGGTTGGGTGCCACTGAACCACGCAGCGGCGGAGGACCAGATTGTGGATGAACTACTACCCGGCAACCCCGAACTCGCCACGTTAATCGGCCAGCGCCTGCGCGATGTGCGGCGGGCGCGCGGCTGGAGCCAGCAAGCCCTGGCCGAAGGGCTGTTTTCCAAGGGCTATGTCAGCAGCATCGAACACGGCAAGATTTTCCCCTCGGTGCGCGCCCTGCGCGCGCTGGCCGGGCGGCTCGGCGTCGATATGTCCGAGTTCTTCGACCCGGCGCTGCTGGGCGGCATGGAGGCCGCCGAGGACGCCGAGGACGCCGAGGAGGCGGAGCGCCGGCGCCTGCTGCTGCTGGAGGTGCGCGCCCTGGCCGCGGCCGAGCAGCCCGGCGTGGCCGCCCGCCTGCGCCAGTTGGAGGCCGAGCGCCTGAGTCCCGCCGAGCAGGTGGACCTGCACCTGGCCGCCGGGCAGGCGGCCCTGGCCGCGGGCGACGCCGAAGCCGCCCTGGCCGCCTTCGAGCAGGCCCTGGCGAGCCTGCCCGCCTCCACCGGCGACGAGAGCGACGGCGGGCGCGCGCTCCCGGTGCACCTGGCGCTGGGCGAGGCGCTGCTGGCGCGCGGCCAGGCCACCCTCGCCGTCGAGCATTTCGCCCAGGTGCAGCAACTGGTGCAGGACAGCGCCGCGCCCGACCCCGCCCTGCGCCGCGCCGCCGTCTTCGGGCTGGCACGCGCCTACGCCGCCGCCGGGGAGGTGCCGCGGGCCCGCGCCGCCTTCCAGGAGGCCCTGACGCTGGCCGGCGAGAGCGCCACGCTGGAATTGCTGGTCGGGCAACTGCTCGGGCTGAGCCGCCAGGCCGGCGCCGCCGGGCAGTGGGACGCCGCCACCCGCTACGGCGAGCAGGCGTTGTTGCTGGCCCAGACCGTCCAGACCCTGCGCACCGTCGTGCAGACCCACCTCCACGCCGGGGCATTGCTGCGCGCGCTCGGCGACCGGGGCGCGCGCGACCTGATCGAGCAGGCGGCGCGCCTGGCCCGGCAGAGCGGCACCGAAGCCGTCATCGCCGAGGTGGAAGCCGAGCGGGCCGCGCTGGAGATCGAAGCCGGCGACCTGCCCACCGCCGAAGCCGCCCTGGCCCGCGCCACCGAGGCCGCCGACTGTGCCGCCGACCGGCGCATGCAGGCCCGCGTGCAGTTCCTGCGCGCCCGGCTCGACCAGACCGCGGGCGACCTCGCCGCCGCCGAGACCGGCCTGCGCACCGTGCTCGACGGCCTCACCGAGCCGGGCGACCGCCCGCTGCGCGCCGACGCCGCCTTCCACCTGGCCCAGGTGCTCGTCGCCGCCGGCCGCCACGTCGCCGCCGCCCCCTACTACGAAGAAGCCTTCCGCGCCCGCACGGCCGCGGAGTAGTTCGTCCCAGACCATTTGTCACTCTGAGCGCAGCGAAGAGTCTCGTCGCCTGAAAGACGAGACTCTTCGCTGCGCTCATTATAGGCTTCATAGATAGTCGCAATTGCAAAAAACGGACAAAGTCTAGCTAAGACGGGTCCAATGGCGAATATTCTCGCTGCCGGCTAAACTTGCGCATCCAATCTGGGTTCTTTGAGGAATAGTGTGCTAACCTTGTCGGGACGGCACTCCTGGGATACGATAGGGTATCAAACCCACTCTATCGCCCAGGAGGCCCCCACGTATGTCCAGTATACCGCCAGACCTGGAATGCATCCAGGCCGCTGATCCCACCGCCCTGACCCACTGCTTGCATCTGCCCACCTTACAGGTGACCCAAC
>DASSGZ010000387.1:0-2729 GCA_035693165.1 Chloroflexia bacterium | reverse complement strand
TCAAACCAGATTGTAATTGGCGTGAATACTTGATTGGGATGGGCGGGCACTCTAGGTTCCTCGGCGGCCGCTAACGCCCGTTGTCTCATGCCGGGCTGAGTGCTGTCCAATAGAGTCAGCATGGCTGCGTCATGCACCACTGGATCGGCGTCATGGATCGCCTGAATGACAGCCTCCTGCCCGGCGCGGTCGTCGAATCCACCCAACCTGAGCACCGCGTAGACCCGGTCTGGATTTGTGGGATCGGCAGCAATAGAGATTAGATCACGCACGGTCACCTGACCTTGCCACCGCCGTCCCCAATCTGTCTGCGCCAGACTGAAACAAGCTACCACAATGCCGATAATGACGAAGAATAATATCAGGCCGAGAGACCGAATTTGCTGTCCCAGCGTGTGCGCTTGAAGATCAGGACTTGCCACCAGCATCGCGGTTGTAAGGAAGATCATAAAACCGCCAGCAATGACAATCACGGGGAACCATTCGAGGTCGCGGATGGTGCTACCGCCCATCACCGTCAGGAAAGCCACCACACCAATAACCGGTAAGATCCACATGAAAGGGAACAGGACGTTGACGAGCAACGTCCCGATCCACGTTATGATCAGAATTATACCGAGCATGAACAGTCGCATACTGTAACTATTTGGAATAGTGGGTGTTTAGCGAAAGCGCAATCCTGCCCTAGCTACCTCATTTCTGCCATCAGTATAGCATAAACTAACGCGCTCACGAATATTTCGGCTCACTTCGCTTCGCCGCGGTTGGCGGCTACTGCATTCCGCTCGAAGTACATCGCCAGCGCCTGGGTGTGCAGCGAGAAGGCCAGGTCGGCGGGGCCGGGTAGCACGACGCGCTCGCTGGTCTCGTTTGTGGGGGTGAAGGGCGGCAGGTCGGCGGCGGTGCGCGACGCGGCCAGCCCGAAGACGAGCAGATAGCCGTCGGCGGTCAGCACCGCAAAGTCGCGAATCTCGGCGGGATCCAGGCGTAGCCCCGTCTCTTCCCAGACTTCGCGGGCGCCCGCCTCCTGCCACGTCTCGCTGAGGTTGATGTAGCCGCCCGGCAGGGCCAGCATCCCCACCTCGGGCGCCACCGTCCGCCGGATTGCCAGCACGCCGTTGTCCACCGGCACCAGGATCACGGCGACCGGCAGCGGATTCAGGTAACTGGTGTGCCCGCAGCCACTACAGCGGCGCGGCCAGGGCGGGTCGCCCTCGTATTCGTGCCCGCACCAGCCGCAGTGCGAGTTGCGCTTGATCATCGACGTGCCCTCCATGCCGCCCCAGTCCTCATTGTCATGCTGAACGCAGTGAAGCATCTCGTCTCTTGCCACCGGAGACGAGACTCTTCGCTCCGCTCAGAGTGACAAGTACCAGACGAGACTCTTCGCTCCGCTCAGAGTGACAAGTAGCATCGGATTAGCCGCGGATCGCCAGCATGCGGTCGATGGCGAGCCGGGCCTTCGCGGCGACTTCGGGTTCCACCTCGACGGCGGGCGCCATGTCGCGCAGCGTGTCGCGCAGTTTTTCAAGTGTGATCTGCTTCATGTAGCGGCAGACGGCGCCGTCGTCGGCGGGCACGAACGTCTTGCCGGGGTTCTCCTTGCGCAGGCGGTGCAGCAGGCCGGTTTCCGTCGCCACCAGGTGCGTCGTATTGGGCGATTGGGCGGCGTGGCGGACCATGCCCTCGGTCGAGAGGACGAAGGTGCCGGCGGCGGGCAGCGTGCCCTCGTTGCGCGCCCAGACATAGCGGCTGGTGCAGCCGCACTCCGGGTGGATCAGCAGGTCGGCGTCGGGGTAGGCCTGCTGGTTGGCGAGGATCTCGTCGGGGCGGATGCCGGCGTGGACGTGGCACTCGCCCATCCAGACCTCCATGTTGTCGCGCCCCAGGGACTTCTTGAGCCAGGTGCCCAGGAAGACATCGGGCAGGAACAGGATCTCCTGGTCTTCAGGGATGGCCCGGATCACCGCCTGGGCGTTGCCGCTGGTCACGCAGTAGTCGGACTCGGCCTTGATCGCCGCCGTCGTGTTGACATAGCTGACCACGACGGCGCCAGGGTGCTCGGCTTTCCACGCGCGCAACTGCTCGACGGTGATCGAGTCGGCCAGCGAGCAGCCCGCCGTCACATCGGGGATCAGCACGGTGCGCTCGGGGTTGAGGATCTTGGCCGTCTCGGCCATGAAGTAGACGCCGCAGACCACGATAACCGGGGCCGCCGTGCCCGCCGCCTCAATCGCCAGGCCCAGCGAGTCGCCCACGAAATCGGCCACGTCCTGCACCTCGGGCACCTGGTAATTATGGGCCAGGATGACCGCGTTGCGCGCCTTGGCCAGCGCGCGCACTTCGGCGTGCAGCGCCGCAATCTCCGCCGGGTCCTGTGGCACAAAGCGGCGCAGGGCCGGATGCAGCGGGCGCGGAGTCGTCGTAGAAGTCGCCATTAGAGTACCTCCAGGGAGAAGTCAATCGCGCCCGCGGAATGGGTCAGGGCGCCGAGAGAAATAAAGTCTACGCCGGTTCCGGCCACCGCGGCCAGGTTGTCCAGGGTGATACCGCCGCTGGCTTCGAGGCGGGCGCGCCCGGCGGTGGGCGCCACGGCGGCGCGCAGGCCGTCGAGCGTGTGGTTGTCGAGCAGGATCAGTTCGGCGCCCGCGGCGAGGGCTTCGTCGAGTTCCGCCGGGTTCGTGACCTCGACCTCGATCTGTTGGGCCGGGCCGATGCGCGTGCGCGCG
>DASSGZ010000386.1:0-16946 GCA_035693165.1 Chloroflexia bacterium | reverse complement strand
GCTGGCCCTGGTGGACCAGTATCCGGGCGCCCGCGCCGTGCTGCGCGCCGCCGACCCGGCCACGTTCGGCCCGCTCACCCCTGCCGACACGCCGCCCGCCACCGCCTCGCCGGTGGACACGGCGCCCACCGGCCACGCGGGGCTGCGCGCGCCCGGCCCGGAGGAGGCCACGGGCGGCGGCAGCCCGCCGCCGGATACCACTGCCGGCGAGAGTCCGGCCCCGCCTGCCGCCCCGGCGACCGCCGATACAGCGGGCCCACCGGCCCCTCCCGGCGTACCCGCCCCCACAACCCTGGACACCCCGTCCGGCGGCAGCCCCGTCACGATCACCCTGGCGCCGCCCGGCACCCCCGCTCCGCCTACCGCCCCCGATGCCCCGGCCAGTGCGCCCGTGGCCGGGCCGCCCGGTCCCGCCGGCCCACAAGGGCCGCCCGGCCCAGCGGGGCCGCCCACGCCGCCCGCCACCACCGGCGACGTAACATCGGCGGAACGGCTGCAATTACGTAAAGAGACTGTCGCCACCGTGCTGGCCCTGCTCGTGGTGGGAGGCACGGTCGGCCTCGCCCTGATCGCGGTCCTCTTTATGCGCGGGAGCGACCTGAGTGCGGCCAAGGACGTTCTAGTAGTATTGAGCAGCCTGGCCGGCGTGGTCCTGGGCTACTACTTCGGGCGCATCCCCAGCGAGGCGCGCGCCGAGCAGTCCGCGCAGCAGGCACAGCAAGCACAACAGGTCGCGGCGACCGCCCGGAGCGCCGCGCAGAGCGTTGGCGAAAGGGCATTGCAGATGGCGAATGAGGTCAGCCGCATCCGCGAGGGGCTCGTGCTGCAAAGCGCGCGCGGCACCACCCGCGACATCGGCGCGGGGGCGCAGCCGCCGGCGGACACGATCCACGGGTTGCAGGAGCTCCAAAACGACCTGGAGAACCTGGCCCGGCAGGCGCGGCAGGTATGAGCGCCCCGTTTCGACAAGCGCGCGCCGCCGTAGCGCGGCTACTGACCGCCGGGCTGTTGCTCGGCGCGCTCAGCGCCTGCGATTTCGGCCCCAGCGCCCCGGTCACGCCGACGCCTATCCCCACCGCGCCATCCGCCGGGTCGGCCCTGGGCCTGACGCCGGTCGCCACGGGCACGCCTCCGGCGGCCACGCCGCCCCCGCCGCCCACACTGAACCCGCTGGCCAACGCCGGGCCGCCCGCCACGGCTACCCAGGCGCCGCCGCCCGCCGCCCCGGCCACGCAGCCGCCCGCCAACGTCCCGCCCACACTACCCGTGGCGACGGTGCCGCCCCCCGCGCCGCCCGCCGCGCCCGCGCCGCCGGTGGCGGGCGCCACCCCGCGCTGGCTGGTGCAAAGCCAGCCCGGCGACCTCAAGTCGCCCGCGTGGTCGCCCGACGGCACCCACCTGGCCTATGTGCAGTGGGCCGAGCAGAGCAGCGATATCTACACCATCGCGGCGCTGGGCGGCCCGGCCACGCGCATCGCGACAGGCGGGTTCAACGCCGCGCCCGCCTGGGGGCCCGCCGGGATCGCCTTTGCCGGCAACCGCGACGGCAACTTCGACCTCTACCTGATGGACCCGACCGGCGCCAACGTCCGCCGCCTGACCAACAACCCGGCCTATGAGGTCAATCCCACCTGGTCGCCCGACGGGCAGCACCTGGCCTACCTGGGCGAGCAGGACGGGCGCATCTGGATCTTCACGCTGGCCCTCACCCCCGGCGCCCAGCCGCAACTCGTGGCGACCGCCGACCAACCCTACAGCAACGGCACCCTGGCCTGGTCGCCCGACGGCAGCCGCTTCGCCTTCGTCGTGCTGGAAAACCAGGTCACGAACGTCGAGACGGTAGCCGTCGACGGCAGCGACCCGCGCCGCCTGACCAACTACGCCGACCCGCAGACGACGGCCGGCAACCCCATCTGGGGGCCGAACGGCTCGGTCATCTACGTGGTGCAGGACGAGCACGGCACGGTGCAGCGGCTGGTGGCCCGGCAGGCCGACGGCCGGCAGATCGCGCCGCTGCTGCCCCCACCCAGCCTCAGCCCCGAGCGCTTCCCCGCCCTGGCCCCCGGCACGTCCACCCTGGCCTTCATCTCGGACCAGGCCGGCGCCGCGGGCCTCTACCTCATCGACCTCCGCTCCCGCCTGCCCTGACGAGTGCTGAGTGCTGAGTAGGGATGAGTGCGGAGTGGAGAGTATCGGAGAGGTTGTCACTCTGAGCGCAGCGAAGAGTCTCGGCGCGTGAGCGAAGTAGACGGCGGCGTGCTCGACCGGTTGGGGCGGGCGCAGGCACTGGCCGTGCAAGGGCGCCGGGACGCGGCACGGACGCTCTACACAGAGCTGTACGCGGAGGCGCTGGGCGCCGGGGATGCCTACTGGGCGTGTGTCGCGGCGCACTTCGTGGCCCATATGCATAGCGCGCCCGCCGCCCAGCGCGACTGGCATCTGCGTGCCCTCCACGCGGCGGAGGCCGTGGGCGATGCGCGGGTGGCCGCCTTCTACCCCTCGCTACATGCCAACCTGGCAGAAGTCTACCTGCGTCTCCACGCCCCGGCGCAGGCCCGCGCCCATCTTGCCGAGGCCCGCGCTGCCGCGCAGCGCCTGCCCCCCGGCACCGGCGATCCCTCCGCCGGCCTGCTCATCGAGCGCGTCGCGCAGGCGCTTGCCGGCGCCGGGGCTGTAGACCTCGATGGCATCAATCTCGCGTTGTAGGGGCCGGTTTCAAACCGGCCCGCCTGCCCACGGTAACGTCGCACGGGAATGTTGCGTTGTAGGGGCCGGTTTCAAACTGGCCCTGCCGTCCCCACGTGGGATACAAATTACGCTAACGATCAACGAGTACGGCGCGATAAATCGCGCAACTACACATAGATGGGGCGGGAAATCCCGATTACAGCAAGCCGTCCACCCGCCGCAGCAGGGCCGGCAGCAGCGGGTCGTCCGGGGCGACCGCGCAGGCGGCGGCGGCGGCGGCCAGCGTCGCCAGGGGCGTGGTGGGGGGCGGCGGGGCCGGCGCGGGGGCGGGCGGCGGGCCGGCAGCCGGCGCGGGAGAGGCGGCGGGCGGGGCAGGCGCGGCTGCCGGGGCTGCATGTGCGGCGGGCGGCGGGGCCGCGGGTTTGGCCGGCGGGGCCAAGGGCGGGTCGGGCACGGTGGGCATGTCGTCCTGGTAGGGGGGCGGGACGAGATCGGCGACCGGCGCCTGTTGGCCCAGCAGATCGGCGAGGAAGGTCAGGTAGCCGCGGGCCGCGCCTTCGAGCGTGTGCTGCTCGGCCACGTAGCGGCGGGCCGCCCGGCCCATCGCCAGCCGCAAGTCGGGCCGCCGGGCCAGCAGCAGCAGGTCTTCCAGCAGCAACTCCTCCTCGATCCCGCCCACGTCCACCTTGGCCGCCGCCGCGTCGGGCAACTCGGTGAACGAGCCGACCGCCGACACCAGCACCGGCTTGCCTCCGCCCATGATCCGCAGCAGCGCCGCCGAGGTCTCGCCAGCGGTGGGATAGCGCAGGTTGATACAGACATCCGAGGCGGCCAGGTAGTCGGCGAACTCGGCGGGCGGCGCGTAGCCGATGACGCGCACGCGCTCTTGCAGACCGAGCATGCTGATCATGCGATCCACGTTGTAGTTGGGCGACCGGCTGCCGACCAGCAGGAACAGCGCCCGCGGGTACTGCATGACCAGCGCCTTGAACGCGCGCAGGGCCACGTTGAGCCGCTTGTAGGGGTTGAGATGGCCCATCGAGGAGAGGATAAACACGTCGGGGGCGAGGCCCAGCCGGGCGCGGGCCACGTCGCGCGGCACATACGGCGGCAGCGGCACGCCCATGTTGACCACGGCCAGCGGCACATCGGCGCGCACCTGGCGCACCTGTGCGGCCATGTAGCGGCTGTGGACGATCACGCCGGTGGCGCGGGCCAGCGCCTCTTCCACCAGCGGGAAGTTGAACAGCGCCTCGGGGTGCTGGCCCAGCAGCACGCGCTCGGCGGCCTGCCGCCCGGCCTCGCCATAGGTCGCGCGCATCGCCTGGAGATAGGCCCGCCCCTTGCCGCGGCGCAGGGCCATCCACATGCGCAGGTGGTGCAACACGAACTCATGCAGCACCAGCACGCCCGGCGTCTTGAGCAGGCGCTCGTAGATGTAGGCGTGGGCGGGGCTGTTGCCCATCTGGTAGATGGGGCTGTCGTAGGGCGCCGCGCGGTTGGCGGCGTCGAAGCGGCGCGCCGGCAACACCCGGAACTGCGCCGGGATGGCCGGGTTGGAGGGCTTGTACTTGTCGATGAACAGATCGACCGTGGCCCCGCGCGCCAGGAACGGCAGCAACTCCTCGCTGTAGTCCGAGATGCCCGATTGCACCGGGTTGAGCGGGCTGAAGTAGGCCAGCCGCATCAGCGCGCCCCCGCCAGCAGCGTATCGACCACGTGGTCCCAGGTGATGCCCGCCACGCGCGCCCGCCCGGCCTCGCCCATGCGCGCGCATGCCGCCGGGTCCGCCGCCACCTGCGCCAGCGACTCGGCCACGCGCGCCGGGTCGGGCGGCGTAACCAGCCCGGTCACGCCATCCTCGACGAATTCGAGCACGCCCCCGGCGTCGCTGGTGGTGATCACCGGCTTGCCCGACGCGAACGCCTCGACCGTGGAGAAGCCGTAGTCCTCGTCCACCGGGGCGTAGTAGACGGCGCGGGCGCCCGCGTAGAGGCCGGCGGCCTCAGCATCGGAGACGCGGCCCGCGAAGCGCACCCGCTCGCCCAGGCCCAGCGCCGCCGCCTGCCGCTCCAGCGCCGCCCGGTCCGGCCCGTCGCCGGCGATGACGTAGCGCAGGCCGTTCGCCGCGTCGCGCGGCACCAGGGCGGCGGCGCGCAGCAGCAGGTCCACCCGCTTGGCGGCGTCGAGCCGGTTCAGGTGCAGGACATAGTCGCCCAGCGGGCCGAGGTGGAAGCCGGGGCGCAGGGGCGGGTAGAGCGGCGTGGCCTGCAGGCCGTTGTACTTGCGCAGCCGCCCGGCCACGTTGCGCGAGATGGCGTAGATGCCGCGCGCCTCGCCGATGGTCTTGCGGTCGAGATCGGCCAGCCAGCGGCGGAAGCGCGTGTCCTCGGGCGTGGAGGTGAGGTCGCTCAGCGGCGTGCCGAACCAGTCATACGCCTGGCGGTACTGGTGCACCAGCCAGACGACCTTGCGCGCGTGCTGCACGACATACGAGGGGAACTTGGTGCAGATCGCCAGGTCCACGGGCACGCCGTTGGCCTCGGTGATGTCGATCATGCGCCAGGCCAGCACGCTGCCCATGAACGACTCGCGCGGATACCACTTGAACGGCAGCGCGATCTCGGCGACACGGTGCCCGCGCCCGCGCAGCGCCGCCACCAGCCCCTCGACCAGCACCTCGTTGCCGCCATGCACAAACGGCACCTGCGCCGTGCAGACGGCGATGTGTAGCGGCGGCCCGCCCTTGCTCATGCGCCGGTCCCCGCGCTACCGGGCTGTTCACCGGCATCGCCGGCCGCCGGGGCGGTGGCGCCGTTCACCTGGGCTTCGAGGGCCAGCACGCGCTCTTCCAGCACCTGCCATTCGCGGGTCAGCCGCTCCTGGTAGGCGGTGATCTCGACCAGGGCGCGGGCCACAGCGCTGTTGTAGCGGTTCTGCTGCTCGACAATCGGGTTGATGTACCAGCGTAGCAGCACGCGCGTGGCCTTCTTGGCGTAGGCGACGGCGGTGCCCACGCCCGGCACCTTCCAGGTGATCGGCAGGTGGGCGCTGACGAACCAGAGGTCGTTGACCTCGTCGACGCTCTGGCGCACCTGGTTCATGCTGAAATCGGCGCCGCCCCCGCCGCCCGGCGATCCGGCGTCGAGCCGCCCGCCCAGGCGCGCGCTGCGCTGCCGGATCTGCGCGCGCAATTCGGCCAGGGCCTGCGCCGGGTCCACGCCGGAGAGGGTGCCGTCGTCTGCTTGCGGTTTCGCTTTGTCCATGTAATGTCCTGTCCTATACGCTTCCGGCCTGTGCCCCGCCGTCCATCGTCATGCGCTCGACCTGGATGCAATGCTCCTCGTCGTGGGCGGCGATGTCCCGCGCGATCTGCAGCACGGTGAGCGGACCGCGCTCCTCGTGCCGGCCGGTGCGCATCCAGGCGGCGGTGGGCAGAACGCGCAGCGCCTGCACCAGTTCGTGGCGCCGCAAGCGCAATGTCTCCAACGACTCGGTCATGGGTAGTGCGACGTAGCGGGCCCCCTCCTGCCAGCGGCGCTCGTCGAAGGCGGGCAGCGGCGGGTTATCGCGGGCGAGGATCGCCAGGATGCGCGGCTCGGTGATGTCGTGCGAGGCGCGCAGATGGGCCAGCACCTCCGCGGGCGACCATTCGCCCGCCGCCGGATGCACGACCGCGTCGGCTTCCTCGAACCGGCCACAGGCCGCCGCGAAGCGCGCGGGCACAGCCGCCAACCGGGCCAGCAGTTCCGCGATTTCGCCATCCGTTACCATGCCTGCTCCCTTCACGCTGCGGTCGCACTCATCAGGAGGCGGGCCGCCTCAGCCCATGTCCGGCGAGTCGCGCGGCCCGCGATGGTAGCGCGGATGTTGCGGCGGCAATTGCTGGTCGGCGGTCGCTTGCTCCAGGGCCGTGCGCACCAGCAACGCGGCTTCCAGGCCCGACACCTGGTCGGCCAGTTCGCGCACGGCGCGAGCCAGGGCGGCGTTGTAGGCCACCTGCTGGGCCACGATGGGATCGACGTACCAGCGCGTCCACAGGTTGTTGAGCCGGGTGCGCAGCCACGCCAGCCCCGGCACCCGCGACCGGAACGGCTGCGGCGTCACCTGCCAACCACCCAGCACTTCGCCCACCATGCCCGCGAGCCGGTCGCGCCGGGCGGTGGCCGGGCCCGGTTTGAAGCCGGACAACTCCAGCCGCCCGCTCGGATCGGTGAGCGCGGCCAGCGCCAGGGGGTTGGTATAGAGGCTCAGGCTGGTGATGCGGTCGAGGGGGTCGAGGTCGCCGCGCAAGCGGGCTTCCTCCGCCTGGCTGAACGCGCCCAGCACCTGGGGCCGGGCATAATGGCGCAGCACATAGCGCAGCCGGTTCATGTGGTAGTAGCGGAAGTAGCCGGGGCTGCTGTAGGTCAGCGAGGCCGACTCCATGTGGGTGGCGACGGCCGATGGAATGTACCAGACCGAGTAGCCCGCGTCCCAGGCGCGGGTGCAAAGATCAAGATCCTCGAAGTAAACGGGCCAGAAGCGGGCGTCAAAGCCGCCCAACTCCGTGTACGCCGCCCGTGTGATCGCCAGGGCGGCGCCGGTGACATAGGCCACTTCGTGGGGATGATTGTAGGAGGGGCTGTCCAACTCGCCCCGCCCGATATGCGCAGTGCTGACTTCCGGGAAGCGAAAGATGCCGCCCGCGTGCTGCACGCGCCCATCGGGATAGAGCAGCTTGCCGCCGACGATCGCCGCCCGCGCATCGGCGTGGGCACGCAGGCCCTGCGCCAGCGCGCGCAGCCAGTCGGGGCGCACCTGCACGTCGGGGTTGACCACGGCCAGGATGTCGCCCGTGGCCGTCTGCCAGCCGAGGTTTGCGCCGCCGCCAAAGCCCAGGTTCGTGTGCATATCGGGGATCAGCACGCGCACCTGCGGATAGAGATCGCCGAGCCGCACCGGTTCGCCGTCGAGCGTGCCGTTGTCCACGACCAGGATCTCGACCTGGGGATAGTCCAGCGCCAGCAAGGCGTCGAGGCAGCGGGGCACCAGATGCGGCGTGTTGTAGTTGACGACGACCACGGACGCCGCCGGCCAGGCCGGGCGCGTTGCGCTATTCGGGCTATCGGATTCCGTCACGGTCTAACCGGCCTGCCTTCCGTCCGCGACCGCCTGCTCGTAAAGCTGCACCAGGCGGTCGATTTTGTGGCCCCAGGTGTGTTCGCGCAGCACCTTGGCGTGGCCCGCCTGCCCCAATCGGGCCGCGAGGGCCGGATCGGCGATCAGCGTCCGCAGATGCGCGGCCAGCGCGGGCACATCGCCGAAGCGGATCAGGTAGCCGTCCGCGCCGTCGGCGATGACCTCGGGCACTCCCCCTGCCTGGGCGCCGATGACCGGCTTGTCGTAAAGCCAGGCTTCCAGGTAGACGATGCCGAACGTGTCGGTGCGCGACGGCATGGCGAACACCGTGCAGGCGGCGTAGGCGTCGCGCTTCTCCTCGTCGGAGACGAAGCCCAGCTTGAGCATCCGCGCCCGGTCGGCGGCGGGCAGTTGGGCGTAGGCGTCCTGGAAGTCGGCCAGCGCGGTCGAGCCGATCAGGACGAGGCGCGCGTCCACGCCTTCGGCCCAGAGCGCGCGCATCGCGTCGAGCAGGGTCAGCGCGCCTTTGTCGCGGGCCAGCGCGCCGACGAACAGCACCAGCGGCATGTCGGGTGGCAGGCCATGTTTGGCGCGAAAGCGCGCCGCGTCGCCGCCGATCACCCGCTCCGGGTGCACGCCCACGCCGACCTTCGCCATGTGGGCGCGCGGCACGCCCAACGCGGCCAGGGCCGCCGCCTCCAACTCAGTCTGCACTATAACACAGGCGGCGCGCTGCAACAAGGCAAGCTGGTGCGGCATCGTGTAGTAGCGGATGATGCGCCGGTCGCCCGGTTCGCCCAGGTGGACGAACGGCGTGATGAAGGCCGGGATGCCTGCCCGCCGGGCGTAGGACTCGGCGGCCAGGATGGGGCTTTCGAGGGTGATGTTGGTGCTGTGGACCAGGTCGAAGGCGCCGGGCGGCAGCGCGCGCAGCGCCGCCGTCATGCCCGGCAGCCAGGGCGAGAGCCGCCCGCCCAGGCGCAAGAATGGCGTTATGTCAAGCGGAGTGCGCCGGGCCAGGTCGCCGGTTTCGGCCATGGCCCGGCGCAGGACGCGAAAATAGATCGGCGGCAGCGGCGGGCGGCGCACCGGGAAGCGGCGAATGGTGACGCCGTTGTGCGTCTCGACGGCGGGGCGCTCCACGCGCCGCTTGCCCGCCATCCAGAAGTGCTCCAGGTCCCAGGCGTCGGTGGTGAAGACCGTAACCTCGTGGCCGCGCGCCACCAGGCTTTCGGATAGCTCCTGAAAATAGCCCTCGGACCCGCCCTGGAACGGCCAATACCGCTGAATGACGTGCAGAACCCGCATCCGCTGCCCTACTCGATCGGCGGCGTGTCGGTCCAGACGTTGGTGTAGCCGAACTTCTGGTGGATGGCCTGGCGGATGGCGGTCAGCGGCGTGTTGGGAGCCACCTGCATCATCAGATCGACCTCGCCGGTGCAGATGTCGCAACTGGTGCTGTGGTCGGTGTAGACGATTGTGCCGTCGGCGCCGATGCTGCGCATGTAGCAGCTTTGCAGGCTGGTATGCGCATGCTGGTAGAGCGCGCATCCGCAATAGCAGGGGATCTTGCTCAGGTCCGCCGCATGGCTCACCGCGAAGGCATAGCGGGCGATGGTCTTATCCTTCGTGCTGTCCTTGAGGTTGACCAGGAACTGCGGCGTGACGCCCGGCGCATAGGCGGTATCCTCGGCCCCCTCCTTCGGATCGGGGACCTTCTGGCCGGGGGCGACGGTGGCCGTGCTGTGCACCATGACCTGCGGCGCGCTCGTCGGGGCCGCCGGGGCGCCCGCCTGGTCCCCGCACCCGGCGATGGCGACGGCGATGAGCAGGGGCAGGGCCAGGGCAATCAGCAGACGCACCTGGCCGGGGCGGCGCGCGCCCGCCGGGGTCGGAGGGAACATGTTCACGCGGGGTCTCCTCTCGCTGAGCGGGGGTCGCGGGCCGGTGCCGCTTTAGCGGCAGGCGCGGCCTCGCGGTGATTTTACCACAAAGCCGGGCCGGTCACAATCGCGGGCGATGCACGGAGGCGGGCATCAAGATTTGGCATCACGGGGGCGGCAGCGCCCTGCCCATCAACGATACGGGCGGTGCCGAGCACTACCGCTTGACACCTACAGGCAGGGGTATTATATTATCCGCGTCCTCAAATCGTGAACCCCACTGCGGGACAAGAGTCGCACGTAAAATCACCGTCCTACTCAATAGCGCCGGTTGAATCGCCCATGCAAGCGACATGCGGTAAGGAGAAATGTGTTCGGATGGCCGAAAAGACTTGGACCGTGGAATTGCCCGAGGTGGCGCACAGTGAGCAGCAAGCCGCCTCATTTGCGCCTCGCAAGAGCAAACGCACCATCACCGTTAACCATAATTACTGGACCACCAAGCGGAAGATCGCCGTGGACGGACAATCGCTAGCCCCAGAGAATCTACGGAGCTACGGCATCTACGGGCAGGGCAGCGATGATTTATTTCCGCTGGATGGGCATACCGCCCATCTTCATATTCGATCTGTGCTCAGCGGGTATAAATACGACTTGGCCGTCGACGGCCGGTCAATCGCAACCGGGCAACCCGTCACGCCCTGGCCGCAGACGATGGCCGTGCAGCCTGGGGCGAACACAGCGGTGCCCCTCTGGAGTTGGCTGTTTGTGCTGCCCCTACTGCTTGCCGGGTTTGTCGGGCAGCTTTCGGCAGGGTGGTTGGTCCTCACGATCAACAAGTCAACTCCTAGCTCTTATGTGCTCGCGATCGGTCTTATACTGGCGGGCTTTTATCAGATTCAGAGTATCGCGCGCGACCATGCCAAGCCAACCAATACCCGACTGATACAGTCTCTTGGCGTGTGTGGGCTGGTCGCGGTGGGCGTATTTGCCCTAGATGTGATTGTGGGATTGATCTTTCACTAGCATTCAGAACCCAGGGGCATGAACAGCCGCGCGTACCAAATAGCCGGCTGCGCTCGTTGTCTGCGCGATCACATCTCCTTGATTCAGCCCGCGTAGGCGCGCTTCGCCGCGCTAGCCCGCCCCTTTAGAGGCCGGGCGGGGCCGGCCCGGCGCGCAGGGCGCTGCGCAGGGCGAGGGCCTGGGCAAAGCGGTTGCGGGGCAGGGCGCGGGTCGCCAGGTCGGCCGCCGCCTGGGCGGCCAGGCCCGCCGCTGCCGGGTCGCCGGCGCACGCCAGCCAGACGGCGCTGGCTCGCAGGCGGTGGACGGTGCGGGCGCGCTGCTCCGGCGTGAAATAGCCGCGCAGCACGGCGAGCAGCGCGGCGCGCAGCCGGGGCGACAGCGCATCGGGTTGCTGGAAGCCGGGGGCCGCCGCCGGATCGGCGGGCCACACCGCCAGCAGCGACAGCAGCGCCTCCCGCGGCAGATCCCAGGTCTCGAAGTACGGGTGCGCAGCCAGCACGGCGGGATCGCCGGGCGTGGGGCGGACCGCCGGCAGGGGCGAACGGGCGGGCGGCGGGCCGAAGCGCCAGAGGATGTCGTGGAACAGGCGGTACTCCCAGGGCAGCGGCGCGCCCGCGGCCCAGTTGAGCGCCTGGTATTCGGCCACCAGACCGCGGCCATATTCAAACGGGATCTCCAGGAAGTCGGCCTCGGCGGGCGGCGCGGCGGAATCGTCCGGCAGATCGGGAGGCCACGGGGCGCGGGGCGCGGGTGGCGGGGCGGCGCCGGGCGCGGGGCGGGGTTCGAGGCCGCGATGGACCGTGCCGACCGGCGCGGGCGGGGGAAAGCTGCCCGCGGAGAAATTGTCGCCGCCGAAGGCGTCCATGATCCCGCCGCCGTCGCTGACCAGCAGGCTCAACAGTTCGATCTGCCCATCGGGGCGCGGCACCAGGAACCAGAGGCCCGCGCCGCCCGCGCCGTCGATACCGGTGAGCAGGGCACGGGCGCCGGGCGGCGGCACGGCGAAGGGCGGCAGCGCCAGCCCGGCCATGCTGATCTTGCGCAGGAGGCGCCCGATGCGCTCACGGCGGGCGGGCGGCGCCACCAGTTCGAGCGTACGCAGGGCGAGCAACTCCGGCGCCCGGCGATCCGCCGCCAGCAGCGCCAGGGCGCGCTCGGCCAATTCCTCGTCGGGATGCTGGGCGATCAGTTTGAGGACCTCCCGGCCCTGCGCACCGCTCAGGTGCTCCAGGTTGTCGAGCACGGTGGCGAGCGCGGCGGGATGTTGTTCCTCGAAGGCGCTCAGGTACGCCAGCAGCAGGTTGCGGTCGTGCTGGGCGCCTTCGAGCACCTGCACCAGGGAGCCGGCGGCCACCCCGGCGGGATCGCGCAGGGTGGCGAAGTACTCGTCGCCGAGGGGCTGGTCGAGAAACTGCTCCAGGACCACCATCACCGCCATGCGCTTGCGGTCGGCGTTGCGCGGGTCGAGCGCCTCCTGGCGCAGGAAGGCGAGGGCACCGGCGCGGTCGGGATAGGCGGCGGCGAGGCTGCCCAGGCGAATGATGCCGCGCGGGTCGGCCTCGGCCAGGCGGCGGGCGATCATCACCAGCAGATCGTGCCCGGCGGCCAGCAGGCCGGTCGCGCAGGCGTCCATCACCTGGGGGTCGTCGGTCGCCAGGAGATCGCCCAGCAGGCGCGCGACACGCTGGCGGGCGCGCAGCTTCTGCGAGACGTTCGGGCCCGGCGACCCGGACGCCCCGCCCGCCTCACCGGCCACGGAGCCTCAGCCCGCCCGCGCCGGGCCGCGCCGGCTCATGGCGTCGGCGTCAGCCCCGCCGTAAGCAGGGTCGGGACGTTGAGCATATGCGGGAGGACGAAAATCACGAAGCCGAGCACGGCGAGCACGACGATGAGCGCCAGGATGCGCCCGGCGGCGTTGGAGCGCGGGGGCGCGGCAGCCGCGTCGGGCGTCCAGGCGGCGGCAGCCACGGCGGCGGCCTGCTTGTCCTCGCGCGGCGACTTGGTCTTCTTCTTGTTCTTGGGCGTGGGGCCGACCATCACGGTCGGCGGCGTGCTGCTGGGCGCGCCGGGCCGGCCAATCGACCCGCGCGCGGGCGCCTGGCCCAGGGCCTTCTTATCGACCGGCTGCTGGCAGTGCGGGCACACGTCGTGGCCGCGGGGGTTCGGGTCGCTGGTGTCGATGTAGTCGCCGCAGTGGGGGCAGGGCGCGTAGAAGCGGTACTGGCAGCGCGGGCAGGACAGCGCATTATCCGTGACCATCTCGCCGCAGTTGGGGCAGGGGATGGTCGGCACCGGGGTGGCGCTGCGGCCCCCGATGGGCGGGCGAGCGATCAGCGCCGGGGACGACCCGCGCAGGTTCTCGCGCCCGTAGGCGGGGTGCCCGGTGTCGGGCTGGCGCACCTGCAAGAAGGGTTCCTCGGCGCCGGCCTGCGGTAACTGCCCCAGCGACGCTCCGCCGAACGTGTCGGCCCAGGGGGAATCCGACGGCAGCACCGTGCCGCCCACCGCCGCGCCGCCGCTGAGGTCGGGCGGCAGGCTCACCTCGCCGCCGGAGGGCGCGCCCATGTCGAACCCGGCCAGGCCCGGCACGGCGGCTTCGACCTCGCTCCAGGGGTTATCCGCCGCGGGCGTGCCGCCCGTCGCATCGAACGTAAACGGCGTGACGCCCAGGTTATCGGCCACGGCGCCGGAGGCCGCACTGCCGCCGGTCCAGGGGCCGGGGGTCGCCAGGGGCGCGCTGGGGCCGCTGCCGAAGGCGTCCATCCAGGAACTATTGGCCGCGGCGCCGAGCATCCCGCCGTTGCCGGCGGACGGCGCGGGCGCCGGAGCCGGCGCGGCGGGCGCCGAGAGATCGGCGCGCAACGCGGCCCAGGGGTCGGCGTCCGCCGGTGCGGGGGCGCTGGGCGGCGGGCTGCCCCAGGCCGGTGCCTCTTTAGAGGCAGGCGCCGGGGCCGGGCTGCCCCAGGCCGGTGCCTCTTTAGAGGCAGGCGCCGCCGGCGTATCCCAGCCCGGCACGGACGCACCCGTGGCGCCGGCATCCCACTCCGGCAGGCCGGCGAGCGGCGATCCCGCCGGGGGGGCGCTGCCCCACTCCGCCGGAATCGCGGCGGCCGGTGCCTGGTTCGGGGCCGATGCAGCGGGCGCAGGCGCGGCCGGGCCGTTGCCCCAGCCGGGCGGCGGCGCGGCGGGCGCGCTGCTCCACTCCGGCGGCATCGCCGCGGGCCAGTTGGGCGCCACGGCGGCGGGCGCCTGGGCTTCGGGCGGCGGGTAGCCGGCGACAGGGGCGGCGGGCGGCGCCGCCGGCGCGGGAGGCGGCGCGGCAGCGGGCGGCGCCGCCGGCGCGGCCTGGGCCGGCGCCTCGTTAGAGGCAGGCGGCGGCGTGGGATGTTCCGCCTCTTGCTTTTCCAGGTAAGCCAGCCCCTGGCGGGCCGCCGTGCTGCCGGGATTGATGGTCAGCACGTTTTCCAGGCAGATGCGCTGTTCGTGGGGCGAATCGACCGCGCCGCTCAGCCAGAGCCACGCCTGCTCGTTGCGGTCGTCCATTTCGAGCACCGTGGTCAGCAGATCGCGCGCCAGCGGCTTGTCGCCGCGGGTGAGCGCATCCATGGCCTGGTGGAGCAAGTTGTGTACGTCGGGGGGATTAGAGGCCATGAGTCGCGGTCCTCTCCTGGAGGTCTATCTGCCGGGGATGCACGCGGCATTTTTCGGCGGTCAAGATGCAGACGATCTGGCGGACCGTTTCGGTCAGCTTGCCGGTGTGATTGACCACTACGTAATCAAACTGCGGCAACGCCTTCATCTCTTCCCCGGCGATGCGCAGCCGCAGGGCCAACTCGGCCGGGTCTTCCGTCTTGCGCAGGCGCAGGCGCTCGGCCTGCTCGGCGAAGGACGGCGGGGCGAGGAAAATAAACACCGCCTCCGGCGCCTGCCGCCGGATCGTCGCCGCCCCCTGCACGTCGGGTTTCACCACCACATCTTCTCCCCGCGCCAGATAATCGGTCACTTCCGATTTGGGGATGCCATAGTAATGCCCGTAGACCTGCGCCCATTCCAACAACTCACCGTCGCGGCGCATGCGCTCGAACTCGGCGACGGTCTTGAAATGATAATCCACCCCATCCTGCTCAGTCGGGCGGCGGGGCCGCGTCGTCGCGGTCACGGCATAGTGGAACTTGTAGCCCAGTTCGCGCATCCGGGTGAGCGTCACATCTTTGCCGACACCGGACGGGCCGGAAATAACCACCAGCAACGGCGGCGGGGGCCGCAAGACATACGCATCCATCTCAGGCACCGCCGCCTCATGCGGCACAACCATGGGTTCGGGACCCTGCACGGAGGAAATCTCGGTTGCCGTCTCGCCCATCCTTCCCGTCCTGCACGGTGCGTGACCCGAAGCCACACGCCGCGATAGCCTGTTCTTGTTCCTCAGTATAGCGGAAACGCCGGTGCTTGGCAAGCAGGCGCGGCCCGCGTATACTGCAAGAGACGGCTGACCGGAGGTGCCCGCCCCTATGTTTTTCGATGCTTTGACCATTGCGGCCACCCGCGACGAGCTACTCGCCGGGCTGGTGCCGGGCCGCGTCCAGCAAGTGCGCGCCGTCGGCCCGCTGGCCGTGGCCCTGGAGATTTACGGCGCGCGCCGCCGCCGGCACCTGCTGCTCTCGGCCCACGCCGAAAACGCCCGCGTCCACCTGCTGGCCGCCCCGCCCACCCGCGACCCCACGGTGCGCTCGCCGCTGCTGTTGCTGCTGCGCAAATATGTGCGCGGCGCCGTGCTGCAAACCATCGAGCAGCCGCAGTTTGAGCGCGTGCTCGACTTCGGGTTCACCAAGGTGCTGCCGGTGCAAAAGCACGGCCCGCCCGGCCTGGACGAGGCCGATCTGGCCGAAGATGAGGATGAGACCGGCGTCGACGAGCCGTTCGACGACCGGCGGGCCGAGATCCCGCCCGGCTTCGCCCTCTACGAGACCCACCTGATCGCCGAGATCATGGGCCGCCACAGCAACATTGTGCTGGTGGGGGCCGGCGGGCTGGTGCTGGACGCGGTCAAGCATGTGCCGTCGAGCATCAACCGCTACCGCACGACGCTGCCGCACCTGCCCTACGTGCCGCCGCCGCCGCAGCGCAAGCTCGACCTGCTGACCATGGGCGAGCGCTCATTCCGCGGCGAACTGGACGAACTCGACCCCAACGTCGTGCTCTGGCAGGCGCTGGTGGCCCGCTTCCGCGCCGTCAGCCCGCTGCTGGCCCGCGAGGCCGCCTACCGCGCCACCGGCAGCGAAGACGCCCGCGTGGTGGATGCCGACGCGCCCCCGCTCTTCGCCGCGTTGCAGGAGACGCTGGGCCTGGCCCGCACCCACGCCTGGCAGCCCACCCTTGCCTGGGCGCCGGAAGAACCCGACCTGGACGAAGACGACGAGTCGCCCGATGCCGATCCCGAAGCACCGCCGCCCCCGCCGCCGGGCCGCGAGGCGCTGGCCTTCGCCCCCTACCCCATCCGCCACCTGGAGGCCGCTGGGGCCACGCTGGAAGCGACGGAGAGCATCTCCGCCGCCGCCGAAGCCTTCTACGCGGCCCTGGAGACCGTGGCCGGGCACGCGCAACTCAAGGCCGCCGTGCGCGCCGAACTGCACGAGCGCCGCGACCGGCTGGAGCGCCGCCGCCGCTCGCTCCAGGCCGAACTCGACCGCGCCGCCGGGTTCGAGCGCGAGCGCCACAAGGGCGAGTTGATCCTGGCCTACATGTACGGCCTGGCCCCCGGCCAGACCCGCCTCGAAATCCCCGAAGAAGACCTGGTGATCGACCTCGACCCCGACCGCACGCCGCTGGAGCAGGCCCAGGCGCTGTTCCGCGAGTACCAGCGGGCGCGGGCCGCCGTCGAGGGCGTGCCCGCCCGGCTCGAAGCGGTGGACCTGGGGCTGCGCTACCTCGACGAGATCGCCACGCAACTCGACCTGGCCGCCGACCACGACACGATCCAGTTGCTGCGCACCGAGATCGCCGCGCTGCCCGAAGACCCCGGCGCCCGCCCCGCCCTCGCCCCGCGCGACGAAGCGCCGCCCACGAAGCGCGCGCCACACAAACCGGGACACAGGGACCGCAAGCCGCGCCTCGACATGCGCCCCGCCACCCGCGAGAGCCGGCTCGCGACTACACCCGGCAAAGCCACCTCGCGCGACGGCTTCACGCTGCTCTATGGCCGCAGCGCCCGCCAGAACGACGCGCTCA
>DASSGZ010000385.1:0-14953 GCA_035693165.1 Chloroflexia bacterium | reverse complement strand
TGCTCCACTCCTCGCCGCTGCCCGTAACCACGGCGGAGGCGTAGACCTGTTCCTGGCGCACCACCGCCAGGGTGATGCCGCCCGGCGCGCGCTGTTCTGCCATAAGTTCCCCTCTAGGGGTGCAGCTTGTTGAAGACCTGCACCCGGCCGTTCTCGCTGTCCATGACATAGATCCGGCCGTCCGGCCCGGCGGCGATGCCCACCGGGACGCTGAACTGGCCGGGGTCGGGGCCCGCCGTGCCGCTCTTGGCGACGTGGCCGGTCGCCGGGTCGAGCACATCCACCGTGTTGCGGTCGGGGTCGGTCAGGTAGAGCAGCCCGCCGCTGAAGGCCAGGTTGGCCGCGCCACGCCCGCCGCCGATCTGCACGGGCCAGATGCGGGTGATCACGCCGCTGGTCGGATCGACCTTGACCACGCGCTGGCCAAGATCGGCCACATAGATGGTGCCGTCCGGCCCGACCGCCACATCCACCGGCTGATTGAAGCGCGCGTTGGCGTCGCTGCCACCCGTATACTCGGCTTTCGACTCGCCCGCGGGGGTGTATTTGAGGATGCGGTTGGTGCAGGTGTCGGCCACGTAGACCATGCCGTCGGGGGCCACGGTGAAGCCGGCCGGGCTGCACCAGCCGCCCTTGCCCACGGTGCCCAGCAACTGGCCGTCGGGCGTGAACACCTGGATGCGCGACAGGTTGGAGTCCAGCACATAGACGCGCCCGTCGGGGCCAACCTCGATATCCTCCGGCGCCACAAAGTCGCCGGGATCCTTGCCCTGCTTGCCCCAGGCGTGGATCAGCTTGCCGTCCTTGTCGAACACGGCGACCCGCTGGTGCTCGGTGTCGGCAACGTAGATGTTGCCGTCTTTGTCGACGGCCAGGCCGCGCGGCGCCTTAACCTCGCTGCGGACCTCGACCACGCGCTCCGGCGCGACCACGGGCGGGGCTTCCGCGACCTCGATTTGCGCGTTGCCCGGCTCGGTGATGGTGCCCGGCTCCCAGATGCCGCCGTCCGCGTGCAGGTTGTCGGGGCCAAGGATCGTCTTCGGCTGGCCGGGCGGCTGCCAGTAAGCTTCCAGGTAGCCGGTGCCGCCCGCCCAGACATAGCGCACCTCGTAGCTGTGCGGGCCGGGGGTGAGCATGATCTGGCCTTGCCCGGCGTGCGCGGTGCCGTTGCCCTTACGGTTGTCCACCACCAACTGCCCGTCGATCATCACGGTGCTGTCGCCGTTCGAGAAGATCTCGAACTGGTAATTGCCTGCATCCTTCACCGTCAGCGTGCCGCTCCAGTCGCCGATCAGCGTGCCGCCGCCGCTCAGGGCGCTGGGGGCGTCGCGGAAGCCCAGGAAGCCGTCCACGCGCCGGCCCGTCACCGGCGGGGTGTTGGGCGCCGGGGTGTCTTCCGGCAGATCGCCGAAGGGGTCGCCGCTCATGGGCCGGATCTCGCCGTCGAGGGCGCGCCCCGGCCCCGACCAGAGGAACTTGCGCTGGATGGGGGCCGGCTCCGAGCCGCCCGCCTGCCAGGTCACCGTGACGCGGCTGGTCGCCGAGGCCAGGGTGCCGGTTAGCTCGATGTCGTGCAGCCCGCGCGCCAGGATCACCTCGTGTTCCGGCTGCGCCGTGCCCACACCGGTGGTCAGCACGGGCGTGCCGTCGATGACCAGGCGGGCCGGCCCGGTGCTTTGGAGCGCGAGGCGGTAGCGGCCGAAGGTGGGCGCCATGAGGTTGCCGGTCCATTTGGCCTGCACGGGGTAGCTGAGGCCCGCGGGGGGCGGGCCGGCGGTGCCCAGGTTCGGTTCCTGCCGCTCAATGGCCGGGCCGCTCGCGGGCGTATACGTCGCCAGCAACACGCGCCGCGCGTCGAGTTGTTCCTTCTTCACCCGGTACGCCGTGAACAGGCGCCCGCCGTTGCCGCCCGGCGCGTAGTTGAATTGCTCCTCGATGCCGTCGGGATAGTAGGTCTTGATCGTGTTCAGGTATTGCTGGTCCACGTCCCAGACCATAAAGACCACATCGCGGTCGCCGTTCTCGATCACCGGCAGATCGTTGGCCGCGTTGACCATGTCGCTGCCCGGCGTGCCGTGGTTCAGGAAGCGGTTGTCGCCGTGGCCCCAGTAGATCAGATGCGCGCCCAGGTCGTAGTAGCGGGGCAGGGGCCGCCCTTCGCTGGTCACTTCCTGGTTCATCTGGCGCACGAAGTAGGCCTGGCCGGTCACTTCCGGGAACGGATAGGGACTCATGTAGAGGATGTAGTAGTCGGTGAAGTTCTTCACCGTCAGGAAGCCCAGCAGCGCCGCCAGCGCGGCGAGGCCCAGCACCTGGCCGGTGCGGGCCAGGGGCACCGAGCGCCCGAACCGGCCCACGACGTTGGTGAGTTCGGCCAGCAGTTTGCTTAACGGGATCGCGGCGAAGACGGCGAAGGTGGGCACCGCGCCGATGATGCGGGCCATGTACGGCGCGTCGATGGTCAGCGCGCCGCCCACGACGATCGTAGACCAGAACCAGATCGACAGCACGGCCATGCGCGTGTCGCGCCAGCGCCACAAGGCCCAGGCGATGCCCAGGATAATCAGCACGGCCTCGATCGGCTTGGCGACCGGCTCCCCGGTGAAGGTATAGACCGAACTGGCGTCGGCGCGGTAGGTCAGGATCGAGAGCGTGGTCGTCAGTTGGTGCCACACCGACTGCGGCCAGAAGCCGTCGGGCACAACCTGGATGCTGATCGGGGTCTTCTCGAACACCAGCGGCACCGGGAAGACATCGTCGGCGGTCGGCATGCGCACGCCCAGGTAGAGCGGATCGTGCGTCACCCCGTACTGCTGAACCATGCGGTCGGGGTTGTTGAAGATCAGCTTGTCGTTTGTGCGCGAGTTCAAGGTCGCGGCGTGGTCGATGAAAAAGAACAGCCAGGGCGACGCGAAGATGAAGCAGGCGAGGGCGAAGACGATGATCTGATTGGCGTAGAGCCACACGCCGCGCGCTTCGCGGCGCACAGCCCGGCCCAGCGCGCGCAGCCGCCCGATGTCCGGCAACCGCTGCCGGAACTCGCGGTAGACGCCCGGCAGGCGCACCAGCGGCATCAACAGGAACAGGTAGCCGGCGACAGCCGCCAGCATGAAGGGCGTGAGCCGCCCGCCCATGTAGAAGTACATGCTGAGCATGTGGGCGTAGCCGGCCAGCACGAAGTTGGTCAGCCGCCGGTCGGCCAGGCCGCGGAAGAGGAAGAAGAATCCCGTGACCAGGAAGAGCGGCGTGGTGATGTTGCTGAATTCCTGGCGGCTGAAGTGGATCGCCACGTCGGAGATGGCCAGGAAGATGCCGGCGATAATGGCCGCACGCACGCCGAACCACTGGCGCACCAGCGGGTAGAAGGGCACCACCATCAGCGTGCCGGCCACCATCGAGAACATGCGCAGCCCGCCCATGCCCTGGCCGAATACCTGCATGAACAGGGCGATGCCCCAGTAGTAGAAGTTGGGCTGGCCGAACCAGCCGGTCTGGAACGGCGAGACGGGATGGCCGTTGGGCTGGCGCAGCGCCTCCAGGATCGCCGTGGCGTCCATGCCGGCCTCGCCCTCGTCGCCGTGCATGCCGGTGGTCCAGTCGTCCAGCCGGTAGAAGCGCATGCCGAAGGCCAGCAGGAGGATGGCGATGAAGATGGCGATTTCGAGCTTGCGCGGGATGCGCCAGTCGGTGCGTTCCTCGACCCCCGCGCGGTCCACGTCGGCGCTGCGCTTGGGGGCCGGGTTGTGGCCGAGGAAGGCCAGGATCAGCACGACCAGGCTGACGGCCCAGCCGATGCCGCCCACCGCCGAGTCGTAGTTGGCGGCGCGCAACTGGCCGATGCTGTAGACGTTCACGGCCAGCGCCCCCGCGGCCAGCACATAGCGCGGGATCATGGCGACCGCCGGGTAGCGGGCAATCAGGCGGCCCCACGGCGCGAAGCTGGGGCGGATGCGCCACCGGGCCCGGCCCACGCGTGCGGGCCCGCGCACCGGCAGCGTGCCGGGCGCCGGCAGAGGCCGCAGCGGCACCACCAGGAAGCTCTTGTTTTTGTACGTCCCTAGCCAGGCCAGAATCATCAGCAGAATCGCGCCCGCGTACCAGTGGATAGCCGGGATAATGGCGTGCTCCAGGTTGACCAGGCGCTGCGCGTAGATGCCCATGCCCAGGGCCACCCCGCCGAGCAGCAGCGCCCGGCTGCGCCAGAGCGCCGACCGGCTTACCGCCGCGCGCCAGCCCCTGGCGGCGCGTGCGGGCTGGGTGCCGTCCGGCGCGACGGCAGGCGCGGGCGGCAGCGTGACCGGCTCGGCCAGGGCGGGCGGATCGGCGACTGCGGTGGCGGCCGCGCTGCCCGCCATTGCGGTGGCGGCACTTATCCGGCTGTCCGGCGCCGCCATGGACGGCGCGCTTTGCGCATACCGGCCATTGGTCTCGGGCGCCTCCGCGGCTGTCCCGGCTTCGGACGGCGCATCGACAGGCGAGGGCGCGGGATCGGCCAGGACCACGCGGCGCGCGGTACGCACGGGCAGGCCGGCCACCGGGGTCAGCGGTTCGGCGACCGGGGCATGCCCGTTCCCACCGTCGTCGTGCCCAGGGGCCGCGTTCTCGGCGGAACCCTGATCCAGGGTAGCGGCAGGCGAGTCGCCGGGGGGCGGTGCGGGCGTGGTATTGTCGGGGCCGGGGGAGGCCGGGTGATCGTCGTGGTCGGTGCTCGCCATTAATACCTCGTGCTAGTTCGCGGCGTGGATTCGGTCAAAGGCCGCCAATCGCTATCATACCATATTTGGGCGGCTTTTCTCCACCGCCCGCGGCGCCGCCGCCCGGTGCAACCCGCCTGGGGGCAAGGCTATTTCGCGTCCAGGCTGTCGAAGACCTGGATGCGGGCGTTGTCGCTGTCGGTGACATAGAGCGGGCCGGTGGCGCCGCCGGCGATGCCCAGCGGGACGCGGAACTGGCCGGGTCGCGTGCCCTCGCTGCCCAGATAGCGGATGCTGCCTGCCGCCGGATCGAGGATCGTGAGGCGCTGGCGGTCGGGGTCGGTCAGCACGACCAGGTCGTGCCAGATGGTCAGGTGGCTGCCGCCCCGCCCGCCGCCGGCTGGCACCAGCCATTCACGGACGATCTTGCCCGCCGGGTCCAACTGCACGACCCGCCCGCTCAGGTCGACCACGTAAGCGGTCCCGCCGGCGGCGGGGGCCACGTCGATGGGCTGGTCGAAGTGCTTATGCCCGGCACTCTCGCCGGTGAAGACGCCGTCGGGCTGCCCGGTGGGGGTGAAGCGCAGCACGCGGCCCCGGCTGGTGTCGGCCACCCAGATCCGCCCGTCCGGCCCCAGCGCGATGCCACTGGCGTTGGGGCTCAGGCCCGGCAACTGCACGAGCACCTGCCCATCGGGGCCGAACAGTTGCACATCGCCCGTGGTCACGTCGAGCGTCGCCACGTGGCCGTCCGGCCCCACGGCCAGGTCGGCGATCAGGCCGAACTTGCCGGGCGCCGAGGTCGTCGTCGCGCTGCCCCAGCCGCCGTTGACCTTGCCCGCTGCGTCGAGGCGCACCACGCGGTGGTTGCCGCTGTCGGCGATGTAGACCTGCCCCTGCGCGTCCACGGCCACGCCGCGCGGCTCCTTCAGCCCGGCATCCTGGCCTAGCACGGCGGCGGGCGGCACCACATTCGGTGCGGCGGCGGCCTGCTCCGGCAGCGGGACGGCGCCCGGCGCGTCGGGCAGCGCCCCGGCGGCCCAACTGCGTGCGGCGGGCGCCAGCACCGCCGGCGGCACGAGGGCGTGCTCTCCGCCCGGCGGCGTCCAGTACCACTCCAGGCGCGCGGGGCCGCCCTGCCAGGCATAGCGCAGATCCACCTGGTGCGCCCCGGCGGTGAGGTTCACGATGCCCTGCGCCGGGGTGATGGTGCCCTGGGCCGCGTTATTCACGATGGCCTGCCCGTCGATCAGCAGCAGGCTGGGGCCGTTCGAGCTAAGGTCGAAGGCGTAGGCGCCCGCGGTGGTCGCGGTGAGCGTGCCCTGCCAGCGCACGACAAAGGGCGCCTGCTTGAAGGCCACCGTGGCTTCGCGGAAGCCGAAGAACGGGTCGCTGCGCCGGCTGCTGACGGCGGCGGCGCTGATGGCCGCAGCATCGGTCAGCGGGATGCCGGGCGCGTAGGGTCGCACCTCGCCGCTCAAGCCGCCGCTGGGGCCGTGATAGAGGTAGGCGGCGGCGATGGGGGCGGGGACCGTGCCTCCGGGCGCCCAGAGCACGTCCAGGCGCGTCTGCGCATCGGCCAGGACGCCGCTCAAGCGCACGGTATGGCTGCCCTTCGCCAGCACCCGGTCGACCTGCCGGGCGGCGCCGTCCGGCTGCCCGGCGGGCGCGTTTGCATCGAGGACGACCGCGCCGTCGATCTCCAGCCGCCCGGCGCCGGTCAGGCTGAACGTGTAGAGGCCGTAGTTCGGGGCCACCAGGTCGCCCTGCCAGGCGGCCTGGGCGGGATAGGTCAGCCCCGCGGGCGGAGTCCAGGCATCGGGTGCGCCCGCGCCGCGGGTGGTGCCCAGGTTCGGCTCGTCGCGCGTGACGGCGGCGCCGGTCGCCGGGGTGTAGGTGGCTTGCAGCGTCTGGAACGCGGCCATCTGCCGCGCGGTGATCTTGTACGAGGTGAAATAGGTTACGCCGTCCACGCCCTTCACCGGCTCTTCGGCACCACCGGGGTAGAACAGGCGGATCAGCGGCAGGTAGTCGGCGTTCGGCCCGTAGACCAGGAAAGCCGCGCCCTTGCCGTGGTTGTCGGTGATCGGGAAGAAGTCGGCGGGCACGGCCAGATCCACCCCCTCGACGCCCTTGGCCGCGAAGCGCGTGCTGCCGTAGGTGAAGAACACGTCGTAGCCGCCCACGCCCATCTGGTAGCCCTTGTAGTCCTGGCCGAGCGCCTGCGCGTAGCGGGCCTGGAGAGTCGAGGAGCAATAGGGGCAGAGCGAGGCGTAATGGACGAAATACTCCTGGTAGCCGGTGCCGCCGAAGAAGACGAGCAGCGCGGCCAGCGGGACCGTGGCCCAGCGGCGGGCCAGCGCCTGGCTCAGCGGCCACGCCGCCGCCCAGACCCGGTCGAGTACCACGGCGGGGAAGAGCATCAGCACCGGCCAGGCCCCGGTGAGCCGCTGCACGCTCGGCGTGTCCATGGTCAGCGCGGCGCCGAGCATGCCGCCCCAGAACCAGATGCTGATCAGCCCGAAGCGCCCGTCCCAGGCTTTCCAGGCGGCATAGGCCAGGCCCAGCAGCGCGATGGCGGCCCACAGCGGCGGCAGCATCGAGCCGGCATGGTCGTGGATCTGATAGAACGGGGTCGGGTCGCCGCGCTTGTAGATCACTTCCGTCGTCACGCGCAACTGCTCGGCCACGACGCGCGCCCAGGGCACCGGGTGGGTGAGCACGTTTTGCAGCAGCGACTGGCCCGCCTGCGCCGGGTCATAGGGGATGCCGTACTGGCTGAACGCCTGCGGCTGGTTCTGCGGCGAGAAGATCGAGGTCTCCTGCGCCCGGCCCGTGAAGCCCTGCCAGTGGTCCTTGATCGAGAACAGGGCATAGGGCAGGAAGGTCAGCCCGAAGGCCAGGCCCAGCAGCACGAAGCCGAGCGCATAGCGGCGGAAGAAGTCCAGCCGCCAGCGCACCAGGCAGTAGAGGCCCACCGCCGCCAGCAGCGGGATGATCAGCTTGCCCGCGGCGTAGAAATAGAGGCTGAAGCCCGACCAGATGCCCGCCCAGACCCAGTCCAGCGGGCGACGGTCGCGCAGGGCGCGGAACAGGAAGAAGAAGCCCGCCGCCCATAACGTGCCGGTGGGTGTGCTCTCGCCGGCCAGGCGGCTGAATTGCAGCGCCAGCGGCGACACGGCCAGCAGCGCCCCGGCGATCAGCCCGGCGCGCGGCCCCCAGAGCATCCGCCCGATGCGGTAGACGAACCAGACGGCCAGCACGCCGCTGATCACCGACAGCATGCGGTCGCCGACCATGTTGTCGCCGAACAGGCGCAGCATCCAGGCCACGCAGTAGAAGTAGAGGTTGGGCACGCCCCACCAGCCGTAGCCGAAGATCAGGGCGGGCCGTCCTTCGACGATGGCCCGCGCGTCCATGCCCCGCTCGCCTTCGTCGCCGAAGATGCCGGGCATATATTCCAGGTTGACCAGGCGCAGCGCCAGCGCGCCCAGCAGGATGCCGCCGATCAGCACGGCCTCCATCGGGATCGACAGGCGGGGCAGGCCGCGGGCGAAGAAGCCGTCCGCGGGGCCGGGCAGCAACCCCGCGCCGCGGGGCCAGGGTGCGGCCCCGACGAAGGTGAGCACCAGCACCGCCAGGGCCGCCGCCCAGAGCCAGCCGCCCAGCGGGTCGGCGATGTCGCGCTGCAAGACCAGCGTGGCCGCGCCCGCCAGCACGCCGGTCAGCACCAGGCCCGCTGCCGTCAGGCGCCACCCCAGGCGCGCACGCAGCGCCTTCCAGCGCGCCCACGGACTGAGTTGCGGCTGCACGGCAACGGGGGCCACCGGGGCGGGTTCGGGCACCATGACGGGCACAGGCACCGGCTCTGCCGGCGCGCTGCGCACCCGGCGCGTCGGCAGGGTGCTGGTGATGTGTTCGGCAGGAGCGGACACGCTCGCGTTTGCGACCGAGACGGCTGGTTGGTCACTCGCCGGGGTCAGGGTATCGGCAGGCGTCTCGCTGCTTGCCGGGTCGGGCGGTGGGGTATCGGCTGCGCGGCGGCGGGGGCGGGCGGGGTGCAGCCAGACGGCGATCAGCAGCACGACAGCCAGGAGATAGTACGTCCCCGCCGTCGCCGGGTCGTTCGCGTTGATCAGGATATCCTGGCCGCGCGCCGCCAGGCCCAGGGCGATGAGCCCGCCCCACCAGCCGCGCGCCTGCCACAGCCGGTCCAGGCCGCGCGGCCAACTGGCGGCACGCGCGGGACTGCTGACCTGGGTATCGTTGTCACCGGTCGCGATCAGGCCCACCCGGTCATCCTCTCTATGTCCATAGCTTTACATAACGGGAGTATATCGGTAGTGCCGCGCCGAGGCGTGCAGTGTATACGCTGGTTTGTGCCGCGCACAAGCGGCCGGTTTGTGCGCCGTGGTATGCCCGAGTCTAACACAATCGCGGCGCGATCCGCAAGCGATCCGCCGCGGCTTGACCGGGCCGGGCTGCCGGGCTAGAATGAGAGATGTGGATCGGGTAACAACGCAGGGAAGAGGTGGCTGACGCTCATGAACCGGACGGATCGCTTGTTGGCGATTGTGCTTGAACTCCAGGCGCGCGGGCGCCGCCGCGCCGAGGACCTGGCCGCGACCTTTGAGACCAGCAAGCGGACCATTTACCGCGACATCGAGGCGCTGTGCGAGGCCGGGGTGCCGGTCGTCGCCGTGCCGGGGCAGGGCTATTCGCTGGTCGCGGGCTACTTCCTGCCGCCGCTGACGTTCCGCACCGACGAGGCGACCATGTTGCTGCTGGGCAGCGAATTCGTGGGCCGGCACGTCGATGCCGAGTACCGCGCCGCCGCCGAGAGCGCGGGCCGCAAGATCACCGCCGTGCTGCCCGCGCCGCTGCGCGAGGAGGTCGCCTACCTGCAACGCCACATGCGCTTTATCCCCCTCCCGACCGGCGGGGGCGGCGATGCCGAGGAAGGCTACCTGCGCAAGGTGCGCCAGGCCATGCTCGCCCACCAGACGCTGCGCTTCCGCTACCACACCCGCTACCGCACCCCCGATGCGCCCGCGCCCGATTGGCGCGACGCCGATCCCTACGGCCTGGTCCACATGGGCAGCGCCTGGTACATGACCGGCTTCTGCCACGTGCGGCAGGCCATCCGCCATTTCCGCCTCGACCGGGTGGACGAGATGGAAGTGCTCGATCGCCGGTTCACCCGCCCGCCCGGCTTCACCTTTGAGCAGGGGCGCGATGAGCAGCGGCCCATTGTCGTGCGCGCCCTGTTCGACCCCCAGGTGACACGCTGGGTCCAGGAGATGCGTTCGTTCTTCACGGCCTCCGAGGAACCGACGCCGGATGGGCTGCTGGTGACGCTGCGCGTGCGCCAGGAGAGCGAAGTGCTGCAATGGCTGCTGGGGTGGGGCGCCCATGTGCGCGTGCTGGAACCGGAGTCGCTGCGCGCCCAGATCGCCGAGATCGCCCGCGCCATGTTGCACAATCACGCGCCCGCCGAATCGCTACTGACATAACGGTGTCACCAGGGGCGTCTATACTGGACTCTGTTGCGAGTATTTCGCTAAATCGAGTACCAAGGAGGCGCTATCGATGTTCAAGACCCTCAGCCCCAATATCATGGTCGACGATCTGCCCGGCACCATCGGCTTCTACACCGAGCAGATGGGCTTCAGCGTGGAGGCGACCGCGCCCGACCAGCCGCCCTACGACTGGGCGTCGCTGCGCCGGGACGGCGTGAACCTGATGTTCCAGACGCGCGCCAGCCTGGGCGGTGATGTGCCCGCCCTGAAGGACCTGCCTATCGGCGGGGCGCTGACCTTCTATATCCAGGTGGACGACGCGGAGGCGCTATACACGGAACTCAAGGACAAAGTCGCCATCCTGCGCGAGCCGCAGACGACGTTCTACGGCGCCCGCGAGTTCGATTGCCGCGACTGCAACGGCTATATTCTCACCTTCGCCAGCGACGGCGGCTGATCGGCGCCCGCGCTGCCCGGTCGTGCCGGCTGCACACGCTCGGTCGCGAAAAACGCCCCGGTCGCCGAGCGACCGGGGCGTGCCTTTTGCTCGCATGCGCCGCCGCTACTTGTAGACAGCGAATTTGCAGTGCGGCGCGCCCAGGGCGGCGCACTCGACCTCCACGACCCGGACCGTGCGGCCCAGTAGCTTCTTGGCGAGTTCCTTGTACATCGTCTCGGTGGAGGTGCAGATGGGCGCCTTGACCCCCTGCAGGCCCAGGCAGACGTAACAGGTGGCGCTGGCGAGATACCAGGCCGCGTTGTCCTCGCTGACGATCTGGGGCGAGTAGGAATGTTCGGCCAGCGCGATCAGCTCCTGGACCACCCAGGGGAGTTTCTGATCGGCGGGAATCGTGGCCGCCTTGGCTTGCATCTTGGCGCCCCAGCCGCTGCGCATAATGCCTTCGGCAAAGGCCACGCCGCAGTTGCGATGGAAGAGCCGGGTGCAGACTTCGCCCAGCATCGTATAGACGACCGTAAAGAGCCGGACCAGTTCTTCCCCGGTCGCGGCGGTCTTGCCGTCCGCCGCCGGCAGTTCCTTCAGAAAGCGGTCCAGCCCCGCCCGCTGCAACAACATTTCATACTGCGGGCCGCTGACGCTTTTTAACGATTCCAGCACGACCCGCATGGTCGTGCCGTTGATGTCCCCGGTCATTTTTACCCCTAGGTTGAGACGTGTGAATTGGTCGTGGAGTCCCGCCGGCCTATGCCGGGGTGTTCGGTCCCTGCCGGTTCGCCGCGCCCGCCGCCAGCAGGCTGGCGTACACGCGCAGCGCGGCGTTCAAAAGCTGCTCAGCGGTAATGTAATGCGTGTAGGCGCGGTCTACCGCCTGCTGCTCTTCCGATGTTTGATCGGACGAGGCGCTCAGCGCGGCCAGCGGCAGATCCTCGAAGAGCGGCTGCACAATCGTATGCAGCCGGGCGATTTGCATGCGCGTCAATTCTTCGACATCGCGCGGCGTATTGACCGGGCGCAACACCTGGCTAATCGATACGCCATCCCGTTCGTCGTCCATCACTGCGGGTTCCTTCCCTTCTTCCATCCTTACTACACCGGGCCTGCATGGCGGCGCCTGTGCCGGCCCCCGCCGGGCAGTAATGCCCGGTTGGGGTCAACAGCGCAAAACAACCGGCCCTGGCGTGGGGCTAACCCCTTCTCCATCATACTCCATCCCAGGCGCTGTGGACAGTCGGCAGGGTCCCTGAGAGCCAGGGACCGCTAGCCCGATCCCGCGGGACCATGCTACTTGAATTGAGCCGCAAATTGGTTCCGCCAACATATTGACAGTATTACGTAACAGTGCTATGATAACAGTGTTACGTAACGATGGGAGACAAGCGATGACGATCAACGAACTGGCGACCCGCACGGGCGTGACCACGCGCACGATCCGCTACTATGTCGAGCAGGGCCTGCTCCCGGCGCCGGAGCGCGGGCGGCCCGCGGAATATACCGAGGACCATGTCCAGCGGCTGGACCTGATCCGGCGCCTGAAAGAACAGTATCTGCCGCTGGAGGAGATCCGGGCCATGCTGGAACGCCTGGACCGCAAGGAAATTGAGCAAGTGCTGGCGCCCGCGTCGCCCGTGGCGGCCGCGCGGGCGCGAACCTCGGCGATGGACTATATCGCCGATGTGCTGGGGCGGGGCGCCACGCGCGAGAAGCTGAAGACGCAACCGCCGCGCCCGCTGCCGCCCGTCATGGCGCCGCCGCCGGCCGGTATGCCGCCGGGCGCCCCGCCGGACTGGGCGCCGCCCGCGCCGCTGCCGCCTGCCTCTAAAGAGACACCGGCGCCGCCCCCGCAGACGCTGGCGCCGCCGCAGTATCTGCCGGCGACCGAGCCGGCGCCGACAACCTGGCAGCGGGTGCCGCTGGCGCCCGGCGTGGAGCTACACTATCTTATGCGCGGCGATGCCCGCACGAACGAGTTGGTGGACCGGCTGATCGAAGCCGCCGGTCACATTCTGGCCGCGATGCCGGAGAATAAGGGAGAGGAAATCTGATGATGAAGTTACTGGCGCACCTGGACCGCCGGCTCGTTCCGCCCGAGGGGACCGATGCTCGTTACCTGCGCGTGCAACTGATCGCCCCCGACCGCCCGCAGGCGACCGACCGCCTGCCGCTCAACCTGGCCCTCGTCCTCGACCGCAGCGGGTCGATGGCGGGCAGCAAGCTGGATAAGGCCAAGGAAGCGGCGATCTTCTGCCTGCGCAACCTCACCGCCGCCGACCGCGTGGCCGTGGTGGCCTACGACGACGAGGTGCGGGTCGTGGCGCCCAGCCGCGCCCTGACCCCGTCCGTCAAGACCGGCCTGATCGCCGAGGTACGCAAGATCGAGAGCGGCGGCAGCACCAACCTGGGCGGCGGCTGGCTGACCGGCGCCCAGGAAGTGGCGAACTATCAGCACGAGGCCAACTACCTGAGCCGGACCATCTTGCTGAGCGACGGGCTGGCGAATGTCGGCATCACCGACCCGGATGAACTGGCGCACCATGCCGGCGAGCTACGGGCGCGCGGCGTGAGCACCACGACCATGGGCATCGGCGCCGACTTCCAGGAGGATCTGCTGGAGCAGATGGCGCTGCGCGGCGGCGGCCACTTCTACTTCATCGAGGATGCCCGGCAGATCCCCGATTTTCTGCACCGGGAACTGGGCGAGGTGCTGTCCACCTGCGCCCGCCAGGTGGTCGTCACGCTCGACGCGCCGGACGGCGTCGAGGCGCGCCTGCTCAACGCCTTTGAGAGCGAGCGCGACGGTGGCCTGCGTGTGCGCCTCGACGACATGATCGCCGGGGAGACGCGCGCGGTGGTGTTCAAGCTGGCCGTGCTCGCGGGCCGGGAGGGCGCAGCGCTGCCGATCCGCGTGCGCCTGAGCTATTTCGACGTGGACAGCGGTGAGACGCGCACCGTGCAAAGCGGTGAGGCGGTGCTCACCTATGCCGATCCGGCGGCCTGCGCGGCCGAGGCGCCCGATACGAGCGTGGTCGAGGAAGTGGCGCTGCTCCAGGTGGCGCGGGCGCGCGAGGAAGCCCTGCGCTACGATGCCGCGGGCCAATACGCGCAAAGCGCCGCTACGCTGGCCCAGGCCGCGACCTACCTGCGCGCCGCGGCCCCGGCGTCGCCCATGGCCCAGGCCGAGGCGCAGGCCCTGGACGCCGACAGCACCGAGGCGCAGCGCGGCTTCGGCCAACTCAAGCGCAAGGCGCTGCATTACGCCAAAACCACCCGCCTGCAGAACCGCAACCAGTAGCCGGGCCCGCCCCGGCTTAGGCCGCCAATCCGCCCGGCGCCAGCGCCTGCAACCGCTGGCGCCGGGCGGGTTCGTGTTCGACGCACCACACATCCTGGGCCAGGGCGGTAACGGCCCGACCCGGTGCATTGTAGCCAGGCCCATGCCCCGGCGGCAGGCGCGCCTGTATCCTTCACAGACTTCCCCCTCTCATGCGAAAAACCGGCCCCGGAATCGCTATCGCCGCGCCCCAACCACATGTTGCAAACACCGTTAGTTTGTCGGATTTTCGGACAATACGGCGCACCTGGCCGGGGATTGATGTTTTTGTGAGACAGCCCGCCACCGGTACCTGATTGTGACGCCGGGCTGCCGGGTGTTTATGCCGCTATGACTCGGCGGGCCAAACGGCGCGGAATCACGCCTGAGCGCGCCCGAGCCGTGGCGAAAAGCGGGCACCTGTCGGAGGAACAAAGTTTATAAAAAGCCCCTTAGAAATCCGGCCCTATCCGGTTATAGGACCTGATCTAGCCCCCTCCTAGGAGTATTTTGCCATAGCGGGGCGCTGCGAAACTATGCCACAATGCCCAAGTGTGTTTGCTGAGCCTACTTGGTCGTGATTCCCTTTCTCGGAACACTGCGTTGTTGGCCTGGTACCAAGAAGCCGTCTTATGAACTTGGCACAGTTTGCAACTATGAGGTATTGCCAAATGATGAGAACCCGCATCTCTACCCGTTACCGGAATCCGCTCCGTCCCACCTCTGCGTCTCACCTGTGGAAGCACTGGATGATTATTCCGCTGCTGGCCGTGCTGCTGCTGGCCGGCCTGGGACTCAAGGGAAGTACGGCGCAGGCGGCAGGCACCACCGCGCCGCTCGCCAACTGCTCGGGGACGCAGTATTCGGATGTCTGCCCCGACGACTGGTTTTACCCTTATGTGACCAGCCTGAACGAGATCGGCGCGCTCTCCGGTTACGCGGACGGCACTTTCCGCCCGTATAACGCGATGAC
>DASSGZ010000384.1:0-9271 GCA_035693165.1 Chloroflexia bacterium | reverse complement strand
AAGGGCGAGGCTGCCCCGCCTGCCGCGATACCGGGGCGCGACCTCGCGCTGTTCGTGCTGCTGCTGCTCGCCACCGATTTCAGCGGGCTGCTGCACATCTACGGGCTGTCCTGGCTCTACGGCGAGCCGACGTTCCTGGGCCTGGGCTGGACGATGGTGCTGGTGGCGGCGGCGCTGCTGGTGTTGCCCGCGCGCGAGCGGCCCGGCGCGCTGCGCTTCCCCTTGCGCCGCCCGGTAGACGGCCTGGTGTTGCTGGGCGGCGGGGTGCTGCTGGCCCTGGCCGCCACCTTCCTCTACATCGCGCTCAGCGATCCGCCCGCCTGGGTGGCCCGCGCCCCCCGCGACACCAGCCTGGCCGGCCTGCTCGGCATGTTCGCCGTGCAGAGCGCCGCGCTAGCCGCCGTGCCCGCGCTGGCCCTGGTCATCGGCTATGTGTGCGACGAGGGGATGCGGCGGGTCTGGATCGGCCTGCTGGCGGCGGCGCTGTTCCTGCTCTCGCTGGTCAACCTGCTCTACGACGCGGGCGTCGGCCACCCCGCCCCGGCCACCTGGGCGATCGTGCTGGGTGCCGGGCTGCCTGCCACGCTGCTGCTGGGCGGGCTGATCGCGGGCGCGGGCGGGCTGGTGCTACTGCGCCCGGCGCGGTTCCTGGCCGTCGCCATCGGGGCCGGGCTGGCCCTGCGCCTCATCGGCATCGCCGCCATCCCGCTGACCATCCGTTTAGGGGATATGTTGCCCCTGCTGCAAATGTCTACCACACGCATCCTGCAGGCGCAGAACCCTTACATCGTCTACCAGATGCCGTGGGACCTGCCGCTGACCTACTGGCCGCTGACCGTGCTCAGCTACCTGCCCGCCGCGCTGGCCGGAATCGACCTGCGCTGGGTCAACCTGCTCTTCGGCCCGCTGGTGGGCGCGCTGCTGCTGCTGGCGGGCGGGCGGCGCGGCCCCGGCCCGGCAGCCCACGCCTTCGGCCTGCTGTACCTCGCGCCCGGCATGTTGCAGTGGGACATCAGCACCGCCGCCCCGCCCTACTGGCTGTGGCTCTGCGTGGCCTTCGCCACGGCGGTGGGGGCGGCGCGCGCCCGGCCCGGCTGGCTGCTGCCCGGCGCGGGGGTGGGCGCGGCCCTGGCCGCCGCGCCGCTGGCCCTGCCCTTCGTGCCCTTCCTCGGCGCATCCTGGCTGGCGCAGGGCTGGCGCGTGGCCCTGCGGCGGGTGGTGGTCGCGGGCGTGGTGTTCGCCCTGCTGGTCGGGCCGTTCCTGCTCTGGGGGCGGCGCGGCTTCCTCGACGGCGCCATCGGCTGGTTCAACGACATCAACCGCCTGCCGCTGCTCAAGTGGCAGACCGACAAAAGCTGGGCGCTGGAGGTGGGGCTGGCCGGGCCGTTCTGGTACAACGGCCTGCAAGACTGGCTCAAGCCGCTGCAAATCGTCCTGGTGGGTGGGTTGGGCGTGATCTTGCCGGCACTGCGCCTGCGCCCGGTGCGCACTCCCACCGCCGCGTTGCGCTGGGGCGCCGCCGCCTACCTGCTGTTCATGGTGGTCAACCCGGTGATCTGGCCCTACCTCTACGTCCCGGCCCTGCTCGCGCTGGCCTTCGCCCTGGTGCCCGCGGGGGATGCAACGCCGGCTCCCAGCGAGTTGGCGCCGCAGTGAGTAAAGCAATTGGCCCCACTGGCGCCTGATTCATTCCTCGGAGCCATGACCGATCCGACTCCGTCCAATCGCGATCATCCGGGGAGCCGGCTCATGCATGTGGTTGCTCGGTACTGCTTCCAGGCGCCGTTGTCATGCTGAACGCAATGAAGCATCTCGTCTCCGTAGCTACGCGCCGAGACGCCTCGTCCCGCTCCGAGTGACAAGTACGCCTGGAAGCGGTAGTCTGCCCGACCTCTCGACCCCGGTCCTGCGCCCCGTGCAACGCCGTGGGCCGGGCGCAGCGCGCGCCCCGCGCCGCCGAGGCAGCGCGTTGCGTACTGCGCGCTTCCGGTGTAGACTAGGGGCCAGGCCGTGGTGGCCCGGCGATTGGCGCGGCCCCGCCGGCGGCTGAGAGCAAAAGGAGGGCAGGAGCATGGAGCAGGCGAGCGCGCCGGGCGGACGGCGCGAAAGTCCAGGGCCGGACGCACCCGGCGGTGAGGATGGCGGACTGGTCGCCGTCCGGCAGGAGCCGTTTAACGCCGAGGCGCCGCTAGCCGCGCTGCGGACACCCATCACGCCCAGTGACCTGTTCTATGTGCGCAGCCATTTCCCGGTGCCCGCGCTCGACCGCGACAACTGGCGGCTGGAGATCGAGGGCGGCAGCGAGCCGCGCACGCTGACCTTCGCCGACCTGGCCGCCTTGCCCGCCCAGACGCTCACGGCGACGCTGGAGTGCGCAGGCAACGACCGCCGCGGCTTCGCACCGCTGCCGCCGGGCGAGCCGTGGGGCATGGGGGCGATCAGCACCGGCGTCTGGCGAGGGGTGGCGCTCCACCGGGTGCTGGAACTGGCCGGCGTGCCCCCCGGCGTGGTCGAGATCCTGTTCGAGGGCGCGGACCATGGCCCGCCCGCCGGCAACGACGCGGCGACCGGCTTCGTGCGCGCGCTGCCCGCCGCCAAGGCGTTCGACCCCGATACCATGCTGGCCTACGAATTGAACGGCGCCCCTCTGCCCCCGGCGCACGGCGGGCCGGTGCGCCTGCTCGTGCCGGACTGGTACGGCGTGGCTTCGGTCAAGTGGCTGGCGCGCATTGCCGCGCTGGCGGAGCCGTTCGTGGGCTTCTTCCAGACGGAGCGCTATATCCTGGACATCCCCGGCCAGCCGCCCGCGGAGCCGTTGCGCACCATGGCCGTCAAAGCGCTGATCACGGATCCGCTGCCGGGCGCCGATGTGGCGCGGGGGCCGGTGCGCGTCGCGGGCATGGCCTGGTCGGGTAACGAGCCCATCGCCACGGTCGAGGTTAGCGTGGACGGCGCCGGCTGGCAGCCGGCGCGCCTGGGTGAATCGGCGCCGCCCCACGCCTGGCAGCCCTGGGAGTGGGAATGGACGGCGCCCGCGCCGGGCCGGCATGTGCTGCGCGTCCGCGCGACCGACGCGCAGGGCAACATGCAGCCGGAAGTAGCGCCCTGGAATCGCCTCGGCTACGTCAACAACGCCATCCAGGCGCTGGCGATTGAGATCCGCGCCGAGGGGTAGCCACGAGGCTTATTTAGCGGTATCTAGACAACCGCGTATAAACCTGGAGCAGCAATTGAGCACTTTCTGGCCTGGCAACTGAACAGCCGCCGCGCGTACAATCGGCCCAGAAGCGGACGCCAGGGACCGCGCGCCGGGGCAGCAAAGCCGGCGCGCGCATAGCCTAGCCAGGAGGTCGCAAAATGGCTGAAATCAGGGTCAGCGTCGAGGTGGCACAACCGGTCGGGACGGTATTTGCCTATCTCAGCGAGATGGAGCATCTGCGCGAGTGGGCAGAGGGCATAGAGGAAGTGCGGAACCTCGCGCCGGATGTGCCCGGCGCGGGCACGGTCTATGTGATGGCCGGTACGATGCTCGGCCGGCGAATCGAGACCACGTACACCATCATCCAATATGAACCGGGCAAGCAATTCACCGGCCAGTCCAGAATCGGGCCGGTGGCCCTGCTGGATCGCTTCACTTTTACGCCCACGGCGACTGGCACGTGGGTAACGCAGGTGAGCCGGTTCCAGGGGGGCGGCATTTCGCAGGTGCTCGCCCGCATCCTGGTGCTGGCGCTGAAGAAACGGCTTGCCACGGATTTGCAGCGCGCGAAAACGCTGATGGAAGCGCGCGCCGCCGTACCCGCCTGAGCAACCATCCGAACACAGGCGCCGAGCCTTAGCGGGCTACCGGCTTCCAGGCCGCCTCGGCCTCGCGGTGCAACCGTTCGAGCGCCAGGCGCAGTTCCTCGGAGTAGTGCTCCATCTCGGCCTCGGTGGGCCGGTGGTCGTAGAGGGCAGTCAGGTCCATCGGCGGGCCGTAGTTGATGGCGAGTTTGGCCGGCTTGGGGAACTTGCCGCCGCGCGGCAGCGACTTGTCGGTGCCGGCGATGCCCACCGGGATCAGCGGGGAGCGCGTGCGGATCGCCAGGCGCAGCGAGCCGGTGCGCAGTTCCTGGAGTTCGCCGCTGGTGCTGCGCGTGCCTTCGGGGAACATGCCCAGCACCTCGCCCGCCTTCAGCACGGCCAGGGCCGAGCGCAACGCACTCGCGTCCTTGCGCGACCGGTCCACCGGGAAGGCGCCCCACTGGTGGATGGCGTAGCCGACGATGGGGATGCGGAATAGCTCCTGCTTCGCCATGAAGGCGACGGGGTGCGGCGTACCCAGGGTGTAGCCGACCAGGAACGGGTCGAGCATGCTCAGGTGGTTGGCGGTGACGACGACCGGCCCGCCCTTCGGGATATTCGCCTTGCCCAGCACGCGCAGGCGGCAATAGCGCCGGAACAGCGTGCCCCACAGGGCGATGCCGAAGCGGTACCAGCCCATGCTGTAGTGGTAGCCTTCCTCTGCCCGCGCGTCGCCCGTGGCCCGCGCGCCGGTTTTCGTCTCAGGCATCTTTGTGCCCCTCCCCGCCATAATCGCATCTGTAGGGGCCGGGTGCAACCCGGCCCGCCGCCCTATCGCGTTGTCGGGGCCGGCTGGTACCCGGCCCGCCACCCCTATCCCCGTGCTCTATCGCGTTGTCGGGGCCGGTTTGAAACCGGCCCGCTGCCCGCGCCGCGTCGCTAGCTAACGATAGAAGAAATAGATATATGCGTAGACCACCGGCACGACAAACAGGATGCTGTCGAACCGGTCAAGCAGGCCGCCGTGGCCGGGGATGAGCCGGCTGCTGTCCTTGGCGCCGAAGCTGCGCTTGAGCAGCGACTCGCTCAGGTCGCCGGCCACGCTGCTCACGTCGATGGCGGCGCCCAGCAGCGGCACATGCCAGAGCGGGATGCCCATCGGCCCGGCGAACAGGGCCACGGCCACCACGCACAGCGCCAGGCCGCCCCAGAACCCGGCCCACGTCTTGTTCGGGCTGATGTGCGGGATCATCTTGCGCTTGCCGAAGGCGCGCCCCGCGAAGTAGGCCCCGCTGTCGGCGGCGGCGGTACCCAGCACAATCAGCAGCAGCCAACCCACCTCGCCCGGCGGGTGGTTCAGCAACATGCCGTACTTCAAGATGCCGCCGGTGTAGAGCGCCGCGCCCAGCGTCAGCCCCACGTCGGTCCAGGGTGCGGCGGGCGGCGCAGCCGCGGCCCCGCGGCGCGCACCCGCCCAGACCAGGGTGGCGACCATGCCCGCCCCCGCGATGACCAGCGTGGCCGCCTCCAGCCAGTCCGGCGCGGCGCCGGGGCCCGACAATCCCAGCAGGGCGGGATCGATGCCGCCGGGCAGGCCTGTGAGCCAGGGCCGCAAGGCGACCAGCGCCGCGGGCGCGGCCAGGATCAGCGCCAGCGCGATGCCCCCGGCTCGCCAGGGGCGGTGGCCCGCGGCCTGGGCCATGCTGTAGATCTCCCAGGCGGTGATGCCGATGCAGACGAACACGGCCAGCACCAGCACCGGCCCGCGCACCCAGGCGATGATCCCGGCCAGCGCCAGCAGCACCGCGCCGCTAATGATCCTTGTGCGCACCTTACGCCGGCCCTCGCGTGGGAGCAACCTCTCCCCCGGCCCCTCCCCGCCGCGGGGAGGGGAGACGGCTTTCCCCCCTTCCCGTGGCGGGAAGGGGGGCAGGGGGGTTAGGTTGGCCGGGCACCCCACTCAGGCTATTGCCGCACGCCCGCGGCGGATGTATACTTATGCCACCCGGCGGATCGCCTTTGACAATCGAAAGGAGCGGCACGATGGACTTGTGGGTACTCGCCATCCTGATTCTTGCAGCATACCTCATTGGCGCCCTGCCGAGCGGTATGGTCATCGGCGCCCTCCACGGGGTCGATTTGCGGCAGCACGGCAGCGGCAAGACGGGCGCGACGAACGTGAGCCGGGTCATCGGCCGGCGCGCGGCCCTGCTGGTGTTTGTCCTCGACGCGCTCAAAGGCGCCCTCCCCGTGCTGATTGCCCGGCTCATCAACTGGCACGACCCCAATTACGAGGCCATCGCCATCGGCTGCGCGGCGGTGGCGGCCCTCATCGGGCACATCTGGTCGATCTGGATCCGGCTCTTCACCGGCGCCTGGGGCGGCGGGCGCGGCGTCGCCACCGCCATCGGCACGATGGTCGCGGTCAACCCCTGGGTGGCCCTGTTCGGCCTGATCATCGGCGTCCCGATCATCGCCATCTCGCGTTATGTCTCGCTCGGCTCGATCCTCGGCGTCACGGCGGGCAGCCTGCTCATGGTGCTGCTGGTGTTCCTGCAGCGGCTGTCGCCCTGGCTGGCCGTCTACGCCCTGGCCGCCGGGGGCCTGGTGGTCGTGCTGCACCACGACAACATCGAGCGGCTGCTGAAGGGCACCGAGCGCAAGTTCAGCCTCAAGCCCGGCCAGCCCCGCCAGCACTAGCCGCCGGTCACCGCAATGGTATCTGTAGGGGCCGGTTTGAAACCGGCCCGTTGCGCGCTGGATTACGCGCCAGGCTGGGGCATTGTAGCACAGCGCACCGCCCGTACGCAAGGAAGATGAGGGATACGCCGGCATGTGGACCCTGGGCATCTTGACGCTGAGCGACCGTAGCGCCGCGGGCCAGCGCGACGACCTGAGCGGCCCCACGGCGCGCGACCTGCTGCTGGCCGCGCTGCCCGGCGCCGAGGTGCGGCGCATGGCCGTCATCCCCGACGACCGCGCCGCCATCGAGACCACCTTGCGCGCCTGGGCCGACGAGGACCGGCTGGCGCTGGTCGTCACCACCGGCGGCACCGGCCTGGCCCCGCGCGACGTGACCCCCGACGCGACGTTGGCCGTGCTCGACTACCAGGTGCCGGGGCTGGCCGAGGCGATGCGCGCCGCCAGCCTGGCCCACACGCCGCTCGGCATGCTCTCGCGGGCGGTAGCCGGGGTGCGCGGGCGCACGCTGATTGTCAACCTGCCCGGCAGCCCCAAAGCGGTGCGCGAGTGCCTGGCGGCCATCGCCCCCGCTCTGCCCCACGGCCTGGAGAAACTCGCGGGCGACCCCAACGAGTGCGCACCGTAAGGCGGGCCTAACCCCCTGGCCCCCTTCCCGGAGCGGCAAGGGGGAAAAACGATTCCCTTTATATGAGCGGGCGTAGATAACGCGCCGCCTGGCCTGGAATATCCGCTATGACCGACAAGATCTCGCGCCAGATGGCGCGCAATGTGATGCTGGCGGCGCAGGGCCTCGACCAATTACCCCGGCAGCCGGCGGGCAAAGCGGACGTGCTCGACGCGGTGCGCCGTATGTACCTGCTGCAGATCGATACGATCCATGTCGTGGCCCGCAGCCCGTACCTGGTTCTTTGGAGCCGGCTGGGCGATTATCAGCCCGTATGGCTGGACCAACTGCTGGCCGAAGGCGCGCTGTTTGAATACTGGGCCCATGCAATGTGCTTCATTCCCATCGAAGATTACCCCCTCTACCGCCGCCGCATGTTGGACGCCATCCAGTATGAGGTCTGGCCGGTGAAATGGGCCGTGAAATGGGCCCAGGAAAACCCGCAGGTCATGGACCGGGTGCGCACCCATTTGCGGGAGAACGGTGCGGTGCGTTCCGCCGAGTTCGAGAATAAGAACCACACGCCCGGTGGCTGGTGGAATTGGAAGGAAGAAAAAGAGGCCCTGGAGGCCATGCTGTTCACCGGTGAGGTGATGATCGCCCGGCGCCAGAATTTCCAGCGCGTCTACGAGCTGCGCGAGCGCGTGCTGCCGGGCTGGGATGATGCCGGCATCCCCTCCAGCGACGAACTCCTGCGCACCCTGGCCCTGCGCTCGGTGCGCGCCCTAGGGCTTGCCTTCCCCGCCTGGGTCCCGGATTACTTCCATCAGCCGAAAAAGGGTATGCTGCACCGGCTGGAGGCCCTGGCGCGGGAGGGCCTGCTCCTGCGGGTGGAGGTGGAGGGCTTTGCGGGATCGGCATACGTCCATCCCGACCGCATGGACTTGATCGCCGATGCGGTCTCCGGAAAGCTGGAACCCACCCTGACCACGCTGCTCTCGCCTTTCGATCCGCTGGTATGGGATCGGAATCGCGCGCACGAGCTGTTCGATTTCGACTATAAGATCGAGTGTTATACCCCGGCGGCAAAGCGCCGGTACGGCTATTTCACCCTGCCCATCCTGCATCGCGGCAGGCTGATCGGCCGGCTGGATCCCAAGGCGCATCGAGCGCAGGGGCTGTTCGAGATCAAAGCGCTGCACCTGGAACCCGGCGTAGCGGTCGACGAAACCCTGGTAGCCGACCTGGCTGCCGCCCTGCGCCGGCTGGCCGGCTGGCATGGCATGACCGACCTGGTCATCCGCCGGTCGGACCCCCCCGCAGTGGCGGCCCTCCTGGAAGCCGCCATCCAGGGCAAGTCGCTAGATCGCCGGTGAGCCGCGGCGGATAGCCACTCAGCGCGCGCGCCGCGCCGCCTCGGCCTGCTTTTCGGGGTGGGCGGCGAAGTAGTCGCACCAGTCGCGGACCACACAGACGGCGCAGCGCGGGTCGCGCCAGACGCAGACGCGCTGGCCGTGCAGCAGCATGTTGCGGTGAAACTCCAGCACCACGCGCGGATTCTCGGGCTCGGGTAACAGCGCCTGCAAGATGGTATGGGCCTGCTCCGCCGTGACCTTCGGCCCGATCAGGCCCAGGCGCTGGCTGACGCGGTGCAGATGGGTATCGACCGGCAGCACCGGGCGCCGGCAGGCGAACAACAGCACGCAGGCCGCCGACTTGGGGCCGACGCCTTCGAGGTCGGTCAGCCACTCCTGCGCGGCGGGCAGGTCCAGCGTCTTAAGGAAGTCGATGTCCAGGGTGCCGTGGCGCTCGGTGATCGTCTGCAACACGCGCTTGATGCGCGGCGCCTTCTGCTCGGGCCAGGTCGTGCCGTGGATGGCCTCCTCGATCTCGGCCACGGGGGCGTCGCGCAGCGCCTCCCAGGTGGGCCAGCGCGCTCGCAACGCCTGGTAGGCCGCCCAGGTCTGCGGGTCGGCGGTGCGGTGCGACAGGATGACCTCGATGAGGGTCGCCAGCGGATCGAGCACCGGCCAGGCGGGTTCGCCATAGGCGGCGTTGAGCAGAGCCAGCACGGCCCGCGCCTTGGCCCGCAGGGGGTCGGTCGCCGCTTCCTCGCGGGCCAGCGCCACCTGAGCGGCGGTCGTCGCGGCATCGGGGCCGGGGCTGGGCGCGGGCCATTTC
>DASSGZ010000383.1:0-6938 GCA_035693165.1 Chloroflexia bacterium | reverse complement strand
TGCTCGAACCCGCCGCAGCGGCAGAGGCCACCGAGAACTACTTCCAGGAGATCGCCGCCCGCGTCTACAGGCGCTATCAGGAACTACTCACGCGCAACCGCGCCGTGGACTTTGATGACCTGATCCGCCTGCCGATCAAGCTGCTGGTCGAGGACCCCGCCGTGCGCGACAAGTGGCAGCGCCGCTTCCAGCACATCCTGGTGGACGAGTACCAGGACACCAACCACGCGCAGTACATCATGGTCAAGATGCTGGCCGACCAGCACCGCAACCTCTGCGTTGTGGGCGATCCCGACCAGAGCATTTACGGCTGGCGCCAGGCCGATATTCAAAATATCCTCAACTTCGAGCGCGATTACCCGGACGCGAAAGTGATCCTGCTGGAGCAGAACTATCGCTCCACACAGACGATCCTCAACACGGCGCAGAGCGTGATCTTGCCCAACACCGAGCGCAAGGAAAAGAACCTCTGGACCGAGAACTCGAAGGGCGTGCCCATCACCGTCTATGAGGCGTATGACGAGAACGACGAGGCGGGCTACGTCGCCAAGGAGATCTCGCGCGCGGTGAAGCGCGGGCTGGCCCGCTGGCGCGATTTCGCCGTGATGTACCGCATGAACGCCCAATCGCGCGCCGTCGAGCAGGCTTTCCTGGGCTATAACGTGCCCTACCAGATGGTCGGCGGCGTGCGCTTCTACAGCCGCAAAGAGATCAAGGACGTGCTGGCCCTGCTGCGGCTGATCCAGAACCCGTTCGACAGCGTGGCCTTTGCCCGCGCCATCAACAACACCCCCCTGGGCAAGGGCATTGGCGCCAAGACGCTGAGCGACCTGGATCGGGCGGCGGCGGCGCGCGGCGTGCCGGTCTACACCATCCTGCAACTGCTGGAGGAGGGCGAACAGGGCGAAGGCGGCGGCCCGGCCCTGGGTGTGCCCACGGCACGCCTGCTGCCGGTGCTGCGCACGCTCAACAGCTTCATCGCCGTGCGCGAGGAGTTGAACCTGCCCGACCTGCTGGACAAAGTGCTCGACGACACGCGCCTGGCCGACTTCCTGCAAGACGGCTCGGACGAAGGGCTGGAGCGCTGGCAGAACGTGATGGAATTGCGCACCCAGGCGGGCAACTACGCCGAGTTGCCGCCGCCGGAGGGCCTCGCTCGCTTCCTCGAAGACGTGGCGCTTATCTCCGACCTGGACAACATCCAGGAGGAAAAGGACGCGGTGACGCTGATCACGCTACACGCGGCCAAGGGGCTGGAGTTCCCCACCGTGTTCATGGTCGGCCTGGAGGAAGGGCTGCTGCCGCACAGCCGCTCGATGGACTCGCTGCACGAGCTGGAGGAAGAGCGGCGCCTGGCCTATGTCGGCATCACGCGGGCCAAGCAGCAGCTCTACCTAATCTACGCCTTCCGGCGCACCTTCTACGGCGAGACGCGCCCCGGCACCCCCTCGCGCTTCCTGCACGACGTGCCCCAGGACCTGGCGACGGGGCTGGATAAGATCAAGCGCGCGGCCAGCCGGGGCGGGTGGACCCCGGAGAGCATGGGCCTGGGCAGCAGTGGCCCGCGCCGGGCCGGGGGGCCGACCACCGCCCGCGACCCCGAGCCGACGGGCCGCGTCTTCGGCGCCAGCGGCGGGCGCACTGCGGCGCGCCCCAGCGGCCCGCCCAGCCGCCCAGGCCTGCCGCCGGGCCGCGGCACCCCGCCGCGCCCGGTGCCCGGCCCCGCGGTGCCGCCGCGCCCGCCCCGGCCCGCGGGCAGCGCCCAGTGGAGAGCGGGTGACAAGGCCCGCCACCCCACCTTCGGCGAGGGCATCGTCGTGCAGAGCAAGCCCACCGGCGCCGACGAGGAAGTGACCATCGCCTTCGCGGGCCACGGCATCAAGCGCCTGCTCGCCAGCCTGGCGAATCTCGAACGGATCTGAGATCCGCGACCTCCCCGCGCCATCCCCCGCGCGACCAGATCCCGCCGCCCGCTATAAGACGGCGGGCGGCGGGAAGTACACCAGAGTACGCCGCCGATTCTCACGAAGCTGTCACTCGCGTATACCGCCACTGTGATTTTCGTGTGGTATAGTACAGTGTCGATTTCAGGAGCGGGGGCGTCGCCTTGCCAGGGTAGCGATTCTTTGCTAGAATCGGAAGGACGTCCGCGGGGTCGCGTGCCCCGCACAGATTGACCTGCTCCGCACCAGGTATCGGAATATGGGCCACGTGCCCGCCAAGGAGATTCTCCATGACTTCAACCGCAAACGCAGCGACCACACCGGGCAGCGCCACCAGCCCCAACGGCCAGGACGGTGCGCAAACCCACAAGTGGGTCTATTTGTTCCCCGAAGGCAACGGCAAGATGAAGGACCTGCTCGGCGGCAAGGGCGCCGGGCTGTCCGAGATGACCAACGCCGGGCTGCCCGTGCCGCCGGGCCTCACCATCACCACCGAAGCCTGCCGCGCCTATTATGAGCACAACGAGCAATTCCCGCCCGGCATGTGGGACCAGGCCCTGGCCGCCCTGCACACCGTCGAAGAACAGACCGGCAAGAAGCTGGGCGATCCGGCCAACCCGCTGCTCGTCTCGGTGCGCTCGGGCGCCAAGTTCTCGATGCCCGGCATGATGGACACGGTGCTCAACCTGGGCCTTAACGAGCAGACGCTCCAGGGCCTCGTCAAGCTGACCGGCAACGAGCGCTTCGGCTATGACGCCTACCGCCGCTTCATCCAGATGTTCTCCAAGATCGTGCTCGACATCCCCGCCGAGCGCTTCGAGAAGAAGCTGGAAGAGATGAAGGAGCGCGTCGGCGCCCACTACGACACCGACCTGACCGCCGAGAACCTGCGCGACCTGGTGGGCGAGTTCAAGGCCATCGTGCGCGAAGCGAGCGGCAAGGAGTTCCCGGACGATCCGCTGGAGCAGTTGCGGCTTGCCATCGAAGCCGTGTTCGCCTCCTGGAACAACCGCCGCGCCATCACCTACCGCGACCTGAACAAGATCCCGCACGACCTGGGCACCGCCGTCAACGTCGTGACCATGGTCTTCGGCAACATGGGCAACGACAGCGGCACGGGCGTGGCCTTCACCCGCAACCCCTCCACCGGCGAGCCGCAACTCTACGGCGAGTTCCTGATGAACGCCCAGGGCGAGGACGTGGTGGCCGGCATCCGCACGCCGCAGAAGATCTCGCAACTGCGCGACGTGCTGCCCGAGGTCTACAACCAGTTCGAGCAGATCGGCAAGCGGCTGGAAGGCCACTATCGCGACGCTCAGGACCTGGAGTTCACGGTGGAGCGCGGCAAGCTCTACATGCTGCAGACCCGCTCGGCCAAGCGCACCGCCGCCGCCGCCGTCAAGATGGCCGTCGATATGGCGACCGACGGGCTGATCAGCAAGGAAGAGGCGCTGCAGCGCGTCGAGCCGGCCCAGGTAGTGCAACTGCTGCTGCCGCGCTTCGACCCGGCGGCCACCGAGGCCGCGCGCCAGGCGGGCCGCCTGCTCGCCAAGGGCCTCAACGCCTCCCCCGGCGCCGCCAGCGGCAAGGCCGTCTTCGACGCCGACCGCGTGGCCGAAATGGGCCAGGCCGGCGAGGCCGTCATCCTCGTCCGCCAGGAGACCAACCCCGACGACGTGCACGGCATGATCGCCGCCCGCGGCATCCTGACCGCCCGCGGCGGGGCCACCAGCCACGCCGCGGTGGTCGCCCGCGGCATGGGCAAGCCCTGCGTGGCCGGCACCGAGTCGATCAAGGTCGACGCCGAGGCCCGCCAGTTCACCGTGGACGGCAAGGTGATTAAGGAAGGCGACGAGATCTCCATCGACGGCACCACCGGCGAAGTCTTCGCCGGGCAGATCCCGACCACCGCCGCCTCGTTCAAGGACGAGAAGGAACTGGTGCAACTGCTGAAGTGGGCCGACGAGGTGCGTAAGCTGGGCGTCTGGGCCAACGCCGACTACCCGCGCGACGCCGAGCGCGCCATCGAGTTCGGCGCCGAGGGCATCGGCCTCTGCCGCACCGAGCACATGTTCTTCGAGGAAGTGCGCCTGCCCATCGTGCGCCGCATGATCCTGGCTGCCGCCGACGCCACCCGCCTGCTCAACGCCCGCGACCGGGCCCAGCAAGCGCTGGACTCCGCGCCCGGTGAGCGCCGCGGCGAGGCCGAATCGGCCCTCCAGGCCGCGCAGCAGGCCGCCGACAACAGCCCCGTGGTCAAGGACTACCTGGGCGCGCTCGGCGAACTGGAGCAGTTCCAGACCAGCGACTTCGAGGGCATCCTGGGCGCCATGGGCGAGAAGCCCGTCGTGGTGCGCCTGCTCGACCCGCCGCTGCACGAGTTCCTGCCCTCGCACGACGAACTGCTGGCCGAGGTCAGCGAACTGCGCGGCGCGGGCAAGACCGATTCCGACGAGTACCGCGAGAAGGAGCACCTGCTCCACGTCGTCGAAGGGTTGCGCGAGCAGAACCCCATGCTGGGCCTGCGCGGCGACCGCCTCGGTATCCTCTACCCGGCCATCTATGAGATGCAGGTGCGCGCGCTGCTCAACGCCGCCGCCAAGCTGACCAAGAGCGGCAAGAAGGTCCACGTCGAGATCATGATCCCGCTCACCGGCACGGAAAAAGAGCTCGAAGTCATGCGCAAGCTGGTCGACCGCGCCGCCGCCGAGATCGAGAAGGCCCAGGGCGGGCCGGTCGCCTTCAAGTACGGCACCATGATCGAGGTGCCGCGCGCCGCGCTGGTGGCCGGGAAGCTGGCCCAATCCGCCGAGTTCTTCTCCTTCGGCACCAACGACCTGACCCAGACGACGTTCGGCTACAGCCGCGACGACGCCGAGGGCAAGTTCCTGCTGCAGTATGTGGAGATGGGCGTGCTGCCGGTCAATCCGTTCCAGACGCTCGACCGCGACGGCGTGGGCCGCCTGATCGAGATCGCCGTGAAGGAAGGCCGCCAGACCCGCCCCGACCTCAAGGTGGGCATCTGCGGCGAGCACGGCGGCGATCCCGACTCCATCGCCTTCTGCAACCAGGCCGGCCTGAACTACGTCTCGTGCAGCCCGTTCCGCGTGCCCGTCGCCCGCCTGGCGGCGGCGCAGGCGGTGCTGGCCGCCACCGAGCGCGACCGCTAAACAAAAGCGGAGGGGCGCCGCACGGCGCCCCTCCGCTTTTTACCCTCACCCTATGCCCGACCAGACTACTTACGGCGGCCCGCCGAACCAGATGCGCCCCGGCGCGGCCGCTGCTATCTTCGATGATGCCGGGCGCCTGCTGCTGCAGCGGCGCAGCGACAACGGCTACTGGGGCCTGCCCGGCGGCGGCATGGACCTGGGCGAGTCGGTGGCGCAGACGGTGGTGCGCGAGGTGCGCGAGGAAACGGGTTATGAGGTGGAGGTGGTCCGCCTGATCGGCGTCTACTCCGACCCGGCTCACTCGGTCATCAACTACCCCGACGGCAACCGCGTGCAGTCCATCGTCTGCCTGTTCGAGTGCCGCGTGGTCGGCGGGGCGCCGGCCCTCTCTGACGAGACCACGGCGCTCGAATGGTTCTCCCTCGACGCGCTGCCCCGCCCCTTCGTGCCCAACCACGTCGTCCGCATCCGGGACATCCGGGCGCGGCAAACGGCGGCGTTCTTCCGCTAGCGGTCGATCTTCATCATATACGCCTGCTTGCCGTCCTCGGTGGGCACGGTTTCGTAGTGGCGGAAGCCCACCTTCTCGTAGCAGCGGATGGCGCGGGCGTTCTCCGGCTCCGGGTCGAGGATGATCCGGCGCGGGTTCTCGCGGGCGATCACCAGTTGGAGGAACGCGCGCACCGCCGCCGTGCCCAGGCCGCGATTGAGCAGATCGGCCTCCCCGATAAACTGGTCGATGCCCACCACGCCATCCTCCTCCAGATAATACTGGAAATAGCCGATGGGCCGGGCCTCCTCCGTGACGGGATCGCGGTACAGCAGGATGAAACGCTCGGCGTCCGGGTCGCTGTAGTGCGCGGCCACCTGCTCCAGCGTGTCGTCGCCGTCATCCCACCACTCCTTGACGTGCGGGCGCTGCAACCAGTCGAGCAAGAGCGGGTAATCGTCCGGCGTCAGGGGCCGGAAGGCGAGTTCGGGGGGATCCATCACGCGCCTCCCGGCACGCCCCAGGTGACGGTCGCCGTGACTTCCAGGTGCACCTGCCCATCGGGGCAGAAGGGCGCCACCAGGGCGCGCACCGCCGCGTCGAAGTCCACGGCGGCCTCCGGCGTCATCCGCGCGCGCGAAAAGCCGTTCATGGCGTGGTACGATTCGATATAGCCGGCGACGGGCTGGGTGAAGGCGATGGCCGCCGTCGCCTGTGTGCCGCGCACGCGAAACAGCCCGCGCGATGCCAGTTCTTCGACAATATCGTAGGGCTCGTAGTCGCGGTTGGTGGAGTAGCGGTCGATGATAGCCTGTAACTCGGCGGCCCAGGGCACCGGGCGGGCTTCAGGATTAACCAGCGCGAGATAGCCGCCCGGCGCCAGCAGGCTGCGGAACCGGGGCAGGGCCACGTCCCAGTCCAGCCAGTGGATGCTTGACCCCGCCGTGATCAGGCCGTAGGGCGGGGCCAGCGGCGCGTCCTCGGCCCGCCCGACGATCCAGCGCAGGCGGGGGTCGTCCCCGCCCGGCAGCGCCTGCCCCCGCGCGATCATGGCGGCGGACGGATCGACAGCGTCGACCCAATCCACCAGGGGCAGCAGCGGGCGCGCGATCTCGCCGGTGCCGCAGCCCACGTCGAGCACCGTGCGCGGGCCGTCGCCCAGCAATCCGGCCAGGATGGCGCACGCCTCCGGGGGGTAGGGGATGCGGTGGTGATACGCGCCCGCCACGCTCGCGTCGGCGAACTGCGCCGCGTATTCCGGTCCCAGGTGTTTCGGCTTGGGTCGCATGAGCCAATCCTCGATTCCAGGCATCCCGGTAAGGCGGCAGGCGCCAT
>DASSGZ010000382.1:0-17720 GCA_035693165.1 Chloroflexia bacterium | reverse complement strand
CGATGCCCGCCTTGGTCATGCAATAGACCGACTCGGTGGGCAGGGCGACGAAGCCCGCCTGCGAACTGAGGTTGATGATGCGGCCGTACTGCTGGCCGATCATCACGCGGCCCGCCGCCTGGCTGGCGAAGAAGGTGCCCTTGAGGTTGACGGCCACGGTCAGATCGAAATCCTCCTCGCGCACGTCCTCGGCGGGGTTGCTCGGTCCCAGCCCGGCGTTGTTCACCAGGATGTCGAGCCGCCCAAACTGGGCGACGGTCGCCGCCACGGCGTGCTCGATCTGGTCGAGCCGGGTGACATCCATCTGCAAGCGTAGCGCGCGCCGGCCCAGGGCCTCGACCGCGGCGGCCACGCCCTGATCGGCCTCGACATTATGCAGCCCCAGGGCGACATCGGCACCGGCCTGGGCCAGCGCCAGCGCGCACGCCCGCCCGATGCCCTGCGCCGCGCCCGTGACCAGCGCCACCTGGCCGCTGACGGTGAACTGCGGATACTCGTCCATGCTGCCGTCCTTTCCCACCGCCGGGATGCCTTGCCGGCGCTGCGGGACCTATCTTAGCAGATTGGGACGGCGTTGGCTATGGGCGTTAATTCACCGCGAAGAAGCGAAGAACGCGACGACGATTAAAGATGGTCGCGGCCCGCGCATGGTGCGCGGGCCGCGGTAGCTATTGGACCTAGTGCTTTGTGTCAGGCAGGCGAGGGGCTAGCCTACACTAGGCCGCCGACGGCGCAGCAGGATGCCGCCCGCGAGCAGGAGTGCGCCGAACAGGACCAGCGGGAGAGCGGGGTCGGGCGTGGGGACGCCGGTGACGGGCATGCCGACCGGGCCGGGGGCCGGGGCCGCGCCGGGAATGGGCAGGCTCAAGAGTTGGAACGGCAGGCTGGGTGGTTGCCCGGCGTTGCGCTTGTCGAACTGCGAGTTTGTTACCAGGATATGGCCGGGGATGAAAGCCATCGTGGTCGGGAACGAGAAGGCGGGGTGCGTGATGACGCTCATGACCGTGCCGCGGGTGTAGTCGTTCGACAGGGCCAGGGTGACGAGCAGTTTCTGCGCGTTGCGCATGACGTAGAGCGTCGATCCATCCAGCAAGATGCCGTCGGCGCCCAGGACATCATCCGTGCCCAGGTCGATCTGCACGGCCTGGTGGGCGGTCAGGTCGTAACGAAACAGCTTGCCGTTATTGCCCTGGGCCAGGATCAGGTACTTGCCATCGGCGCCGGCGGCGATGCCGCCCAGGTTGAAGCCGGCCTGGTAGACGATGGGCGACCCGGCCAGGTCGATCTTCTCCAGCGCCCACTGCCCGCCGGTCTGGGCGACTTTATAGAGCATGGGCGACGAGGAGTCGGTGAAGTAGGCCGCGCCGTCGGGGGTGAGGGCCACGTCGTTGATGAAGCTGGGCTGCACACCGGAATCGAGTTTCGCCAGCGTCTGCTTGCTGGCGGTATCGATGACGTACATCAGGCGCTGCGGGCCGGTGGCGACGAAGAGCCGGCCCTGGCTGTCGGCTTTCATGCCGCGGGTGGTGGTCATGCCGTCGGTGCCGCCAACGATCCAGACTTCGGCGGCGGGGCTGTTGATGTTGCCGCGCAGGATGGCGCCGTTGGTCGTGCTGCCGGTGAAGTAATCGCCGGTGGCAGCCTGGTAGGCCACGCCCTCGGGGTACACGGCGTCGCCCGGCAGGGTGTAGGCCGCGAAGTCGTCCGCCGCGGCTGGGCGGGCGGTCAGGGCGGTAATCAGCAGCAGCGCTGCGACGCAACCGAGCACGCCGGCCAGGAACCGGGGGATCATGGGTCGTATCATCGGGGTAACTCCTTTGCCTGGGAGATTATCGGGTTGATACAGCCGCACGACGGTAGCGGAACGTGCGTCCTGCGCGAGGGCAGATGGTCGTGCCTGTGCCAGATTCGTGCCACGGGGGCGCAAATGGAATCATGTATAACTTTGCGTGAGCGGATGGGCTCAGTTGTTATACATATCCCTCTAGCCGGTGAGGGCGAAATTGCAGAAGGGGAGCTAGACGCGCATATGCCGCCAGTGGCCCGTGCGCCAGCGCCAGTAGTTCATCCCGGCGCGCAGGAGCGTGTCGAGGACATAGGCCAGGTAGATGCCGTTGAGGCCCAGGCCGAAGCCCACGCCCAGCAGCCAGCCCAGCGGCAGGCGGATGACCCAGACGCCGATCATGGTGGAGACCATGGGGTAGCGGGTGTCGCCCGCGCCGCGTAGCCCGCCGGCCAGCACCTGGGCAATTGCCATGAACGGCTGGTTCCAGGCGGCGATGAACAGGGCCTCGCCGCCCAGGCGGATAACCTCCGGGTCGTCGCTGAACAGGCGCATCAGTGGGGCGCCGAACAACCCGAAGACCAGCCCCACGCTGCTCATCAGGATCATGCAGTAGCGCGTCGCCATCCAGGTGCCCGCCTCGGCCTGGTGGGTGCGGCCCGCGCCCATGGCCTGGCCAACGAGCGTGGTGGCGGCCATGGCGAAGCCGAAGCCGGGCAGGAAAGCCATCTGCACGATATTCATGCTGGCGCGCTGCGTGGCGTAGACGGCGGTGCCCAGGCTGATGACGATCAGGCCATAGAGGGTGAGGCCGAAGCTGAGCATGAACTGCTCGCCCGCCGTCGGCAGGCCCACGTTGAGCATGCGCCGCACCAGGCCGAAGTCGAGCTGCCAGCCGCCGGGTTCGCGCAGGGTGAGCGTCTGGTGGGGGCGCAGGAACACCCAGGCCAGCAGCACGCAGCCGACCACGCGGGCCACCGTGGCCGCCCAGGCCGACCCGGCCACGCCCAGCCCGGCGATCGGGCCGGCGCCATAGATGAGCACGTAGGCGGCAGGCACGTTGATGATGTTGATGAACAGGGTGATGAACATCGGCGTGCGCGTGTCCCCGGCGCCGCGCAACGCCGCCGAGCCGGTGAACATGGCGACGAGGAAGGGCATCCCGATGCCGCTGATCTGCAGGTAGAGGATGCCGAGCCGGGTGGCGTTGGCGTCCATGCCCAGTAGGCTCACGGCGGGTTCGGCCAGCGCGTAGGTGCCGATGCTGATCACCACGGCCACCGCTCCGGCCAGGACCAGCGCCTGCTTGAAGACGCGGCGGGCCTCGCCGGGGTTCTGCGCGCCGATGGCGTGGGCCACCAGCACGGTCGCGCCCATCATGATGGCCGAGAGCGCCGTGGTGATCAGCCAGACCAGTTGCTGCGCGCCGCCCACGCCGGCCAGGGAGTCGGTGCCCAGGTGGCCGACGAACGCCGTGTCCACGAAGCCGATGAGCGACTGCAACAGATTTTCGAGGATGACCGGCCAGGACAGGGCCAGCACCTGGCGGCGCAGCGCGGCATGGGTGGCGGAGGGGGTCGGGCCGGGCGCCGTCTCCAGTTCGGGCGCGACGATGTCCGTGGCGACCGGGGCCGTGAAGGGCATACTGTCCGACGCGGGCGACGGCACGGGTTCGATAGCGGGCAGGTTGTCTTGCTGGTTAGTCTTGCTCATGCTTCTGCTCTATCGCGACGCGGCGCCACGCGGCATGGCGCGACCAGCGACCCCGGTTTACGGGTCGCGGGCAGATCGGCTCGGCGGTGGGGCCGGTCGCAAACCGGCTTGCGCGCTCAATATCGGTACGGGCCCTTACCTTATGCAATCCCCGTGCCGGGCCGCTGGGTATAGTACGCCCGATTGATTATCCACATCCGCGGAATAGTTGCAAGTTCCGTACAATCCGGCGGGCGGTACGCGCCCCCGATCATTGTGGAACGATCAACGCCTTGACTACGCGCTCCGCTGCCACATCTTCGAGGGCATCCTGGGCCTGGGCGAGGGGGTAGCGTTTGCTGATGAAGGCGCTCCAGGGGAAGCGGGTGTGGTAGCGGGCCAGCACCTGCACGGCCCGGTAGACGTGGCTCACGTCGCTGCCCCAGCAGCCGCGCACGTCGAGATGCTTGCGGTTGAGGTCGAGGTGCGGGTTGAACGTGGCCGGGCCGGCGTCGGTGTACTGGCCGACGACGACGTAGCGGCCCGCGTCGCGGGTCAGGCGCATGCCTTCGGGCACGGCGGCAGCCACGCCGGTGGCCTCGATGGTCACGTCGGCGCCGCGCCCGTTGGTGAGGTCGCGCACGGCGTCGAGCCGCGCGGCGGGGTCCAGTGTGCCGATGTCGAGCACGGCGTCGGCGCCGCTGCGGGTCGCCATCGCCAGGCGGTGCGGCGGGCCGCCGATGACGATCACCTGGCCCGCGCCCCGCAACTGGGCCAGGATGGCCGCGCTCAGGCCCACCGGCCCGCTGCCCTGCACCACCACGGTATCGCCGAAGCCGATCTCGGCCCGCTCGCAGGCGTGCAGCGCTGTGGGCAGCCCGCACCCGGCAGCCAGGAAGGTCTCCCAGGGCAGTCCCGCGGGCAGGCTGATGATATGCACGCCGGGCCGCAGGTAGATGTATTCGGCCCAGCCGCCGAGCAAGCCCTCATCCGCCGGGAGTGTGATGCCGTAGACGCGGCGCTGGGGGCAGCGGGTGGTGGCGTGGGCGACGGTGCAATACCAGCAGCGCCCGCACGAGCCGTACACGTCGAGGAACGTGACCACATCGCCCACGGCCAGCGGCCTGCCGTCCACGTCGGCCACGGTCCCGCCGGTGGCCGCCACCGTGCCGACGCTGACATGGCCGGGGATGATAGGGTAGGGCACGCCGGCCAGCCGCCCGTGCCAGAGATGCACATCGGTGCCGCAGACTTCGCTGCCGAGCGTGCGCAGCAACACCGCGCCGGGTTCGAGCCGCGGCTCGGCGAACTCGCGCACCGCCAGCGGCGCCTCCGGCGCGGGCATCACAACCGCCTGAATCATTGGCTTCCTCACCTTTCCATAATGCTCAAGTGGCTGGTTTTATACGAAACCCCGGCCACTTCGCCACCTTTATGAGTGATCCTCTGCGGTACAAATAGCTGCAGAGCTAGATGCCGGCGTTCCAGAGCGGCAACCGGCTGTGGGCATCGAAGTATGCCTGAAGCAGGTCGGCTTCGGCTTTTGCCGGCAGGATGCGTACCTGATCCTGGAACGTCACAAACCAGCGGAAGCGCAGCGCGTCGAAGCTATACGCAGCCATCTGTTGCTGGAAGTATTGCTGTCGCGACATATCCTGCTGCTTGGCCGTCAGACGGCCGGCGATACCCTGGTCCTTGAAGCTGCCATCCTGGCGCATGGTCCCGGCTTTGCCGATGTAGCAGAGGGTGGGCACGCCAGCACGAAGTCCATCGATCAAATAGACACCCGGCGCGTTGGGAACGCGGCCCAGCCGGCAACAGGTGGCTATCGAGCCGCCCGGCTGCAACTCCACCACGCCCTGCACCGCAAACGGGCCGGTGTATGCGGCCACCCACTCTTCAAAACTCACGATAACCCTCCCGGCGGGCGTGTTATTGCGCGGGACGCGCATTCGCTCTCCGTGGAGGATACGCGTCCGGCAAAAGAACCGCGATGGTCCCGCCCGGCCTGTGAAGGTCCACGGGCCTGGGTGCTGCCCCGGCCATTATACCGCACCGGCCCACCCCGCCGCCGGTGCGGCCCGTTGGGCATTAGTGGCGGCCCGGCGGGCGCCTGGGTCGAGCGGGTATAATAGAGTGACCGTCTCGCGCGGATGTCTTATGGCGCGGAGACGGCTGTTTTTGGTCCTGGGTGATGGGGGAAGATTATGTTTGCACGATGGCGCGCGCGGCTGAGCCCGGCGGCGCGCGGGGGGCTGTTTTATTTCGGCTATTACGGCGCCGCCGCGACGTATATGCCTTTCCTCAGTGTGTTCTTTGCCCGGCGCGGGCTGTCGGGGCAGGAGATCGGCATTCTGGCGGCGTTCGGGCCGCTGATGGCGCTGGTGGCGGCCCCGACGCTCTCCGCGCTGGCCGACCGGCGCGGCTGGCGGCTGGAGATGCTCAGCGCGGCCATGGCGGCCACGGCGCTCAGCCTGCTGGCGCTGCTGGTGCCGGACTCGTTCCTGGGGCTATTGTTCGTGGTCGCGCTGATGGCAATCGCCAGTAGCCCCGTCGGGCCGATTGCCGATGGGTTGCTGGCGCGCATGGCGGCGCGGCGCGGGCTGTCCTACGGGCAGATGCGGCTCTGGGGGTCGCTCAGCTACGCGCTGGTCGCGGCGGCCGGCGGGGCGCTGTGGCAGGAGGCGGGCTTCCGCGTGGTGCTGCCGGTGGCGGCGGCGTTGTTCCTGGCGCTGATGCTGGTGGCCCCGCTGCTGGACGACGAGCGCCCGGTCACGGCAGCGGCCCCCAGTTCGCTGCGCGTCGTCACGCGCGATAGCCGTCTGCGCATCGTGCTGGTCGCCACGTTTTTGCTTGGCCTGGGCATGGGCATGGCGCTGACCTTCGGCGGCATCTACATGGACCGGCTGAGCGGCGGGCAGTTCCTGGTGGGGTTGTTCGCCGGGCTGACGGCCTTCTGCGAGTTGCCGACGATGCACTGGAGCGAGCAGTTGATCCGCCGGTTGAGCGCGCCCTGGACGCTGGTGCTGGCCTACGTGTTGCAGGGCAGCGGGTACATCGGTTTCCTCTATATCCGCCAGCCGGAGCTGCTGCTGGGCGTGGCCGTGCTGCAGGGGCTGGGGTTCGGGCTGTTCCTGCCCACCACCGTCCGGCTGGTCGATACCCTGGCCCCCGCCGAATGGGCGACGACGTTCCAGGGCCTGTTGAGCGCGGGCGTGTGGGGGCTGGCGCCGCTGGTGGCCGGGCTGCTTGGCGGGAGCCTGTACGACGCGGGCGGCGCGCCGGCGGTGTTCGTGGCCTGCGTGGTCGTCACCGCGGCGGCGGCGCTGCTGCTGGCCGGGGCGCAACTCGCCGGGATCTTCCGGCGGGCCGGGGAGCCGCCGCGCGACTCGCACGATCCGCCCGGCGCGCGCGAAACCGGGCCGTCCCCCGCGTAGCCGGAGCCGGGCGCCCGGCGGTTGCGGGGTCCGGCTCGAATGGCGCGGTTTTTGCTGAGACGGCTTGCAGAAGGGAAGAGACAATGCCGGATCTAACTGAGTACAACCGCAAATTAATCGAAGAATTTCGCGCGAACCGGAACCAGCCGGGCGGGCCCATGCCGGGCCGGCCCCTGGTGCTGCTGACGACCACGGGCGCCAAAAGCGGCCGGCGCCACACCACACCCATGATGTATATCGCCGACGGCGACCGCCTGCTCGTGGTCGCCTCCAACGCGGGCGCACCCGCCCATCCCGACTGGTATCGCAACCTGGTGGCCCACCCGCATGTCACCGTCGAGGTGGGGCCCGAGACATACGACGCTACCGCCGTGGTTCTGGACGGGGCGGAGCGGGAGCGCATCTGGGCGCGCATCACCGAACAATACCCCTTTTTCGCCGCGCACCAGGCGAAAGTGACGCGCCAGATCCCGGTGGTCGCGCTGGAACGATAGGCGCGCCTCCGGCAGCCGGGCGGTGCCGCCTGCCCGGCCCCAATGCATCCGCGTCACAGAGGCTGTATACGCGGGCCATCATGAGGCCCTTAAGACGGTGCGCCCAGCCGCCGTTCTACATATCCCTGCAATACGGGCCGGTAAGCCGATTAGGTATAAAAGTTGCTTATGCACGAGTGCGAGAATGAGCAGACGTTGCTGAGCCGCGAGCAGCCAACGCATCATCGCAATTCCAGAGAAAAGGCAAGGTATGCTCATGTTCGATTATCTGATTGTCGGGGCCGGGTTCGCCGGCTGTGTCCTGGCTGAACGCCTGGCGCGCGACGCGGACAAGAATGTCCTGATCTGCGACGTGCGCCCGCATATCGGCGGCAATGCCTACGACCACTACAACGACGACGGCATCCTGGTCCACAAGTACGGGCCGCACATCTTTCATACCAATTCCGCCGAGGTTTTCGAGTACCTGTCGCAGTTCACGGCCTGGCGGCCCTACCAGCACCGCGTGCGCGCGCTGGTCGACGGCCAGCTCGTGCCCATGCCGATCAACCTGGACACGATCAACCAGCTCTACGGACTGAATCTCACCGCGTTGCAGGTGGATGACTTCCTGAAGTCGGTGGCCGAGCCGCGCGCCGAGATCCGCACGTCGGAAGACGTGGTGGTGAGCAAGGTGGGCCGCGAACTCTACGAGAAGTTTTTCCGCGGCTACACGCGCAAGCAGTGGGGCCTCGATCCCTCGGAACTCGATGCGTCGGTGACGGCACGCGTGCCCACGCGCACCAACCGCGACGAGCGCTACTTCACCGACACGTACCAGGCCATGCCGTTGCACGGCTATACGCGCATGTTCGAGCGGATGCTGGACCACCCCAACATCAAGATCATGCTCAACACCGACTACCGGGAGATCGAGGACGTCATCCCCTACGGCGAGATGATCTATACCGGCCCCGTGGACGCGTTTTTCGAGTATCGCTACGGCAAGCTGCCCTACCGGTCGCTGCGCTTCGTGCACGAGACCCACGACACGCCGGTCTACCAAGCGGCCCCGGTGATTAACTACCCCAACGACTACGCCTACACGCGGGTCACGGAGTTTAAGTACCTGACGGGGCAGGAGCACCGCAAGACGAGCATCGTCTACGAGTATCCCGAAGCCGAGGGCGACCCCTACTACCCGGTGCCGCGCCCGGAGAATGCCGAGCTATATAAGTGCTACAAGGCACTAGCCGACGCCACGCCCGGCGTCTACTTCGTGGGGCGGCTGGCGACGTACAAATACTACAACATGGACCAGGTGGTGGCCCAGGCTCTGGCGGTCTACCGCAAGGTGCTGATGCCGCAGTTGCAGGCGGCCATCGTGCAGGAGCCGGCGGCCAGCTTCGCCGCCCTGGTCAAGCGCACCCCGGCGCCCAGCCTGCCGGCCTCGCTCACTACGATCGAGAGCATCGACACCACCAGCGCAGGGGCGCAGTAGCAGGGGCTTCTTACACGCGTCCCTGGGGTAGGGGCGTACCTATGACCCGGCGGGCGGCGTACCGGCCAGGACGCCGGGGTTGATCAGATTGATCGGCCGTCCCATGGCAAAGGCCAGAACCTGGTCGAACGCGCGGTCGAAGTAGAGTTCGTAGCTGTCTTTCTCTACATATCCCAGGTGGGGCGTGCAGAGCGCGTTGTCCAGGGCCAGCAGGGGATCGTGCAGCGCGGGCTCGTCCTCGTAGACATCGACGGCGGCCCAGCCGGGGCACCCCGCGCGCAGCGCCTGTTCCAGCGCGCCCGGCACGATGAGGCCGGCCCGGCTGGTGTTGACCAGCCCCGCCGTGGGCTTCGTGCGCGCCAGGTCGGCAGGGCCGACAATGCCCGCCGTTTCGGGCGTGAGCTTCAGGTGCAGGCTGAGCACGTCGGCCTGGGCGAAGAGCGCCGCCTGGTCCGCAGCCACGGCGAAGCCGGCGGCCCGCGCCCGTGTGCGCGATCCCTCGCGGCCCCAGATCAGCACCTGCATCTCGAACGCGCGCCCGTAGCCCGCCACCAGGCTGCCGATGCGGCCAAAGCCGAAGATGCCGAGCACCCGCCCGCGCAGGCCCAGGCCCAGACTGGTTTGCCAGCGGCCCGCCTTGAGCGCGGCCATTTCCTGCGGCAACCGGCGCATGCCGGCCAGGATCAGCGCCCAGGTGAGTTCGGCGGGGGCATGGGGCGAGCCGCCTCCGGCGGCCACGGCCACTCCATGCCGCGTGCAGGCCGCCATGTCAATATGCGGCACCCCGCGCCCGGTCTGGCTGATCAGTTTGAGCCGCGGCAGGCGGTCCAGCAGCGCCGCGCTGATCTCCGTGCGCTCGCGGATCAGCACCAGCGCGTCGGCCTCGGCAAAGCGCGCGGCTAGGGTGTCCAGATCCTTCGCCGTGTCATGATAGATGACGACCTCGTGGCCCTGGAGTTTGGCGAAGCAATCGAGGGTGCGCACCGCATCCTGGTAGTCGTCGGGAATCACAATCTTCATGAGTAGCTCTCTCCTCGATCTCCGGCAGGCGGCCCGGTGGCGGCCCGCTCAGATACTATACCGATATATAGCGGATAAGGTCAGTTATCCGTTATACCGATTCGCGTCTGGACAGCAACGCGTGCCCCTACTCCGCGTAGTCCTGCGCGTGCCCCTCGCTGTCCCAGCAACAGCCGCCGATTGCCCCCCATACCGTCTAGCGACGCCGGAAAAATCGGTGCTATAATGAAAGCATGCCGGATCCGTAACCGTCCTCCCACGCCAGGAGGTCCCATATGCGCAGCTTGGCACACCCGCGGCAGCGCCCGCAAACGGCTATATCCTCCGGTTTTGCGCGCCCCACCTGGGCACCATCCGGCCTGCCGATCCGCGATGCGCAGCGCCCACCCGGTAATCAAGCCGGAGTAATCGCCGCAACGTCCGCGGGCAGGAGCCACGATTTTAGCCACATCCCTATCCACTCCCCTACCCCGGCGGCGATCCAGACCAAACGGGTGATCAGCGAGCCAGGCGACGCCGATGAGCAGGAGGCCGACCGCCAGGCGAACCAGGTCATGCGCGCGAGCGGACCGTCTGCTACGGACGCCGGGGGCCAAGCGCCGGCCGGGCCACACTCGGGCGCGGCCATGGCGCTCGAACCGGCGGATCGGCAATTCTTCGAGACGCGCTTCCATCACAATTTCGCTGATGTGCGCATATATGCCGGCCGTGAAGCCAACGCGTCGGCGCGCAGGCTCCAGGCGCGGGCGTATACTGTGGGCAATAGCATCCATTTCGCGCCTGGCGAATATCGCCCCGGCACCCCGGCGGGCCGGCACCTGCTGGCCCACGAGCTGGCGCACGTCCTTCAGCAACGGGCGCTGCCGGGGTCGCAGCCGGCGCGCATCCAGCGCCAGCCGGAACCGGCCAAGCCGGCGCCCAAACCACCCCCCGCCAAACAGAAAACGCTGAAAGAGGCGGGAGTCGGCCTCGACGACCCGGTATTTGAGAAAACCGCGCAAATTATTGACGAAGTGTTGCTGCGAAACAAAAGACTGGCGCCGTACATTGGCGACAAGCTGAAATCGGGTTTGCGGATCGCCGAGAAGGGCAAATTCGTCCAGGAACTGAGCGACAACAATTTCGAAAACGCCTACCGCACGGCGTACGATCAGAATTCCGCGCAAAGCGTGCCCGCTCACATCGTCGGGTTTTATGACCCGAAGAAGTCCGAAGTGCATTTGCGGCCCGACGCCCGCTTCGGCACCGGGTTGCATGAAGCCGTGCACCGGCTGGCAAGCCCGAGTCTATACAACTATTACCTGCCCGCCGCCATGAAGATCTCCAGCGCGCTGGGCGAGGTCTTAAAGGAAGGCTTAACGGCCTACTTCACCGATTGCATTTTAAAGGATGAGGAATTAACCAACTATAACGACGCGTATCGCGACGTGAAGGCCAAGGCCGCCCAATTGATGAAGGCGTTGGGATCCGACGGGTTCGACCTGTTCGCCAAATTCAATTTCAAAGGAGGCGGCATCGTGGAAATCGGCGAAAAGCTGGGCCTCAGTAAAAAGCAATATGGGGATTTGAAGGGCGGCGGTCCGGAAGAGGTGCTTAAACGCATAAATAAGCTGTTGTAGGCGGTGCCGTGTACGGCGCTGCCTGGCGGGACCGCTCAGCCCGCCCCCGACGGCTGTGCGGGGTCCGCGTCTCCCCCTTGCTGAAGTTCGAGGAAGTCGTAGACGTGCAGCAACCCGAGAAACGGGCGGACGGGCGCGGGCACCGTCCGCCGCTGCGCGTCGTGGAAGAGGCGCGGTCGGGTGAGTTGCACCCGGCGCCCGCGCGTTTCGAGGGTGCAGCCGCCGCCCGCCAGCACATTGCGCACCCAATCGGCCCGCGGGCCATAGGTGAGGGCGACGACATAGCCGCCGGGGTGCCGGAACACGTTCACCGGGGTGCGGTAGCGGCGGTGGGACTTGCGTCCCGTGTGGGTGACGACGCCGAAGCCGGGCAGATACCGGGCCACGCCGCCCAGGATGCGGTTCGTGACGTGGCGATTGAAGCGGGCCAGCCAGCGGGGCGCGGGCATCGGCAGTACCTCCAGTGCGGGTGTGGGACGCGCCCGCCGGGAACGCGCCACACGTTGTATTACGCCTCGTAGGGTCGCGCCCCCGGCAAGCGCGACGGATTCGCAGGCCGGTCCCCGGCTATTTCCGATCCTGGCCGCCCTGCCCGTACAGGTATTCCAGCCCCTGCCACAGCACATTGCGCCAGGATGGATAGTTGTGGCCGCTAGTCTGCTCGGTATAGTGCACGTCGTAGCCGCGTTCGCGCAGTAGCGCCTGCATCCGCCGGTTGGGCGCCAGGAACCACTCGTGCAGGCCCACGTCCATCCAGATCTTGAGCGGCAGCACCGGGCCGCAGCGGATCAGGTCCTCGAGCACGGACCGGTAGTATAGCTGGTCGGCGCCGAAGGCCCCCGACTCGCAGAGGACCGACCCGAAGATCTCGGGCGCGCGGAAGGCCGTGTAGAAGGCCATCAACCCGCCCATCGACGCGCCCATGATGCCGTAGGCGCCGGGCGCCTGGGCCACATCGAGCAGATTCAGGTGCGCCCGCGCCACCGGGAGGACGCAGCGGATGATAAAGGCCACCGTCGTGTCGCTGCAGGCATACTCGACGGTGCGGCCCCGGCCACCGGGCTGGATCAGCGCCATGGCCGGCGGGCGGATGCGCTGCTGCGCGGCCAGATTGTCCACGATGGTCGCCAGGTGTGCACGCCGCAGGTAGCCGCGCCCGTCGAAGACCGCCAGCAACGGGTGGGGACCGGCGCCTGGCGGCTCGTACAGATACACCGTGCGGCTCGCGCCGACCACGTAGCCCTGGCCGGCCACCTCGTGCCGGGTGACCGTCCCACGGGGCACGCCGGGCCGGCGCCGCGCCAGGGGCGTGTCGCGGGCGTCCGGCATCCAGAGATAGCTGTTGGTGTGGCCCATACCATCGCCGGTGCGCTGCGGATTCAGCGGGTCGGGAACCCGTGCGCCCCCGTGCAGGTAGGCGTACTCGATATAGGCGTCGGGCGGCAACTGCAGCGTGCGCGCCCAGAGATCGCCGCCTAGCGGTTCCAGGTCCAGCGGTGCCTCTTCGATACCCCAGTTGTTGAAGTCGCCAATTAGCTGGGCCGGCGCGCTGCCGCGCCAGAGAAACGTCGCCCGGTCCCCTGCCGTGCGGGGGCTGCGCAACGATGCGGTTTGTGTATCCGCTGTAGCCATCCCATAGATCCCCTATCCACCAAACACCGGCGGATTCCATGCTGTTTGGCGCGGGGCCGCCAGCCTGGCCTTCATTGTAGCATGGAAGTCAAGGCCACTGGGCGGTACATTGGATAACTCACCTTGCGGGTTGATGTGAACGGGGTCGTCAGCGCGGTGGTAAGGACCCGGACCGTTGCCGGCGCCGCGCCGAGCATGGGGTGGTGGCGGGCACCACGCCGAGCATAGGGTGGCGTCCGGCGCCGGCAACAGCTATGCTATAATAGCGGGAGCACGGGCCGGGCCTGCCGCCCGCCGGAGATGCCATGTCTGAACCCACCGCGCCCCGGCTGGTCCCGGCGGCGCCCGCCACCGCCGAGATCCGGGTCAGCAATTCCCGCTTTATTGCCAACGCCGCGCCCGCCGCCACGGTCGAGGAGGCGCGGGCCTTCCTCGCCGCCACCCGCGCGGCCATGCCCGACGCGACCCACCACGTCTACGCCTACCGCATCGGCCACGGGGCGACCACCACCGAGGGCCAGAGCGACGCGGGCGAGCCCTCGGGCACGGCGGGCCGCCCGGTGCTGGCCGTGGTCCGGGGCAGCGGGCTGGGCGATCTTGTCGTGGTCGTCACCCGCTACTTCGGCGGCACGCTGCTCGGCACCGGCGGCCTGGTGCGCGCCTATGGCGACGCGGCCAAGGCCGTGCTGGCCGTGCTGCCGCAGACCGAAAAGATCGACTATACCCGGCTGCGGATCACCCTGCCCTACGCGGCATATGAACTGAGCCGCCGCCAAGTCGTCGCCCATGCCGGTGCCTTCACGGGCGAGACCTTCGCCGCCGAGGTGACGCTGGAGGTCCGGCTACCCACCGCCCAGGCCGCCCCGCTGACCGACGCGCTGCGCGAGGCAACGGCAGGGCAGGCCCGCGTCGAAATCCTGCCCCCGCCGCCGGCTAACGGCGACTGATTCCGCCGGCAACGACAAGAGGCGCACCCCACCTGGGGCGCGCCTCCGCGTGCTACACAGTCCGCTATATGAGGGCTAGCGCCCGCGTTATTTGACGACGATCTGATTCTGCTGGCCCTGGGCGGCGTGGCCGGGCAGGCTGCAATAGACCGTGTAGGTGCCCGGCGCCAGGGTGACTTCGACCACCTGGGCGCCTTTGTCCTTACTGAAGTTCGGCGTCTTCCCCAGCACGTTGTTGTTCGCGTCCTTGATGGTGAAGTTGTGGGCGAACCGGCCCTGGTTGCTGATGACAAAGCGCACTGTCCCGGCGGGCACTTCGGTCTGGTTGAGATCGAGCGCCCATTCGCGCAACGTGGCCTGCACCTCGACGGCGTTTGCGGTGCTCTCACCGTTCGCCGGGGCGGCGGGGGTCGGCGCGGCGGCGGCACTGGTCGGCTCGTCGGGCGGCATCGTGCCCATGTCCATGCCCATGTCCATGTCCGGCGTGGGCGTGGCGGCGTCGGTGGCCGCGGCGACCGTGGCCTTGGGGACGGCGGCGACCGCGGCGGTCGGGGCGTCGGCAACAGGCGGCGGGGCGCTGCCGGCGGGATCGCTGGCGGTGCCGCAGGCGGCCAGGCTCACGAGAAGTGCTGCCCCCAGTGTGCCGATCAACGCGCGGCGCCGGATGGTTTGCAAGCGATAGAAGATGGCTGTCATTCGAAAATAGGTCCTCCGAGTCTGCTAATAGTCGGTAGCAAGAGGCCATTATAGCGGCCAATCTACAGAGAACCCTCAGAATACACTGATAATTGCGTAAGAATCCGGGCGCGCCGGGCCGGCCCACGGTATCACCCAGGCCGCAAGCATAAGCAAACCCGCCCGGCTGTGGTAGTGGCCGGGCGGGTAATAGGCAGTGGCTAGACTTGGGCGGATACAGGCGGGCGCGTGACGGGCTATCACACAGGATTTGTCACTCTGAGCGTAGCGAAGAGTCTCGTCTCGGTTGGATACAAGACGGAGATTCTTCGCTGCGCTCAGAATGACAGGGCTCTGGTTACAGCCTGCTCACGCGACGCCGTAATCGGCCCGCGCTTTTTGCAGGCGCGCCACGCTGTCGGCGAGGCCGCCGGGCCGGTTGCGCCGCAGCCAGATGCGCTCGTACTCGCGGATGATGTCGCGCAGGTCGGCGTCGAGCGCCTGGCGAGTGGCGGTGGTGTCGCCGTGTTCGCGGTCGACCAGCCACTGCCCGCGGTGGCAGGCGTGGCGCATCAGGCGCGCCGTGTTCTCGTACTCCTCCACAATCAACGCGGCGTCGGGGCGTTGCATGCGGGCCGCGCTCAGCGGCGCCATGGCCGCGTCGATAGCGGCGAGCGTGCCCGTATAGTCGGCCTGCCGGCCCTCGGGCACGCGCGTGCGGCCCAGCGGCAGTTGCAGCACCCAGAACAGCAGCGATGAGTTGTGGATGAGCACGCCCGGCGCCTGGTAGACGTTGCCCAGGGCGTAGGCCACGCGTCCCATGTTGCCGGTCGGGTCCTGGAAGGCATGGATGCTGACCACGGCGGCGATATCCATGTCGCGGTTGGCGTCGAGCGCCCAGGAGTACGCAGCGCCCACCGCAAACCCCAGGTAGCTGATCGGCAGCACCTGCCAGTGGCCCAGATCGCCCCAGTCGGTGTTCAGATAGCCCAGGGCGCCGTGGTCGCGCCCGTTTTCGGCGGCACTCAGCAGGTTGCCCACGGCATTGTCGGTGCGCCCGGCCAGCGAGCACCAGGACGAAGTGCCGGGGCAGACGTAGAAGGGGATGCCTGACGCCGCGAACTGCGGGCAATGCTCGGCGAACGCGTGGTCGGCCTCATAGCCCCACTCCAGCGCGACGCTGTCTTTGGGCAGTGCGCCGATCAATTCGGGCTTCTGCACGATGATGTCGCCCCAGAACTGCATCTGGTGGCCGCGCGCTTTCACCTCCTGGTAGATCTGGAGCAGATAATCCAGGTAGACGCGCTCGGTGCCCCGCGCCTCGCAGATGGCCTTGCTGCGGCCCTGGCCCAGGTCGAAGGTCTCGTCGCAGCCGACGTTGAACTGGGTGCTGGAGAAGTAGGGCAGCAACTCGTCGTAGAGGCTGCGCACCAGGGCCAGGCTGCCGGGGTCTTCGGGCGCCAGGCTGAACGGGCCGGGCATCGTGCCCCAGGGCGTCTTGAACTCGTCGTGGGTCTCGGCCAGCGGGGCATACGGCTCGTGGATCAGCCAGCGGTGCATGTGGCCGAACGAGTTCTGGTTCGGCACCAGCTCGATATAGCGTTCGCGGCAGAAGGCGTCGAGCGCCAGGATCTCGTCGCCGGTGACGGGCGACGCCTGGCTCCAGACGACAGGATGCTGGCGGTAGGCGAAGGTGTGCTCGGTATAAAGCTGGATCTGGTTCAGCTTCCAGCCGGCCAGCATATCGACCAGCGTGAGCAGCGTCTCCATGCGTGGCACCTTGTCGCGGCTGATGTCGAGCATCACCCCGCGCACGGCGAAATCGGGCCAGTCGGTGATCTGCACCGCGGGCAGCGCGCGGCCCCGCTGCTGGACGATCTGCGCCAGCGTGCAGACGCCGTAGAACACGCCCACCGGCGCGGGCGCTTCGATCACGACCCGCTCGGGCGTGATGGTCAGCGTATACCCCTGGGCGTGCGTGACGGCCCCCGGCGCCACGCGCAACACGACGCCGATCTCCTCCGGCGGCCCCAGCGGGCTGGCGGCCAGTTCCCAGTTCACGTCCGCATATTCGGCCAGGGCGGCCTGCAACCGGCGCCCCGCGCCGAGCAACGCGCCCGGCGCCGCGCCTTCGAGCAGAATGCGCCGCTGCGGCGCGAGCGTGTAGGCGCCCTCCGCCGCGGTCAGCGTGCGGGGCGCGGGCAGCAACACGAGGTTATCCATCGATGACCACCCCCTGGGCCGGCATATGGGCGGCGACACGCCATCCGGCGCACCGAGCCGCCTGCCGGCCGGTTTCGCGGTCTGGTTGGGCAATCCGCATGACAAGAATCCTTTCGAGCGTACCAGGTCTCGGTCTACCCGGCGGCCCCCGGTGGGCCGGGCGCCGATCCCGCACCGAGACCCGGCATCTTGGACAATCGCCACAGTCCGCGTCCGCCGCGGACCATACCTAAGCATCTTAGTATGTTTAGGGACCCGGCGTCAACCGGAAGCGGCAGCGAACGCCGCGCGACGGCATGGCGCGACCGTCAGGACAATTCCAGCGTGGCCAGCACGTCCATGATGGCCGGGATGCCGTGCGCGGCGCGCGGCAGCTCGCGCACAATCGCCCCATCCTTGAGAAAAATGACGCGGTCCGCGTACGAGGCGGCGCGGGGATCATGCGTCACCATCACGATGGTCGCGCCGAGTTCCGTGCAGGCGTGGCGGAGCAAATCGAGCACGCCCGCCCCGGCCCGCGAGTCCAGGTTACCCGTTGGCTCGTCGGCGAACACAATTTCCGGGTCGTTGACGAACGCTCGCGCGATGGCGACCCGCTGCTGTTGCCCCCCGGAGAGCTGATGGGGCCGGTGCCCGCGGCGATCGGTGAGGCCCACCAGGGCCAGCAAGCGCGTGATCTGCTCCTGATAGGCACGCGGGTTGCGCCCGTCGATCAGCA